>DFFH01000034.1 GCA_002368805.1 Mageeibacillus sp. UBA3781 | reverse complement strand
GCATTAAAAGATCACGAGATAATACAGTCAATGTCACGAAAAGGAAATTGCTTGGATAACAGCCCGATGGAAAACTTCTTTGGGAAGATGAAAAACGAAATGTTTTACGGGCATGAATACGAATTTGAGACACTAGAGCAACTACAAAAAGCAATGGATAACTATATTGATTACTACAATAACAAAAGAATTCAGGTCAAACTGAAAGGACTGACCCCTTGTCAAGCAAGGAATCAGTCCTTATACTCAGCTTAAAATCGTCCAACAAAGTGGGTTCACTTCAAATCAGCGGGTGGCGTTCTCTGATTTTAAAGTTTCAGGCAGTTCGTCTGCCGCAACATCGTCTGTCGGTGATCAGACGTTGGCGAGTCTCTTGAAGTTTTCTGCCATCGGAGCATACAGATCCTTGTAGATCTGGTAGTACGGCTCATACTGTGCGTGTACGTCTGCTCTTGCATCCATGGAGGAAGCGGAGAAGATCGTCGCGCCGCAGGCTTCCTGGATCGTCGGATATACGCCGGCTGCTACGGATGCGAGGAGAGCTGCACCGAGTGCACCGCCCTGATCGGAAGCGCAGGTATTTACTGTGCAGTCAAATACGTCTGCGAGCATCTGTCTCCAGAACTTACTCTTGGAGCCGCCGCCGCATGCATACATGGAATCGATCTTAACACCGAGGTTATTGAAGATATCGATGGAGTCACGGAGTGCGTAAACAACACCCTCCATTACCGCACGGAGCATATCTTTTCTCTCGTGCATAGCGGAAAGACCGAAGAATACGCCACGGGCATTCGGATCGAGATGCGGTGTTCTCTCACCCATGAGGTACGGGAGATACAGGAGACGGTTTGCGCCGATCGGTACATCCTTTGCGATCTCGTCGAGGAGCTGATATACATCGATTCCGCGCTTTTCAGCTTCGATCACTTCTGCGTCACAGCAGGTATTCTTGAACCACTTGAGGGACAGGCAGGCAGCCTGGTGAACGCCCATTACGTGCCAGCAGCCCGGAACAGCGGAGCAGAATGTATGTACACGGCCCTTCGGGTCGACCTGCATGTCATCTGTATGAGCAAATACAACACCGGATGTACCGAGTGTTACAAATGCAGTTCCTTCTTTAACAACGCCGCATCCGATAGCAGCTGCCGCGTTATCGCCTGCACCTGCAGCAACCGGAATACCTGCCGGGAGACCTGTCTCGGCAGCGATCTCTTCTGTGACGCGGCCGGATACCTCAACAGACTCGTAAACTTTTGCGAGCCACTCCTTCTTGATGTCGAGGAGCTGCAAAACTTCGTCGGACCAGTTACGGTTCTTGATGTCGAGGAGCTGCATACCGGAAGCATCGGAAACGTCTGTTGCGAATTCGCCGGTCAGTCTGTAACGTACATAGTCTTTCGGCAGAAGGATGTGAGCGACCTGAGAGTAGATCTCCGGCTCGTTATTTCTGACCCAGAGGATCTTACTGGCGGTAAAGCCTGTGAGCGCCGGGGATGCGGTGATCGCCATCAGCTTATCGAGGCCGACTTTCCCGGTGATCTCTTCGCACTCTTTAGCAGTTCTCTGATCGCACCAGATGATAGACTTTCTTAAGACCTTGCCATCCTTATCGAGCATGACCAGACCGTGCATCTGACCGGAAAGACCTATACCTGCGATATCTTCCTTATTTACGCCGCTGTCAGCAACGACCTTCTTAAGGCCTGTCAGTGCAGCATTCCACCAATCGTCCGGATCCTGCTCAGCATAGCCGTTCTGCGGCTGATACAGCGGGTATTCCACTGTATGTGCGGCCACGAGCTTTCCGTCCTGGGAAAACAGCGCGGTCTTTGTTCCGGATGTTCCGATATCAATACCGATAAGATATTTCATAGTTCAAATCTCCTTATTGTTGTTTATTTTGTGGACGTCTTCCGTCCTTTTTCACTTTCTGTGTGATGCGCTTTTCTCCCTTTCACCGGAAGCGGGATCTCACGCATCCTTCTTTCCGAACCGGCATTTCCTATTTTACTACGTAAATGCGGATGCAGGAAGAACCTGTCAGTTCTTCGCTCTTTTCATCCGGCTGCGATACACCGGCAAAAAGATCGAAGGTATTTCCGTCGCGGATCACTTCGCCGTCGTCATTTACCACGTCAAAAGCACTTTCCCCGATCTCTATCTGCACCGATACTTCTCCTCCGGCCGGGATAGCGACTCGCTTGAATCCGCAAAGTCTCGGATACGGGTTCGCAAATGCCGAGGTGGTATTGCGGATATAAAGCTGTACGACATCTTCTGTATCGATGTCACCCTTGTTCTCTACGCTTACTGTCGCGATGCCGGAAGATGCATCATAGACGCAGTCGGTCACTTCGATCTTTGAGTATGTAAGGCCATATCCGAACGGATAAAGGATATTCTCTCTGGTGTAGCGGTAGGTACGGTCCTTCATGGAGTAGTCGGCAAAATCCGGGATCTTGTCGATGCTCTCGTAGAAGGTCAGCGGGAGTTTTCCGGACGGAGATACTTTACCGAAAAGGATATTCGCCAGTGCCGTTCCGCCGAGTTCGCCCGGATACCATGCCTGGATAAGAGCATCCGCCTTATCCGCCAGCGGGTTGATGGAAGATCCTGCGGCAAGTACGACGACGGTCGGCTTTCCGAGAGCAAGTACCTTCTCGATCAGGACTCTCTGTCCCTCCGGAAGCAGAAGATCTCTCTTATCACCGGAATCAAATGCATTACCGGTATCGCCCTGCTCACCTTCGAGCGTCGCATCAAGTCCGACACAAAGGACGATCGCATCTGCCATCTCCCCGAGGATCAGGGCTTCGGCGATGCCGTCTTCTGCCAAAGCGAGCGGCTGGATACGGTCTTTATCCAGAGAGGATCCTTCTGCATAGTACACGCGGATATCGGATCCGGCTTCCTCACGGATACCCTCAAGGAATGTCTTCGGAGCAACCGAAGTGCCGTAGTAATTTCCGCGCAGGGCATCGATACTGTCACTGTTCGGTCCGATCACGGCGATCGACTTCAGGGATTCTTTCTTCAGCGGGAGCATGCCGTTATTCTTCAGAAGTACCATCGACTTCTCGGCGCACTCGAGAGAAACTTTTCTATGTTCGTCACAGGCAACGACATCGTACGGGATATCGTCAAACTCGGTATGCTCTTCGAAAAGGCCGAGTCTCATTCTCGTTCTCATCAGACGTACGACCGCATTACGGATCGTCTCTTTGGAAACGAGACCTTCCTTCTCTGCTGCGAGAAGATGCACATAAGTATTACCGCAGTTGAGGTCACAGCCGGCGTTAAGTGCTTTTGCAGCGGACTCGGTCGGCGTCTTGGTGACGCGGTGGGATTCATGGAAGTCACGGATCGCCCAGCAGTCGGATACGAAGTAACCGTCAAAACCCCACTCCTTCAGCTTGCCCATCAGGAACGGGCTGGCACAGGTCGGATCACCATTGAGACGGGTATAAGCACCCATGACACCCTCGACCTTAGCTTCTTTGACCAGTGCTTCAAATGCCGGCAGATAGGTCTCTGCCAGATCTTTCTTCGAAGCGATGGTATTAAACTCATGGCGCAGTGCTTCCGGACCGCTGTGTGCGGCGAAGTGCTTCGCACAGGCGGCCGCCAGCATATACTTGCCGTCGCCCTGGAGATTCTTGACGAAAGATACGCCGAGCTTCGAGGTGAGGAATGGATCTTCACCATAGGTCTCATGGCCTCTTCCCCATCTCGGGTCACGGAAGATGTTGATGTTCGGGCTCCAGAGAGTCAGGCCCTTATAGATGTCGCGGTCGCCTTTCTTAGAAGAAGCGTTATACTTCGCACGGGCTTCTGTCGCGATGATCTTCGCGACTTTTCCGAGAAGCTTATCGTCAAACATCGCCGCCAGGCCGATCGCCTGCGGGAACATCGTCGCCGTACCGGAGCGGGCCACGCCGTGCAGGCCCTCGTTCCACCAGTTATATGCAGGAACGCCGAGACGCTCGACCGCGGGCGCACCATAGCTTAACTGCGGGACCTGCTCTTCAAATGTCATCTTATCCGCAAGATCTTCTGCTCTTTCCTGGAAAGAAAAATCAGGATCAAGATACTTTTCCATGTTGTCACCTCGTTATGTCTTAGTTATTCAGATCTCTGCAGCTCTCGCCAAGGATGAGCTGCGGAGGGAGTGTTCTTGTTTTGTCGATGTCTTTTTCACCGGAGATCTGGGCGAGAAGATTCTTCGCAGCTTCTTCTCCGATCGCCTTGGTATCCTGACGGATCGTCGTCAGTTTGAGGCTCGTTCTCTGTGTGATCTCGATACCGTCAAATCCCACGACGGAAATATCTTCCGGAACGGAAAGTCCTTCTTCGCGGATCGCGTCGATCACACCGATCGCCGAGTAGTCATCACTGGCGATAACTGCGGTCGGGCGGTCATCTTTGGTCGCGGAAAGGAGCTTCTTCATGGAGTCATAGCCGCCTTCGATGGAATAATACCGGGACGGGAAAAGCCGTAACGTCACATCTTTGGCACCGGAATCCGCTACTGCTTTTTCAAGTGCGGAGATACGTGCCTCCGTGATGAACTTGCCACGCTCACCATGCATGAAGACGATGTTTCTGTGGCCCTTCTCATAAAGATGGTTAAAGATCATCTTCATGCTCTCGGAAGGATCCGTCATGACGCATCCGATATAGTCATCTTCGTAATCGACCGCGATCTTCGGAAGATTACTCTCGATCAGTTCTCTGGCATCCTTCTGCGCATGGTCGGTATTCACGATGAAAATACCGTCCACTCTTCTATAGCGGCAGTGTCCGAGATAGGACAGCCCGAGATTACCTACTTTATTCGAGATGAATACGATATCGTATCCGTGTTTCTCGACATAATCCTTGAAGCTCTCGATAACCTGGGCAAAAAAGTAATGCCAAAGACCCATCTGAGATGCATCCTGGCACAATACTCCGATCGACCAGGTACGGCTCTGCGACAGTGCACGGGCACCGGCATTCGGAACATAATCCAGTTCCTGCGCGATGCGGCGGACGCGCTCTCTGGTCGCGCTGCTTACATCACTTGCATTGGAAAGTGCTTTTGAAACCGTGGCCGGAGAAAGGCCGCAAGCCTTCGCTATATCATAGATCGTCGCCATGAAATCTTCCTAGTCCTTCTTATTATGTTTTTCCCCGGGAAATATCATCCGAAGTTCCCGGATAAAATAGAATTCCGCCGGGACCCTGGAAAAAGATCCCGGCGGAAGGTTTTCTTACTTATTCAGAACTGCCTTACAGGTAGCAACTACGTTATCTACCGTGAAGCCGAACTTCTCCATCAGCATGGAAGGCTTACCGCTGGCGCCGAATGTATCCATGGTGACGTAACCGCCGTCGATACCGGCGAGCTTGCCCCAGGAGTAAGAGGAGCCTGCTTCAACAGCAACACGTGCTGTAACACCCGGCAGGAGGATGGAGTCACGGTAGGACTTATCCTGAGCAAGGAATACGTCGAGGCACGGAACGGATACGACACGAGCGTCGATGCCCTCACCTGCGAGAACGTCTTTTGCCTTGATACCGAGCTCAACTTCGGAACCGGAAGCCATGATGATCACATCCGGAGTATCCTTGGATTCTTTAGCAACGATGTAAGCACCCTTCAGCGCTTCCTTGGAGGAAGTGGTGAGCGGCATCAGGTTCTGACGGGACAGAACGAGAGCGGAAGGTGTCTTCGGAGAAGAGATCGCAGCAACCCAGGAAGCGACAGTCTCTGTCGCATCACACGGACGCCATACGTTGAAGTTCGGCATGGAGCGGAGCATAGTCAGCTGCTCAACCGGCTCATGTGTCGGGCCGTCTTCACCAACACCGATACTATCGTGTGTGAACATGAAGATCTGCGGGATATTCATCAGAGCGGACAGACGCGCCATCGGCTTGGTGTAGTCAGAGAATACGAAGAATGTTGCGCAGTAGGAACGTAAGCCCCCGTGGAGCAGGATACCATTAGAGATACC
>DFFH01000075.1 GCA_002368805.1 Mageeibacillus sp. UBA3781 | reverse complement strand
ACACTTCTGATCGTTCTTTCCCAGTCCGGTGAGACGGCAGATACGATCGCTGCCATGAAGGAGTGCAAGGAAAGAGGTGCAAGAACACTGGCCATCGTCAATGTTGTCGGCAGCACCATTGCCAAACTTGCGGATGATGTCCTTTATACCTGGGCAGGTCCGGAGATCGCCGTTGCAACCACAAAGGGCTATACGACGCAGGTTTCCGTTCTGTATCTCGTTGCCGTTTATATCGCCAAGACCCTCGAGCGGATCGAAGATGCGGATTATTACCATCACCTGTCCACACTTCTGATGCTTCCGAAGCGCGTACAGGAAGCGCTCGACATGAATCCGAAGATCCCCCAAATGGCAAAGAAATACCACAACACCAAGTCGATGTTCTTCATCGGAAGAAATACCGACTACGCGATCGCTCTGGAAGCAGCCCTGAAGATGAAGGAGATCTCCTACATCCACGCGGAATCCTATGCCGCAGGTGAGCTCAAGCACGGCACCATCGCTCTTATCGAAGAGCATCAGCCGGTCATCGCACTTTGCTGCAACCCGCACATTATGGAAAAGACACTGAGTAACATCGTTGAGGTCAAGGCCCGTGGCGCGGAAGTCCTTGCCGTGACTTACAAGGGCAACCATGAGATCCTGGCGCAGGCAGATGATGTTATCTTCATCCCGAAGATCGATAATCTGTTCTCTGCAGTTGTTGAGATCGTACCGATGCAGATGCTCGCTTACCATGTAGCAAAAGAAAACGGATGCGATATCGATAAGCCGAAGAATCTGGCGAAGTCCGTTACGGTGGAATAAGGTCTTTCCGATAGAAATGTCTCATTGATGTTTTTATCTGCTTGATTTAGGTAAATAGAACCGATAGAAATTCTGATCTCGGGTTTCTATCGGTATTTTATTGGGCATTAGTGCAGATAGTATCCGCGAAAAGTGCTTTTCTATCCGTATCAGAACGTCTGAAGATACCGATAAAAAACGATGATCGAAGAATTTATGGGTATAGGACATGAAAAAATGACCGATAAAAAATTAGTTGAGAGTGATATATCGGTATGTTCATTCGGATAAAGTACAGAAAAGCCGGAAAAGAAAAAGTCTTTCTGCGGTGAAGCGGAAAGACTTTTCGTAATTCTGGTGGAGCATAGGGGACTTGAACCCCTGACCCCCACACTGCCAGTGTGATGCGCTCCCAACTGCGCTAATGCCCCGGATGTCATAAGACAAGTGAAATTTTATTATGAAATCCGGCGCTTGTCAATTATATAGAGAGAATAGGCATAAACCTATTTATCCTTTCTAAAAAGTCACTTTTGTTGAAAGCATTTTTAGAATGCGGTAAACTTACTTTTAGATTATTCTATGGAGGACATCATGAAGGTAGGAAAACTGCTGACAACTATACTTGCGGTTTCTCTGGCGCTGCCGATGTGTGCCTGTAAGCCGAAGTCGAAGGATGAGTCGAAAGAGCCATCCTCTGAGTCTTCGACGGAAGCGACATCCTCGGAGAGTGTGACGGATACCGAGCCTTCTACCGAGACTTCCGGCCCGACTGAACCTACGTCCGGGCCGACGGTACCCTCCGCAGTAACGGATGAGTCCGAAGATCCGCTTGTGATCTACGGATATGAGGAAGATTTCGGCAAGGAATTCGCCGACTATCTCAAAGATATTGACTATGAATATATCTATGTGGCTCCGGACCAGTATGTCCAGGAACTGAAAAGTGCTTTTGCCTCGGAGAAAAAGCCGGATTTATTCATGATGAATGCAGAGGCTCTTACGAACTTTACCGACAGCGACTACAGCATCGGGATCGAGCAGGTCGGTATCAGCAGCAGTGACCTTTCCGATCAGTTTGAATACACCTATAAGGCGGCAATGACGAAGGATCATTCTATAAAAGCACTTGCCTATGACCTTTCGCCGACCGCTCTTATCTATAACCGTAAGCTTGCCGATAAGTATCTCGGATCTGCCGAACCGTCCCAGGTAACGGCGAAACTCTCCGACTGGAATTCCTTTATGGAACAGGCCAGGGAAGTCAGTATGAATACAGAGGGAGCCATCAAGCTTCTTGCGGACCGCCACCAGCTCGGAAGGCTTTTCTGGGCGGGAAGAAATGCATCCTGGGTCAAAGATGGAAAAGTGACAGTGGATGCTGACTTTGATAATTTCTTCAGCCTTCAGGAGAAACTCTTTAACGATACACTGACACTCGAGTTTGATGAGGGAAGTGAAGAGTGGACACGTGCGATCAACGATGGACAGTGCGTGCTTTTCTTCGGGTCACTGAATAAGGCCTCGAAAGTGATCGGATATGTTCCGGGTCATGAAGAGAAAGAGCCGGATCAGAGTGAAACGACAGCGACCGGAGAGACTTCCGAGACGACGAAACCGGAAGAGACCGGCTGGTCGATCGTGCCGGCGCCTACCGCTTCCTACGACGGAGGCACATGGCTGATGGTGGCCTCCTCCTGTGATAGAAAAGCAACCGCTGCGAAGGTCCTCAAGATCCTGACAATGGATCAGACCGTGATGACGGATATGGCGGTGAAAGGCCGCTTCGTAAACAGCCGCACGATCATGCAGAAGTGTGCGCAGGATCCGAACTTTGCCAGTGATTTTCTCGCGGGACAAAACCCGTATGTCGTTCTAGTGGCGGAAGCCGAGAGGATCGTGATCCCGGATGATCAGACAGTGCAGAAGTGCGCGGAGAACGAGATCCATAAACTCTTTGACGCATACATCAGCGGTGAGATCGAGACCATGGACGAGGTCAAGCAGCAGTTCATCATCGGAATGGAAGAGCTTCTGGGCCTGTCCTGACGGACGAAAACACTCCTTTTTAATTTCGAAAATACGAAACCGTTTTCGAGTTCGGTATCCTTTGCGTTTGGCCGATTCTGCCCGAAAATTAAGCGTTTTTTGTACTTTTTTAGATGCGCGAAACGTTCCGATTTGCCCCTCGTTATAGTATGATATAGGTACTTGAAATCTACTTTTTTAGGAGGCATATGGCATATGAAGTTCGGACATTTTGACGACCAGACACGTGAATATGTAATCGAGACTCCGAAGACACCGTATCCGTGGATCAACTATCTCGGCTCGGAAGCATTCTTCGGTCTGATCTCCAATACTGCAGGAGGATACTGCTTCTACAAAGACGCACGTCTTAGAAGAATTACGAGATATCGTTATAACAACGTACCGATCGATATGGGCGGACGTTACTTCTACATCAACGACAACGGAACGGTCTGGAATCCGGGCTGGTCTCCGGTCAAGACCGAGCTTGATGCCTATGAGTGCCGCCATGGTATGGGTTATACGATCATCACAGGTAAGAAGAATGACCTGAAGGCACAGGTTACTTTCTTCGTACCGAACGGATATGACGGAGAAGTCCAGCAGGTAGTACTTACCAATGAAGGCTCTTCGGAGAAGACATTCAAGCTCTTCTCATTTGCTGAGTGGTGTCTGTGGGATGCACAGGATGACTGCACCAACTTCCAGAGAAACTTCTCTACCGGCCGTGTCGAAGTAGATGGTTCCGTCATCTACCACAAGACCGAGTACAGAGACAGACGTAACCACTATGCTTTCTACTCTGTAAACGATGCGATCGACGGTTATGACACCGATCGTGATTCCTTTATCGGCCTTTACAACGGATTTAATAATCCGGAGGCTGTTCTCGCCGGAAAAGCAACCGACTCCTTCGCAGACGGCTGGTCCCCGATCGCTTCCCACTACAAAGAGATCACACTTAAGGCAGGCGAGAGCAAGACGCTCATCTTCGTCCTCGGCTATGTCGAGATGCCTGTTGACCAGAAGTTTGAAGCAGATGGCAAGACCATCAATAAGGTAAAAGCAAAGGCCATGATCGAGAAGTTCGACACACCGGAGAAGGTAGCAGCAGGTCTTGCTGATCTGAAGGCTTCCTGGGATAAGCTCCTCGGTATCCTCAATGTTACAACTCCGGATGACAAGGTCGATCGTATGGTCAACATCTGGAACCAGTATCAGTGCATGGTTACCTTTAACCTTTCCCGTTCCGCATCTTACTTCGAGTCCGGTATCGGCCGCGGCATGGGCTTCCGTGACTCCAACCAGGATATCCTCGGTTTCGTTCACCAGATCCCGGACCGTGCAAAAGAGCGTATCATCGATATCGCTTCCACACAGTTCCCGGACGGCGGATGCTATCACCAGTACCAGCCGCTTACTAAGAAGGGTAACGCCGATATCGGCGGTGACTTCTCGGATGACCCGCTCTGGCTGATCCTTTCTGTTTCCGCTTACATCAAGGAGACAGGCGACTGGTCCATCCTTGACGAGATGGTTCCTTATGACAACGATATGAGCGTTGCACAGACCATGCTCGAGCACCTGAAGGTTTCCTTCTATCACATCGTAAACAACCTCGGTCCTCACGGTCTCCCGCTGGCTATGCGTGCAGACTGGAACGACTGCATCAACCTGTCCTGCTACTCTGACACACCGGGTGAGTCTTTCCAGACATACACCAACCCGAAGTTCAAGGCAGAGGGCGGCTACTCCAAGGTTGCCGAGTCCGTCATGGTTGCTACACTGTTTACCTACACAGGCCCGAACTACGTAGCGATCCTCAAGCACCTCGGTAAGGACGACGAGGCGGCAGCTGCTCAGGCAGAGATCGATAAGATGAAGAAGAACATCATGGAGTCCGCTTGGGACGGTGACTGGTTCCTCAGAGCTTACGATGCAAACGGCGAGAAGATGGGCTCTAAGGAATGCGAAGAAGGACAGATCTTCATCGAGCCGCAGGGCTTCGCGATCATGTCCGATGTCGGCAAGGAGCAGGGTGCGGATAAGAAGACCCTCGCTGCGATCGACGAAAGACTTAACACCAAGTTCGGTCTTGTACTTAACAATCCTGCATTCACCAAGTACTACATCCAGTACGGTGAGATCTCCACTTATCCGGGCGGATATAAGGAGAACGCCGGTATCTTCACACATAACAACGCATGGATCATCTGCGCGGCTGCATATGCCGGCGAAGGTGACCAGGCATTCAAGTACTACTCCGAGATCGCTCCTGCATTTACGGAAGAGACATCCGATATCCACAAGACAGAGCCGTACGTATATGGCCAGATGATCGGTGGTAAGGATGCAGGTTCCGATATCGGCAGACCCGGCAAGAACT
>DFFH01000069.1:15177-33808 GCA_002368805.1 Mageeibacillus sp. UBA3781 | reverse complement strand
CCGTCCGAAACTGTCGAATGCATATGCAGGTCGATCTTTATCATTCCTTCATCCCCGTATCTCAAAAGTTACTTCTATATTATACAACGAAACAAATAGCATTTTTTCTTCGTGTAAGAATCAGTTAAGAATTGCACAAGATTTGTGTAAAGCATTTCATGAAGAGAAGTTCTACACTAGAATCATAAGATTGAAAAAGGCCTCGGCGGACGCACCGGGGAAATCTGAAAAACACATCATCCATAAAAGGAGATACGAAAATGCAGACAACCATTCAGACGAAAAACAATGCAGCTATGCAGGATGTAAGATCACTCAGCACTAAGGAAGTGATCCTGGAGGCCAGGGATCTTTGCAAGACCTTCAGTAACGATTCGATCCAGCAGCACGTGCTGAAGAACTTAAATATCCAGATCAGAAAGGGAGACTTCACGGTCATCATGGGCGACTCCGGCGCCGGTAAATCCACACTCATGTATGCCCTCTCCGGCATGGACCGTCCGAGCCTCGGCTCGATCTCATACGGCGGTGAAGAGATCTCCAGATATAATAACGACAAGCTCGCTCTTTTTAGAAGAAATCACTGCGGATTCGTTTTCCAGCAGAACTACCTTAACGACACGATGAGCGTTCTTGATAACATCATGGTCAGCGGTCTTCTGAAGCATAAGAATAGAAAAGAACTCGCCGAGAAAGCCAAGAAACTTCTTTCCCAGGTCGGTCTTGATGAGAAGAGTTACGGCAAATTTCCGAACCAGCTAAGTGGCGGCGAGCAGCAGAGAGTCGCTCTCGTCAGATCCGTCATCAATGAGCCGGAAGTGCTCTTTGCAGATGAACCGACAGGTGCTCTCAATTCCCAGAACACAAATGCCGTTCTGGATGTCCTTTCCGGGATGAATCATAAAGGACAGAGCATCGTCATGGTCACTCACACCATCGCAGCCGCCGAGCGCGGAAACCGCATTCTTTATCTTCGCGACGGTGTGATCTGTGACGAGATCGAGCTGACACCATATAGCGGTCCGGACAAAGAACGTCACGCAGCACTTCGGACATTTCTCTCGAACATGGGGTGGTAAGATATGTATTCACATTATTTCATTGCAAAACATAATCTCAAGAAGCATAAAGGCGAGGTCGCGATCCTTTTTGTCCTGATCTATCTGGCTGCACTCCTTCTCTTTTCCAGCCTTTCCCTGATGCTCTCCGGAAACGGAGCTATCAAAGAAGCCGATGAGAAATATCATGTATCTGATCTTATGATCTTTAGCACGCCTGAGATCGATAAGGATCTTGAGGGGACGATCAAAAAGATCGAAAGCCTTCCGGAGACTCAGCTGGTTGATTCGATCCCGATCGTTAATTATGTAGGCGATTTTTACTACGGAAACAAGACGCAGGAAGATGCTGTATCCTATCAGTTCTTCCTTGCAGATAGCAGTCACCCGACTTATCTGAATGCTTTTCCGAAAGAGTATCAGGATCTGAAAGAGGACGAGATCGTCCTTCCCTATTTTCTCAAAAGCACCATCAAGACCGGTGAGACCCTCCATATCTTCACAGGCAGTACAGATCATGTTTTCAAAGTCAAGGGATACCTTGAGCATCTCTATTTCGCTACTCCCATGAATATCTCCGGATACTATTGTCTCATCAGCCATGATGTTTTCGGAAAGATCGCTTCTACTATAAATCCGGAGCTCGTCGGAACATTCATCAACTGCAAAGTAAAAGAAGGTACGGATATCGATGCCTACGACAAGGAAGTGCAGCATCTTTTTGACGGAATGACTACTCCTGTTACTATTGCCCGTCCGCTGATGGAAATGTGCACACTTTCCACCGCCAATATCGCATCAGCGATCGTACTTCTTTTCACCTTTGTTCTGGTCGGACTGGCCGTGATCATCATGTACTTCTCGATCAAAAACTTCATCGAACTTAATATCCAGAATATCGGTCTTCTCCAGGCAAACGGATATACGGCAAAAGAACTCAGAAGAGCCTGCATTCTGGAAGAAATGCTGATCTGTGTGATTGCGACGTTCCTGGCTTTGGTAACGGGATTTCTGATCACCACACCGCTTAACTCTATCGAAGGTATGCTGATGGGTCTTTCCGGATTCTCCGGTGTATGTATCCCGGCTCTTCTTGCGACACTGATCGGTATTCCGTTTCTGGTATTTCTCGGAACTCTCATCGCGTCCAGAAGCTATAAGAAACTGACTGTCCTCGAGTCTTTGCGCTCCGGCATCTCCAATCACAACTTCAAGAAGAACCGCTTTGCGCTGGATCGAAGTTCCCTTCCGATGAATCTCGCGCTTTCCGGAAAACAGATCTTCGGCAGGCCGAAGAAGAGCATCTTTATTGCCCTGATCATCGCACTTCTGACGTTTGCCAGCCTGCAGGGATTTACGATCTATCAGAACTTCGCACTGAATCAGGAGCATCTTCTGAAGCTGGTCGGATTTGAGGCGGCAGACGTCCAGTGTGACTGTTCGAACCATCCGGAAGTGATTTCCGAGCTTCAGAATGATCCGCGTGTCGAGAGAACGCTTCTTCAGAGCGGATATATGAATGTGGAAGTTAAGTCTGCCACCAAGAATGTGTCTCTGGGCGTTGATGTCTATGATGACCTGGAAGCACTTAAGTATGAATATCTTCTTGACGGTCACCTGCCACAGAATGAAAATGAGATCGTACTGACCACTGTCAACCAAGATAAGCTCGACGTCAAAATCGGCGATATCGTCACCGTAATGACTGTAAAGACGGGCGAACCTGTATCTTATACAGTCTGCGGCATCGACCAGAAGATCAATAACATGGGAAATAAAGCCCTGATGACAGCAGAAGGTGCAAAAAGATTCAACCCTGAGCACAAGTTTGTCACCTGTATGGTCTATCTTAGCGATGGGGTCAACATAAAAGAATTCCAGAAGGAGTGGAACAGCAAATATCCTATGGATTCATTCCTTTTAGTTGACGATCTCATCGGCTCCACGATCGATACTCTGGTTATGGCAATGAGTGCTATCTGCTTTATCTTCATCGCCCTGACATGCTTCGTCGTCATCTTAACCGAGATCCTCCTGACCAGGTCCCAGATCATCAGAGAAAGATCCGAGCTTGGTGTCAGCAAAGCCATCGGCTACACCTCCGGCGAACTGATCCGGAGAATGATCATGAGCACACTTCCGATCGTGGTCATCGGTGTACTTGCCGGATTCGTCCTTCAGATCCTTCTGAATGACACGATGATGTCCATCGGCCTTTCCTCTTTCGGCATCGCGAAGTCAAATCTCACGATGAATCCTCTATGGTTCCTCGTAACTGCAGCAATCATCCTGACCTGTGCCGTAGTCACAAGCTTCCTGAATTCCCGTTCTATCAGCAAGCTCGAACCGGTAAAGATCCTAAAGGAAGAGTAATTATCTGAAACACTAAAGACCAGAAGGAGCCGGATCAAAAAAGAACCGGTTCCTTCTTTTTATTCGGTAATTCTCTGAAAATTTGGAAACAACTGTCACGAATATGTGTCAAAAAAATAGAATACTATCGGATTTAATTGACACGCAGATTAGACAAGGTTATCATTCTTTTCGGTACATGGCACACACGAAAATGTACCGAAATGACTAGAGTAATAAGGAGATAATCAGTATGAAAACAACAATGAAAAAGGTTGCTGCTATCGTTATGGTAAGTGCTATGGCTCTTGCTATGGCAGCATGTAAGAAGGGCGCGAAGAAAGTTTCCGTTGACGACTTCAAGAAGGCTTGTGAAGAAGTTGGCCTGACTGTTGAAGATCTTGGCGGTGGAGACGGCGCAAAAGAGCAGTATGAAGCTAAAAACGCAGATGGCTCCCTTGAAGTAACTTATGTCGTCGCTGAGAAGTCGGATGATGCCAAGAAGGCTTTTGAACTTTCTTCCAAGGGCACAGATTCTCTTGAGAAACTGGGTGCCGATGTTAAGAAGAGCAGTGGCAAGCTCGTGGTAACCATGGAAGACAAGATATATGCTGCTGCTGTGTATTCTGGAGATATGTTCCTTTCCATTTCTGCTTCCGCTGATGCAGAAGCTGTAAAAACAGCAAAAGAACTCGCAAGCAAGCTTGGTATCTGATCAGCTTCCAGCTAAGATCAAATTATCAACCAAATGATCAAAGAAAGATGGCCTTCAACGTGAGACCATCTTTTTCTTTGCATTCCATGGCAAAAAGAAAACCCTCAAGGTTTTCATTCACCTTGAGGGGGTATTCTTTAGTCCTTATGGACTTTTACAAACTCAAAAGATTAGAGAGAAACTCTTCTTATTTCTTCACTCAAGCAGTGGGAGGATTCAACAGACCCCATTGCCTGAGTTGTATGTTCGTCCTGCATCGGTCTGTCCTCCTTTGTTCTTTCTATGGCTTTATTCTAAAGAAGAAAAGTGTATGCACTATGACTCATTTGTTAACAAACTAAAAAGAAGTGTTTTTAATTGTGGCAGATTGGTTCTTCTTTTAACAATTTATACGTTTATCCCTGTTCACCTGTCTGCGTCGCATCTTCGTTCAGCTGGCTTCTATAGTATGCTTCCAGCGCCGGCCGTGCAGCGATATAGTACTTCTCCAGTGATGGATCGAACTGGGTTCCCATCCCGTCCAGAATGATCGCATCCGCTTTTTCAAAAGGCATCTTCTCTTTATATACACGTTTACTTACAAGCGCGTCATATACATCCGCTACCGCCATGATCCTCGCCTCCAGCGGGATATCATGCTCGGAGATCTTTTCAGGGTATCCTTTGCCATCCCATCTCTCATGATGGTAATGCGCCACGTTGACCGCGATACGGCGGAACTCTTCATCATCCGTGTCCTTCAATATCTCATGAACGACTCGTGCGCCCTCTGCCGAGTGGGATTTCATGATCTCATATTCTTCCGGCTCGTATCTGCCGGGCTTCAGCAAAACCGCATCCGGTACAGCGATCTTTCCGATATCATGCATTGGCGCCGCTTTGATCATGCACTGGCAGAATTTCTTCGACAGGGTCAGTTCCGGATCCTTTTGCATCTGTTCGATCAGAAGCTTGACACCTTCACTTGTCCTCTTGATATGACCGCCCGTGAACGGGTCACGGCTTTCAACCATCGTCGCCATGCTGATCAGAAGATGGTCATTCATCTGCATGATCCGGGCAGTCTTCTGGTCCACTTCGAAGCGTAGAACAGTGTTAAATTTCTCCTGAAACTCGATATTTTTCACATCTGCGGTATCATCTGTGATAAACAGCTGATACCCTCTTTTCCGTCTGCCGTCATAGAGGTGATTCACATCAACATGAACGATCCTCTTGTCGTTTTCCAGATGATAATGGATATGATTCTCATCATCGATCTTCCCCTCGTTAAAGTCTCTGATCCACGATAGGATCGTCGCCTGACATTTCGGATTTTCTTTGACCGGCTTATCCACATGAAGTTCTTTTAGGAACGGGAACCACATCTTCGCCGTCTCATTTGATCCTATATACTTCAGACGGTAATCGAGAGAAATAAACGCAGTATCCCCCTTCTGCACCAGAGACTCCAGCGCGGACTCATTGATATCGTAGAGTTCGAGACGATGCACGATGAGAAGGTAGGCAAACTGGGCAAAGACATAAGATGCGGCTGCCAGCTCGATCCTACTTGAAATGATCCTTCCGGTAAAGAAGGTCAGCATCGATGTAACGACCGGAATAAACAGCATAAGAATGATCCTGTGGGATACATCGTTTTTCTTGATCAAACTGTATACCAATGCGATCAGGCACAGGAAAAAGCAGACAAAGATCCACAAATACAAAACACCATGCCACGGGCCATAGTTCTTTTCTGTCAGCATGGAGACACCGTTTTCCACTTCGAAAGAGACATTCTTGTAAAACATATCCGAATGACCGATCGTGAGTACCGGAAGATAAAAAAGCATCGTCAGTCCGACCAGGCATCCGCGTATCGGCTTCGGAAGATGGAAGTGGCAGAGTTCCACGATCGCAAGTAATACAAACAGGATATTGAATAGCACCGTCAGGTAAATGACCTGAGTTCCCAGGATCGCGGTCTGCTGATTCGCTGCCCGTGCTACAGCAAGATGCGAAAGGATATTCACAGGAACCAGAAAAAACACCAAAGTGATATTGGCATCGAAATGCTTGTTCCACATGAACACATAGATCAGCGAAAACAAAACAGAAATACCAAAAAGGATCTCATAATACAACAGCATGGACATCCCCCTCCATATGACCATTATATCATGCAATAAGCATAAAGATCGGAATCTCTCTATAAATCAGATAGATGATAAGCGATCACTCGATAAAGTCAAACTCCAGATCAAAGATGCGCACCGGATCGCCTTCTTTACAGCCTGCTTTTTCCAGTGCATCGATAACGCCGTTTTTGCGGAGAGCTCTCTGGAAGTATGCAAGCGATTCCGGATCATCAAAGTTGGTGGACTCGAGTACCACGCGGATCCAGTCGCCAAGCACACAGTACACGCCGTCTTCGATCTCGATAGTGAACTTCTCTTCCGGCTTGAACTCATAGAGAGTTTCTTCCTTGGCTGCTTCAGTGAGGATCGTCGGCGGGAGCTTCTGGATCTCCGATGCGACATAATCTACCAGTTCTTTTGTACCTTCAGAGATAGCGGCGCTCATCATGAATACCTTATATCCCCGATCTTCCATTTCCTTCTGGAATGCTTTCGCCACTTCTTCGTCCGCCTGGTCGATCTTGTTTCCTACGACGACCTGCGGGCGTGTCTCAAGAAGAGGATTGAACTGACGGAGTTCTTCGTTGATCTGATCGAAGTCGGAGATCGGCTCTCTTCCATCCTGCGCGGAAACATCCACGACATGGATCAGAAGACGTGTCCTCTCGATATGTCTTAAGAAGTCGTGACCGAGGCCGTTTCCTTCCGAAGCACCTTCGATGAGACCCGGAATATCGGCCACAACGAAACTGGTATCGCCTACGGAAACGACACCGAGCATTGGTTCAAGTGTCGTAAACGGATAGTCTGCGATCTTCGGTTTTGCAGAAGTAATAACGGACAGAAGCGTGGATTTTCCTGCATTCGGAAATCCGACCAGTCCCACGTCCGCGATAAGTTTCAGTTCGATCGAAACATCTCTTTCCTCACCCGGGATACCGGCACGAGCGAACTTCGGAGCCTGACGGATCGCGTTACTGAAATGAATATTTCCCTGACCGCCGCGGCCGCCCTTGCAGACGACTTCTTCCTGTCCGGGAGTTGTAAAATCGGCAATAACTTTTCCGGTCTCCAGATCCTTCATGACCGTTCCGACAGGAACTGCGATACGGAGGTTCTCTCCGCCTTTCCCATACATCTTGCGGTTCATGCCGTTGCTTCCGTTTTCTGCGACAAACTTGTGTTTGAAACGGAAGTTCTGAAGAGTCGTTAATTCTTCGGAGGCATAAAAAATGATATCACCGCCCTTACCGCCGTCTCCGCCATCAGGTCCGCCGTTGGTGATGTACTTTTCCGTATGAAAAGAAACCATTCCGTTTCCGCCGTCTCCGGCCTTAAGATGGATCTTCGCATGATCGATAAACATGGATCGCGCCTCCTTTTTCTCGGATTTTTCCAGATTTTGTCGTTCAACGAGAAAAAATCGGGAAAAATCGCACTTTCGCTGATAAATCAGGTGTTTTTCTCGAATTTTTCTCAAAAATAGTCCTTTTCAGGAAAAATGCGAGAAAAGTATAAGCAAAAATAAAGGTCTGACCGAATATTCTTCAGGTCAGACCCTTTGATCAATTCTTTTCCATTTCCAAGGGAAAGTCCCTGAATATCAGGTGAGAGATTACTGCTCTACCGGATATACGCTGACCTTCTTCTTGTCACGGCCCATACGCTCATACTTAACATGGCCGTCGATACGAGCATAAAGTGTATCGTCGGAACCGATGCCTACGTTTGTACCCGGGTGGATCTTTGTGCCGCGCTGTCTTACGAGGATGTTACCGGCAGTTACAAGCTGTCCGTCACCCTTCTTAGCACCAAGGCGCTTAGACTCAGAGTCACGACCGTTCTTGGTCGAACCCATACCCTTTTTATGAGCGAAGAGTTGCAAATTCATCTTTAACATGGTCAAGCCCTCCATTTTCTCATTTAGTCTTCGTTGTCACCTGAAGATAATCCGATCCGTATTCTTCTCTGACACTCTCTTCCACATCGAGGATACCTCTGATGATGGTCTTAAGGATCACATTGGCGGTCTCCCGCTCCTTGTCCGTGATGCCTTCCGGTGTCCATACCTCACAGAAATTACTTTCGTTTCCTGTGACCATATAGAAATCCTTCCACGAAAGCTGCTCTTCCAGTGCATTTACAGCGGTGGTAAAGAGTGTCGAGATCGAAGCGCAGATGATATCTTTTCCTTCTTCCTCGTATCCCGCATGTCCCTCACTTGAGAAACCCAGGATATTACCTTTCGTATCTTTCCATATGACGATCCGTATCATGATACAGGTACAACCTTCAAAGTTTATCCGAATCAGCCCTTGATGCCGGTGATGCGGACGCGTGTGTACGGCTGTCTGTGGCCATTTGTTCTTCTATAGCCCTTCTTAGCCTTCATCTTGAATACGACGATCTTCTTGTTCTTGCCCTGCTTAACGATCTCGCCCTCAACGGAAGCCTTCAGATCAGCTCCAGCCTTGATACCGTTATCGTCTGCAACAGCGATGACCTGATCAAATGTGATCTTCTCACCAGCTTCGCCAGCGAGCTTCTCTACGAAGATCTCGTCGCCCTCGGCAACCTTGTACTGCTTGCCGCCTGTCAGAATAACTGCATACTGCATAAAAACGTTTCCCTCCTGTTCATCCAGTCTCGCTGTATCACTCAAGGCACTGGCGCTTTTTCTTCTGCAAAAGCACTGAAAAAGGCACAGATTTAGAAGCCCGGCACATGCGGTCACCGCACTAGAATAGCACGCGATCTGCGTATCGTCAAGAGAAAAATCGGCGTTTCGGCGCCTTTCAGCGTAAAAAATAAGATGCCGGGTTTCGCTTTTGAAAACTATTTGATCTTTTTTACTGAGGCACCGAAATCGATGACGGCTTTGAGACGGATATTTCTGGGGTCTCCGGTGTATTCTTCCTTCATGCGCTCGAGAAGGAGACGGACAGCGGTCTGGCCGATCTTCCGGATCGGCTGGATACCGATCGTAAGCGTCGGGTTATAGACATGCGCGATCGTCTGGTTCTCAAATCCGACAAAGGAAACATCGTCCGGTATCTGGAGGTGCTTCTCGTTGATATACATGACCGCACCGCAAGTCAGGTCGTTTCCGCTGGCAAAAACAGCCGTCGGGCGGTCCTTCTTCTGCATAAAGTGCATCATGGCCATAAAGCCGCTCTCCTCAGAGACATTTTCCAGATACAGAAGATCCGGATCGATCGGGATCTTGGACTCTTCCAGTGCTTTTTTATACCCTGCGACACGGTCATCCGTGGTATTATATCCCTCTGCGCCACCGATAAAACCTATGCGCTTGTGTCCGTTCTCGATCAGGTGTCTGGTGATACGGTACGCGATATCCACATTATCGATCGTGACGGAGTCGCAGGATACCGTCGGGTATTCCATATCGACGAAAACGATCGGGACATCCGCCTTTGCTGCGCGGTCGATGTCCTCCTGGCGGACATTCATCGGCTGCATGATGATGCCGTCGATCTGTTTGTTGATAAGGAAATTGATCTTGTCGGACGCACCGGACGGATCTCCCTGGTTGTAGTCACAGATGATCGTACTGTAGCCGGCGGCATAAAGTTCCTGATCTATATAAGAAAGAATAGATATTCCGTAATAATCCGCAAGACTCGGGATAAGGACACCGACAGACATGGTCTTTCGGGTCTTCATACCGCGCGCGACTGTATTGACCTGATAATTCAGCGTCTCGATCGCCTGCTCGATCTGCGCTCTGTTCTCTTCGAGAACGTTTCCGCCGTTGATGAACTTAGAAACAGTCGAGATCGAGACTCCCGCCATTTTAGCAACGTCTTTAATCGTAGATGACATAGGCCCTATCCTCCCCGGTCAGAACATCATCCAATAAAGGCACGAATACAATACTACAGACAGCACTTCCCCGAATGCACCTCTCTTGATCACCCTCCGGAGATAAGAAGCTCCGGCAAGAGATGCTGTCAGGACAAAGATCCGGTAAGCACATAATCCTCTATTTATTATAAGCGAGAAAATGAAAACTATCACCATCGGAACGAAACGTATCGCGGAAAATTTTATCGAATCGACCACGCTCTGTCTGGTTCCCTGGATCCTGCCGAAAAAGTTATCGCACAACTGCAGCATGATCACGGACACTCCCGTCATCACCGAGAGCAGAAGCGCCACCAGGAGCATCAGGTCCGGCTTTAGGAATCCCGCACCTTTCCAGAAAAGTGTCAGCATAAAAATCACACTGCCAAGAAGGATCGTGAATGCGATGTGGATCCCCCACATGGAGCGGTTCGATCTCACCTTTCTGTTCCGGATCCTGCGGATAAAAGGCAGAAGAAAAAACGCGGAACTTAAAAGAGAGATACAGATCCACAAGAGCAGCACGGTCTGGAACGACTGTTGCTTCTTCGAGATAAAGTACATCGCCGGAAGCGACATCACACATCCGAGGAAGATCTCTAATGCGAGAAGATGGTTCAGGGAACTTCTGTACTTATCCGCGATGGAACGCCCGCGGATCCTGCCGTCGCGTCCTCTCTCCTGTTCCTTCGGAGCGGATGGTATTTCTGTCTTCTCCTCGTCTTCCTCGGCACTGTTCTTCTTCACCGGCGCGAATCTGCGGTTGGCAGGAAGCGTCGCCGCATAGAGGAAAAATGCGATAATAGCCAGTACGGTCGAGGACGTTTTCATGATCCAGGTCAGAAGCGAGGCGCGGGAAACGCCTTCTTCCTCCAGGACATGATTCTTAACGTAGTTTCCCAGATATGTCTGCATCACGGGATTATTCATCGTCATCAGTGACGCGATCTGCGGATCGCTCCAGTCACCGCGGCGCGCATAGTAACGTCTGGCATCAGATGACAGGAAGAGCTCCGGCGCCTGGCTTCCCGCGCGTTTGCCGGGAGTGAACTTCGTATCTTCTCCCGAGAGGCGCTCATAGAGGGTATCTGCCGTCTTATTCTGTTCTGAGAAAAGAGCGACTCTTGCTTCCGGTTCGCCGGTTCCGATCGCGCCAAGGTCCGTGATGTCCATCACGGGGGAGATCAGGATCAGATCGGAGATGGACGCATCTCCCGATGTCAGGGAGAAACCGGACTTCGCATAGTCTCCTTCGCAGATCAGTATCACCGAGTCGATCTTCGAGGAAGAAAGAACATCGGCGATCTTTTCTCCCATTTTCTCTTCCGTAATTGAATCATCGATCACAAAATGGGACGTGATATCCAGCTGTGAAAAGAGCTGACTGTAATCCATCTCCGGAAACATGACATCTTCATGTGCGAAAAGCACTGCCGCGCAGCCCTTTGATCCGTCGTTCCTTCTCGGAAGCAGAACAAACAGCGACGAAACGATCAGTATAATCGCCATAAGGATGATGCATATGATGCGGATCCGGCGGATTTTCTTCATCCGTTACTCCATGCTGACCAGACGGTCACCCAGGGCGCGGATATCCTCCGGACCCAGGATCAGGATCATATCGTCCTTAGATACGACAGAAGAAAGTTTCTCCACGATCGCGTCCTTGGACTCAAAGAAAATCGCATGTCCGCCTCTTCTATTGATCTCGTCCGCAATATCTTTCGAGGAGATATCTCCCGGATTTACTTCTCTATCCGAGAAGATCTCATCAAAGAAGACTGCTTCGCAGGGAAGAAGCGATGTGACATAATCCTCAAAAAGCACTTTTGTGCGGCTGAAAGTCAGCGGCTGGAAGACCACCCATGTCTTATTGTGCGGTACATGGGATGCCGCATCGAGTGTGGCACGTGCGGCACTCGGATGATGTGCGTAATCGGTAACGACCATCGCACCCTTGAAGGTCCCCTTGATCGTGAAGCGGCCTTCCGCACCGGTAAACGAAGACAGTGCTTTTTGCGCGGCATTAGCTGTACCGCCGGCAAGAGATGCACATGCGATCGCGGTCAGCGCATTATAGACATTATGGGTTCCCGGGATCGCCAGCTGGATATGTGTGTATGGGCGTCCCTTGAAAAGAACATCAAATCCCGCTTTTCCATCTGTATATTCGATATTTACGGCACAGAAATCCGGTTCTCTCTTAAAGAAATCAAGGCCCTCGCCGGCAAGACCGGTAGTGAGGATCCTGGGTTCCTCCTTACCCACCTTCGCGCGGCACGCAGGGATCCGTCTGACACACTCCTGCACATTCTTATCGCCTGCGGGAATTACGAGTGTACCCTCATCAGAGAGTTTCTCCGTAAACTCGGCAAAGACATCGATCACTTCATCGATGCTGCTGTAGCAGTCCACATGGTCGTAGTCGATATTCGTGATCGCCGCGATGGTGGAGTAGAACTCCAGAAAGGATCTGTGGTATTCACAAGCTTCCGATATCAGAAGCTGGTCTTTGGATCCGAGATAGACACTTCCGTGAAAGGCTTCCAGCTCCGCACCGAGATGCACGGTCGGGTTGGCGCCGCTTTCCAGAAGGATCAGGGAGACCATCGACGTCGTCGTGGTCTTTCCATGCGTTCCGGAAATATTGATCACATTTGCAAAGTTTTTCGTGATCAGGCCCAGAAATACGGATCTCTCCATGACAGTCAGTCCGTTCTTTCTGGAATATTCCAGTTCCGGATTTCCGGGAAGGATCGCTGCAGTATGTACGACGATATCCGGAGCGAATTCCTTGATATTCTCTTCGCTATGGTGATCGTAGAACTTCACGCCGATCCCCTGAAGTTCGTGCGTTCGCTCGGACGGATGCATATCCGATCCGCCGACGATCAGTCCGTAATTACATGCAATACGAGCAAGACCGCTCATACTGATGCCACCGATTCCCACAAAAAAAACGCGCTTGCCGGACGGCAAGTCCTTCATCCCTTCAGCCATACTATTTCTCTCCAGATTCTTCGGTTATTCGGGAAATCCTTAAATAATAAAGATACCCTTAACAAATGTGAGCACATTTGCCTTACTATTATACCCTTTTTCAAAGATAATATGATGAATATGTTTAAAAAATGTGTTATTCTACACAATAGTGGTGGGTATATAGGGGTATATATTTAGGAGGCAGATATGGAAATATCGGACATTGTCATTCGCAAGCTAACTCTCGAGAGTAAGATGAAAGCTATTGTCTCCATCACCTTCGATCATCAGTTCGTAGTTCATGATGTAAAAGTCGTCGAAGGCAATAACGGCCTTTTTATTGCGATGCCCAGCCGCCGCACTCCCGAAGGAGAATATAAGGATATCGTTCATCCGATCAATTCCGCATTCCGTGACCAGATCTCCGCACAGGTTCTGGCCAAGTATAAAGAAGCGATCGACCAGCTTTCCCAGCAGGTCGCGGACATCCCCTCTTCCGACAGCATCTGACCGGAAGAGACCATATAAGTACTTTTCGAGAGGGCCGACAAAAGGCCCTCATTTTTTTGTCCTCTTTTTTTGTTATAATACTAATGAAGATATAAAAAAAGATTTAGGGGTGAACGAAATGAAGAGATTGATTTCTGTCTTGCTTTGCGGCTCGATGATTCTTTCGCTTGTAGGATGTTCTAAATCCGAGGAAGAAACAAGGAAAACAAAAAAAACGAAGAAAACTACAGAGGAGACGGAAGAAACTGAAGCTCCTACAGATGACACAGATGAAACTGATACCTCATCCAAGGAAACAGAAACTGAAACTACCGAAAGCGAGACATCTGCTCCGGCCAACGTGTTTAAGGCGGAAGAATCGCTGGAGATGATCGGGATGGATTACCCGACCCAGTACTGGGATTACACTCCCGTATTTGATAAAGATACAGAAACAACATCGTATATGTTCCTTTCCATTGACCAGCTCTATCTGGAAGACGGAACTCCGTATGACAAGCTCGAGACGTCTCTGGAAAGAGACTTCGCTCCATTGATCGCGCAGACGGAGGATCAGTTCAAAAAAGAAAGCGAAGTATTTCTGAATAATGCAAAATCCGGACATTACACCGATGGAAACGAAGTAGAATTAACAACAGCTATTTTCCGTTCCGACTCACAGATCTTCTCTGTCGCAGTCACCGCTGCACCGGGAATGCAGGAAGGCGAATTCCGCACATACAACTACCGCACGGAAGACGGTTCTACCATCACGATGGACGATGTCATTTTAGACCGTGGCGCACTGAATGCTCTCCTCGAGCAGTACTTCGCTATGCCGGGTGCGGATAATGACTACAAGACCTGGCTGACATCCATTGAAAACAGCGTCACTGACGGCACACTTTCCTTTACTCTGGCCTACGACGGAATCAATATTCCCGTGTTCAATTCAGGCATGATCAACTACGACGTATATAAGATCCCGGTGATCGGACACGAAGATATCTTTAATATGGAATACTTCGGAAAAACACCGAAATACTACACACTCTATGACGATCCGAACCGCTGCATCACATGGGATGTAAACGGGGACGGACAGATGGATACGATCAAAGCTGAAAGTGAGTATTCACAGGGCACCGGTGAATACGGTAACGATGAAATCATCCTGAAGCTCGAATATAACGATTTCAAACTCGACTCCAAGTCCGCAGGGATGGAAATCTATTCTAACGGACTCATGTACTCCATGATCATGAAGACTGATGACGGCTTCTACCTTTACTGCCGTATGAACGCCATCGATTCTTTCGAAGATACTTACGTCTTTAAGATCGACGGAGATAAGCTGACCTATGTAGACGTATTTACGGACTTCATGGGATCCCGTGCACTGATCAATCCGGAAGCTTTCGAGATGTTTGATCCTTGCGATACACTGGGTACCGACTTCTTCACCAATGAATTCTCCGTTATCGGAAATCACGGTATGCCGAAGAAAAACTATCCTCTTTGGTCATCGGATGCAGGTCCGGTTACCGCGAAGATCGATATTCCGTGTTCGAAAGTTAGCGACATCGACTTAAGCAAGGAAGGCGATGTGACGATCCCGGCAGGATCTTTCGTCCGTCCGTATCTTTATGATACAGACACCAAACGCCTGATCGTCCACATTGTAGATCCCGATCCGGAAAAGAACTTCCTGGCGGAACTCGACTTCGCCGTATCAGACGATTATGTCATAACCGTCAACGGAAAAGACTTGGAAGATGTTTTCTATTCCATTATGTTCTGGGGATAATCAACTATTAAGGAGGTTTTTATGAAAAAGGCAATTGCATTGCTACTCTCTCTGTCCATGATCTCCGCCCTTGCAGGTTGTAAGAAAAAGAGCGAAGAAACAACAAAGAAGACGAAGAAGACAACAGAAACGGAAGTAACGGAAACCGAGACGGAAGAATCCGAGACTGAAACCGAGGCGACTTCGGAAGATACCGAGCCATCCGAATCGGAATCCTCTTCAGAACCGGAAACAAAGCCGGGAACAGGATTGAAAGATTTCAAACTTTCTTCAGATTTTATAGTCAGAAATGACCAGAAGAACCTCGAGTATGAGTTCGTTTCAACGGACCGCGCTTTCGCTGTTCCGACTTCAGACGGAAGATTCGGAATGATCAGAAAAGAGGCATCGAAGATTCAGTTCTCTGATGCTGAGATCGAAGCGCACGATCAGCTCTGGAACACGTTGGAAAGCCAATCTGCTGAGCTGAATTATGTGCTTGACGGACAGTATGACACACTCCGGCCGCAGCTGGTCTCCTCTATCAAGGACGGTTCTTTCTCGACAGATACACATTTAAATGGTGCCATCTGGGTATATCGCGCAGACACGGATATTTTCTCTTATGCCATTCACCAGGAGATATACTCAGCGTCATTAAACAACAACTCTGTTATTTCACACACTTACCGTGCATCTGACGGCATGGAATACTTTTTTGAAGACGTAGTGACCGACAGAGCCGGCTTTGCTGATTTCTTCGAAAAGTTCTTCAGCAGTTCAAAGGCAGACGAATATGAGAAGGGTTATGCGAAAGACTTTGCAAAAGATCTTCGCAATGAAAACGAAAAAATCGAATTCGTCATTTCGTACGATGCCATTTATCTTATTAACACCAAACTTGCAAATCCGCATTTCTTCAAGATTCCGGCCATGTACGCCGCTGATTATCTGGACGTTTCCATCTTCGGCTCTACTCCTGAATACTATGCACTTGAAGCGGATGCCTATAACAGCATCACATGGGATATCGATGGTGACGGAGCACTGGATCTGATCTCTGTAGATTATGAAACAGATGAATACGGCGCAATGATCGGCGCAAATATCTCCATTAACGGCGAAGCAAAAGGGGCTATTCCGGGCGATCTTTTAGGCAATGGTGACAATTATTACTATTACGGTTTCAACCTCATGAAGACGGACTCCGGTTTCTACGCGTATCTCGCTACAACTTACGAGGGTGAATCCGCCTCCACATTTGTTTTCCATTACGAGAATGGCCAGTTCGTTTATGTGAATGATTTTGTTTCCACTTTCGGATATAACGACGTTTACGGAATTTCCCCATATTATGATCCGAGCCGTTTTGTAGTTCATGATACCAATGACATTATGGGAACAACTTACATAGACACTACCTGTTCAGTGATCGGCAATAACGGAATGCCGGTAAAAACAGCTGATTTTGCATCCAAGCAGGGAGTCGGCATCAGCAAGAAAGAGATCACCGCTACGAAAATCGACGAGAATGGCAATCCGGCAGGTACTATCACTATTCCGGCAAACACTGCCATCAGTCTGATCGGCGTCGATCTGGAAAAGGATCTCGGTCTCTTCACAACACTGGAAGAAGACGAGAGTACAAATACAGTATTCCAGCTAAAGGTCACTATTTCAGACGGTTATAAGATCGCATATGGCGATGAGCAGATCCCTCAGGAAGATCTTTTCTCCGGCATCCGCTATGCCGGCTGATAAACGCAGATGATGATCGGCTGACTGGTACCGATTGGCAATCAGCGACCAGCCGACATGTTAACTAAACAGCATTAAATGGGCGTCTCCGAGTGATGATCAATCACAAAGAGGCGCCCATATTCATGCCCTTCTTATATCAAAAAAGGAGCTGCATATCGCAACTCCTTTTTGATACTGATCCATGATCCGTCTTAGGACTTCTTCTCTTCATCCGAAGCGGTTTCTTCTGTAGAAGATCCAGTGTTCTCTACTGTCTCTTCAGTAGCCTTGCTTTCCTCAACAGCCTTCTCTGCTATTGTTTCAGAAGCAGATGCTGTTTCCTCGGATGCAGGTTCTTCGGAAACCTTCTCCTCTGCAGCCGGCTCTTCGGAAGCAGGTGTCTCCGGGATCACGCCGCCACTGACGTAGATCTCTTCGAACTCCGGTCCTTCGATCTTCTCTTTCTCGAGAAGTCTGTGAGCAACTGCATTGAGGATCGCCATCTTCTCATTCAGAAGATTAAGTACATCATTATATGCCTTATCAATGATACGTGCGATCTCTTCGTCGATCTGCGCGGCGGACTGCTCACTGTAAACACGGGTATGTCCATAGCTCTTACCGATGAATACCTCATCGTCATCATCGAAGATCACGTTCGGGAACTTCTCCGACATACCGTAGCGGGTGATCATCTCACGGGCAATACCGTTGCAGTGCTGCAGGTCAGAGGAAGCACCGGTACTGATCTCGCCGAGGATGATCTGCTCTGCGGCACGTCCGCCCAAAGAGATCATGATGGAATCGATCAGCTGCTTCTTCGTTGTATAGTAGATATCCTCATCCGGCTTATGCGCGGTATATCCGCCTGCGCCACCTGCAGGGATGATGGAAACACGCTCGACATGTTCTGTCTCGGAAACCGTACGAAGTACGATCGCATGTCCTGCCTCGTGGAAAGCGGTAAGGCGCTTCTCCTTGTCGGTGATCACGCGGCTCTTCTTCTCCGGTCCTACCATGACCTTGAATACGGCCTCGGAAACATCCGCCTTAGAGATCTTCTTGGCATTTCTTCTAGCTGCAAGAAGTGCTGCTTCATTCAGGAGGTTTGCCAGATCCGCACCGGTGTAACCGGGGGTGATCTTTGCGATCTCCTTGAGATCGACATCGTCCTCGAAAGGCTTATTCTTGGCATGTACTTTAAGGATATCCGCACGGCCTTTGATATCCGGACGGGCAACCGAAACACGACGGTCAAAACGTCCCGGACGGAGAAGTGCCGGATCAAGGATATCCACACGGTTGGTCGCTGCGATAACGATAACGCCTTCGTTCGGTCCGAAACCATCCATCTCAACGAGCAACTGATTCAATGTCTGCTCACGCTCATCGTGACCGCCGCCCATGCCGGCACCACGGTGACGGCCGACCGCATCGATCTCATCGATAAAGACGATACACGGTGCATTCTTCTTTGCACTGTCGAAAAGGTCTCTTACACGGCTGGCACCGACACCGACGAACA
>DFFH01000069.1:12185-15129 GCA_002368805.1 Mageeibacillus sp. UBA3781 | reverse complement strand
CCGACGAACATCTCGACGAAGTCAGAACCGGAGATGCTGAAGAACGGAACTCCCGCCTCACCGGCGACTGCTTTTGCAAGCAAAGTTTTACCAGTACCAGGTGCACCGTGAAGGAGGATACCCTTCGGGATCTTCGCACCGAGTGCGGAATACTTCTTCGGGTTTTTCAGGAAGTCGACCACTTCCGCAAGTTCTTCTTTTTCTTCATCTGCGCCTGCAACATCTGCGAAGTTGACCTTGTTCTTCGACGGATCGTGAAGTTTTGCTTTACTTCTGCCGAAGTTCATCGCAGATCTGCCTTCGCCCTGGTTTCTGGAGAAGTTGATCCATACGATAAAGATCATCGCAGCAATCATGAGGACGATCATGATGCCGGACATGATCGCGGAAACGTCTGTCGGCTGCTTATATTCGAAGGACTCGATCGTGCCGTTCTTCTGTGCGTCGATCAGGATCGTCAGTACATGGTCCTCGGAATCGTAAGGAACTTTCTTGCTGACTTCCTTCTTCTTCCCGGTCTCCGGATCAAGATATTTAAAGGAGAGTGTATTGCCGTTAAGAACTACATCCTCCGTTTGCATATCCTTGCTCTCGATGATATTGAGCGCTTCCGAAAGAGAAGTACTCTTACCCGAGTCTCCGTTCAGGAAAAAATAGGATGCCACTATCAGGATCACGATCAGAACGAGATAGAATGGCAGTCCGCTAAATGACCGCTTTGGTCTTTTTTCTGTTTGACTCATTTGTCACCTCCGTCAACTTCAAGCACACATACGTCCGGAAGATTTCTGTACTTTCCCGCGTAGTCCAGGCCGTACCCTACGATGAACTTATCCGGCACCTCGATGCCGATATAGTCCGCTTTGAAGTCCACTGTGCGGCGGGACGGCTTGTCAAATGCCGCCACGACTCTGATGCTATTGGGACTTCTAGAGAAAAGCTCTCTTTTCAGGCACTGCATAGTTACGCCGGAATCGATGATATCTTCCACTATCAGGACGTCCTTGCCCGAGATATCGTAGTCCAGATCCTTCTTGATCTTGACGTTCCCGGACGAGACGGTACCGTTGTAATAGCTTGAGACCTGCATGAAATCCATGATCATCGGGCAATCGATCTTGCGGATCAGGTCAGCGAGGAAAACCGCCGCACCCTTGAGGATACCGACCACGATCAGATCTTTTCCCTTGTAATCTTCAGAGATCTGCCTGGCGAGACGATCTACCGCCTCTTCAATTTCTTCACGACTTACCAGTGTTTCCGAAACTCTCTCCATTTTACGATCTCCTTTCTTTCACGCCTGTTCTCCGAAAAACTCCAGTGCGAAGAGCTTCTCTGCGCCGGTGTCTTCCGATATCATGGCCCTGTATTTCCCTTCGGATTCCGCATCCGTAAATCCTACGGAGTGCGCCCATCCCGGGAGCCACAGGATCTCCTGCCCCTTTGCTGCAAGGAGCATCCGGTCCCGGAACCTCGGCGGAATATGTGCCTCGTTCATGAATCGGCGCAATTCCTTATGGCAAGTATTTCCGGCCCGGAGAATGGTATCGCCTGTTCTTCTGGTCCGGATGACAGTATCCTCCAGCACCGAGGAAGGGAAAAACCACGTCAGATTATTATATACTAAGTGCCCCTCTTTCTCAACGGAGCGGAGCCGCATTTGGACAAAACTTTGAGAAAAATTAACCATTTCTCCTAATGGGAGTTCCGAAAGAGCAATTTCTTCATATTTTGCTTCTTCCGGTACGATAGCTCCTATATCTACGAAGATCCCGCCTTTTTCCTCTGCAAAAGCACTCTCCGCTGTTATATAGCGGATCTTTCCGTTTTCCCTTGCCGCTTTTCTTCTGTCCGGAAGACTGACATAGGCTGTTCCCACTGTACTTTCCGCAAGTTTCAGCAGTGCCTCCCAGTGTACGCTCTCGAAGTTTACGATATCACCGAAGGCCCGGACAGCCAGGATCTTAAGGACCCTCCTGCGAAGGACTCTCGGAAGCGCCATCAGTTTTTCACAGGAAACTTCAAGCGCATCACCGATCTGCGACGCCGCGAGTTCATCCAGATAATCATTTTCTTCCGAGATCCGTTCCGAAAGACCGGTCAGTGCCATGACCGGAGATCGGTCTGTACCCTTCTCGATCATCGGGAAGATCTCATTTCTCCAGAAGTTCCTATCATACGAAATATCGGCATTTGTAACATCGTTACAGAAAGGAATTCCTCTCGATCTGCAGAATCCGACGATGTCGTTTTTATGCAGACCCAGGAAAGGATGGATCACATTTCCGTTTTTCGGACGGATCCCGGTAAGGCCTTCCATGCCGGATCCCCGGAAGATATGCATCGCGATGCTTTCCGCCTGATCCTCCATGTGGTGGGCCACAGCGATGATGCCGTCCTCACCCGAGAGCTCCCGGAAAAACTTATACCGCTCGATCCTGCCTGCGGTCTCCAGACTGATGCCCTCTTCTTCCGCGATCTTCGGAATATCCACGTGCTTCGGGCAGAACGGGATCGAAAGCGTATCGCAGAAGGTCTTTACCACCTCTTCATCACGGGAAGCTTCTTCCCGGATCCCGTGGTTCATATGGGCAGCAAGGATCGTCATATCCGGATATTTTCTGTCACGGATATCCTTCAAAACGAACAGAAGCGCCATAGAATCGGCGCCTCCGGATACACCGGCCACCACAAGCTCTGCAGGCAGCAACCGGTGCTTTTCAATATACTCTTCGACCAAAAAGACCAGGTCTTTCACGGAATCATACCCCGTCCGGGAACTGTCCGGGATCATCGAAGAATCCCGGATCTGCAGCCGGTTCATCAAAACTATCCTGTGACCAGTCGGTCATATCCAGATCTTCAAATTCCATGGAAGGGTCTCCCGAGAACAGCGCCGCATCCAGTGCGGACGGAGCCGGAGACTTCGGTGCGGAAGCAGAAG
>DFFH01000069.1:7508-12112 GCA_002368805.1 Mageeibacillus sp. UBA3781 | reverse complement strand
TTCTGTCTTCGCCTGGTCGATCATATCCTGAGGGATCTGAAGAGACGGCTCGGCAAACATTTCGTCAGGGATCGCCACGCCCTCGTCAGACCACGGCGGCGGAGCATCTTCATCGGAGGGACCGGCCACGGCACGCGGGTCTTCTTTTTCCTTCTCGAAGAAGGTCGTTCTGGAACCGTTCCAGGAGAGGAATACATCCTTTGTCGGACCCTGACGGTTCTTCGCCACGATGATCATCGCACGCTGGATCTCTTCCTCGTCGTGTTTTTTCTTGAATTTTGTCTGATTCGTTTTCTCTTCTTCATCCTCATCCGACTCTTCTTTGTGCTTATAGTAATCCGGACGATGGATAAACATGACCATATCGGCGTCCTGCTCAATAGCACCCGAGTCACGAAGGTCAGAAAGAACAGGACGGTGATCGTCACGTCTTTCCGATTCACGGGACAGCTGAGCCAGCGCGATGACCGGCACTTCGAGTTCTTTTGCCATAAGCTTCAAGGCTCGGGAAATATCCGAGACTTCCTGCTGACGGGAGGAATTCTTACGTTCGACCGCCGGATTCATGAGCTGGAGATAGTCGATACAGATAAGTCCGAGTTTTCTGCCTAACCGGTTCTGCAGTTCTCTGCAGCGTGTCAGGATCTCCGCAGTATTTAAGCCGGAGTGCTCATCGATAAAAAGCGGCGTATTACCAAGTCTCGGAAGCGAAGCATTGATCCTCGTAAACTCTTCCGAAGACAGCGACTTGGCTCTCTGGAGAGTCGCGATCGAGATGTCGCATCGGGACGAAAGAATACGGTTGGCGATCTCCTGTCCGTTCATTTCCAAGCTGAAAAAGGCAACCGGCAGGTCATCTTTCAGCGCAACATTCACAGCGATATTGATAACGAATGCCGACTTACCCATGGAAGGACGGGCCGCGACGATCGTAAGCGTACCGGGACGGAATCCGTTCGTGACATAATCGAGCTGGGTAAAGTGGCTCCGCACGACCTTATCCTTCGGCGGATTGACAATATTCTTGACCGTCTCCTGCAGGATCTCCTTGAGTGATTTCAGCGCATCATCGGATTTACTGTCACGCAGTTCGGAGAGCCTTGAGATCGCGATCTCAATGAGGTTTCCGGGATCAGTCTCTCCCTCATACGTCTGACGCGTCACTTCCTCCAGGGACCGGATGATCTTGCGGCTCATGGATTTCTGGCGGACGATATTCACATATTCCGACAGATTTGAAAGGAGCGCATGTGCATCGACGATCGTACTTAAGTACGACATACCGCCGACTTTCTCAAGATCTCCCTGCTTCTTCAGTTCATCGCCGACTGTGATCAGGTCGATAGACTTGGACTCTGCATAGAGATGATAGATCGTCTCATAGATCTTCTGATGGGCAGGACTATAGAAATCATCGGCAGCCAGATACGAAGCGACTGTCGTGATCGTATTCTGGGAATCCAGACAGCAGCAGAGCACCGCGATCTCCGCATCATTATTCTGCGGCGGCACTCTGGTAAGAATAGATCTGTCAGCTTTATCCGAAGCGGCCATTCCCGATAACTCCTTACTCTCCTGCTACGACTTCCACGTTTACCTTGACACTGACCTGAGTGTGCAGCTTCGCGGTAACTTCGTAAGTTCCTAAGGATTTGATCGGGTTTTTGATGATAACGTTCTTCTTATCCACGTCAAAACCGGCTTTCTTGATCGCATCAGCAACATCCATCGCAGTGACGGCACCATACAGACGTCCACCCTCACCGGTCTTGACTTCTAGAGTTACTGTCTTTCCATCGAGAAGCTTGCCGTTTGCACGGGCTTCTTCGAGTACTCTTCTTGCGTGCTCAGCTTCCGAACCCTTCTTAAGTTTGTTCTTATTCATATTGTCTGCGGTAGCTTCGCAGGCCAGTTTCTTTTTCAGAAGGAAGTTTCTGGCATATCCGTCATTTACCTCGACGATATCGTCCTTTTTTCCCAGACCCTTGACGTCTGCTAATAAGATGCACTTCATTTTTTCTTCCTCCGTGTTTCCTTTCATTTTTCGCCCATTTCAGGACTTTCCCGATAAAAAATGAGCACCCGCGCGTTTCCACACGGGTGCTAATATTATAATCGTTTCCGATCGTAATGTAAACGCGATATGCGTTTTCGATCACTCTGCTACGAACGGCAGAAGTGCAACGTGTCTTGCACGCTTGATAGCGATCGTCAGCTCTCTCTGATGCTTCGCGCATGTACCTGTCATACGCTTCGGCAGGATCTTGCCGCGCTCAGATACGAACTTGCGAAGACGAGCCTGATCCTTATAATCGATCGTTTCTACCTTATCAGCACAGAAAGCGCAGACCTTTCTTCTGGAACGTCTCTGCTTCATGCCGCGATCACCGAACTCACGAGCCGGTGCCTTAGGTGCTCTATTTTCAGCCATAGTAATGTAATCTCCTTTCGAAAGATATCGGACACTGGTGGTGTCCTCTACTGTCAATAACCCATTACGTCAAAAGGAAGCTGTGAACTGTCGTCCGAGTCCATAGATGCCTCAAAGCCCGGATCGATCTGCTGGGCCGGCGGCGGTGTCTGTGCTACGACAGAAGCCGTAGGCGCACTCTGTGCCGGAGCAGCCGACGCCGGAGCCGGAGCCGGAGCTCCCTGACCCTGTGACTCAGAACGTGTGTCAACGAATTCGATCTCATCGACCACGACCTCAGTCACATATCTCTTCTGGCCATTCTGATCATCATAACTTCTGGACTGCAGGGAACCAACCACTGCGATACGGGAACCCTTGTGGAAATAGTTTCCGAGAAGAGTCGCCTGCTGACGCCAAGCTACACAGTTGATAAAATCAGACTGGCGCTCGCCGTTCTGGCTCTTAAAACGTCTGTCGCATGCGATCGTGAAGGAGCAAACCGCAATATTGCTAGGTGTCTGCTTTACTTCCGGATCCTTGGTCAATCTACCCATTAAAATAACTTTGTTCATAGTCGTTACTCCCTTTTTACCGAATTACTCCTCAATGCGGATAACAAGGAAACGCAGTACGCCTTCTGTGATCTTCAGCACACGCTCGATCTCCTTCGGGAAATCGGCATCAGATGTGAAGTTGAACAGAAGATAGAAACCGTCCTTCTGGTCCTCGATCTCATAAGCCATACGCTTCATACCGATAGATTCCATAGAATCGATCGTAGCACCGGACTCGATCTTCGCCTTGATAGCTTCAGTGGTAGAAGTAATACCTTCATCACCGAGTACCGGACTCAGAATGACCATCATTTCATACTTGTTCGCCATGATTTCTCACCTCCTCCTGGACTAGAACGGCTCTCATACCTACTTCGATGAGAGCGAGGATATTTCTAACATATATTTATATGTTCTCTGCATCCTTCGCAGCACGAGATAGAATATCACATGTTACCATGCCGGTCAAGCCGCAATTTTATGTAAGAAACCACACTCATTATCCGCCGTGAGGGCTGAAAATGATTCTGTCCGATCCTTCTCCCGCACACCGAAAAACGGGAAGCTCTCTCAGACAGGAATATTATATCTCACAAGTCGGTCCGCCATCTATATTTTATATGCCATATTTTATTAGTTTTGCTTATATTTCAGGCTTTTTTCGCACCTGATCGATATCTTTAGTAGAAATATGAAATCCTCAATGTTATAATCGGGAGCATAAAAAGAAATAAGAAAACCTTTAGGCGGTTTCTGCCGCCGGTTGGAGAAAAAGAAATGGATAAAAAGAAACTCATACTCATCTGTTCTCTTGCCGCAGCGCTTGTCATCGTGATCATTCTGATCTTCGCGTTAAAAGGATGCAGCAAGAAAGACAAGAATACGGATCCTTCCGGATCCTCCGGTTCAGAAACCGTAACAGTAGCCACCGATTCCGATGGAAATACGATCCTGCCTCCGGAGAACTCTTCTGATGAACCTTCCGCAGCACCGTCCGTTTCCGGAGATACTACTGAACCGGGCTCTACATCAGAAAGCGGAGAAACGACCGTTCCCGGCCAGTCCGGCTCGGATTCTTCTACAACAGCTCCTTCTTCATCGGATGCCGTTCCGACAGATCCGACGAAGCAGACAAACAGTTCCGATCAGACTCTTCCGATCGAGATCGATGGTAAAGACGGTGAGATCGTGATCATCCCGGACAGCACCACCAAGGCAGATCCGAAGACGGGCAATTCCGAACCGGCAAAGCCGACCGACAAACCTACCGAGAAGCCGACCGAACTCCCAACTCAGGGAAGCCAAAAGGGCGGTCCCATTGAGCTGCCGTTTGTACCGATCAAGTAATCCCAGGAGGTGTCCCTTGAAACTTTCCCCTAATTTTCTGATCCATACCCAGGAAGATGACGGCGAATATCTTCTGATCCCTGTCGCCGACGCCAGGTTTTCCGGTGTCGTCCGCGGGAACAGGACATTCGGCACGATCCTCGGACTTCTGAAGGAAGAGACCACGAAGGAAGACCTTATCGCTTCCATGAAGGCGAAATTCGATGCTCCGGATGATGTGATCACTTCCGATGTGGAAAAAGCACTTGCCGAACTTTCCAAGATCGGCGCGATCATAGAGTAAACCTTTT
>DFFH01000069.1:0-7399 GCA_002368805.1 Mageeibacillus sp. UBA3781 | reverse complement strand
TTTTCTTCCAGTTCATTTAGAAGTCCGAACCGGTATCCTTCTTTTTCCAGATATGTTAGTACCGCATCGAGTTCATTGACATTCGACTGCGAGTCATTATGCATCAGCGCGATAGCACCGTTATGGTGATATGTCCGGAAGTGATCCAGCACATATCCCGGCTCCGGCTGCGCACTCGGCGTGTAGTCATTGTACGCGATACTCCAGAACACGGTCTTATACCCCGCATCGCTGATGATCGTCATCAGTTTCTTCGTATATGTGCCCTTAGGAGTGCGGAAATACGGATCGAGCGTATAACCTGTCTTTTCATAGAAATACTCCGCCACATCGAAGATCTCGCCCGCGATCTGATCGACACTCATCGGCACCAGATCAGAATGCGTGACAGTGTGATTGCAGACCATATGTCCTTCTTCCTTCATCCGGACTGCATACTCCGAGCACTTCTCCAGATACATCTTCGTGACAAAGAAACTCGCCTTTACATTATGTTTTTTCAGCGTATCCAGGATCGGGACCGTCTTATCCGACGGATATCCGCAGTCAAATGTCAGGTAGATGACCTTATCCCCTTCCGGCACATGATCGTTGATATACGCGCCGTTAAAATCCTTGATCTTGAAGAACTCATACGAGCCGGATACGGAATGGTCTGTCTTTCTCTGGAAGCACCAGCTTTCTTTCATGGTGTTATCCAATGAATCGTAGTATGAGGCATTCCCCGTGATCTTTTCACGCAGTTTCCGGATCTCCGACAGCGTGTCCAATGGCGCTCCGGTATCCGACGGCGATATGGATGGATCTGTTTTTGAAGGCTCTTTCGTCGTTTCTGTCTCCGGCTCTGTCGGTTCTTCCGTCGCACTCGTTTCTTCTGTCGAAGGAGCGGTCACGGAAGCGGATGTCATTTCACTTTCTTTCACCGAAGAAGTATTGCCTTCCGTTTCGGGTGTTTTTGCCGTAGAAGAAGTCCCGGATTCCGCCCTCATGGAAAAAGGCTCCGCCGGTGCCGTCTCTTCCTTTTCTTTTTTTCCGGCGCATCCTGTGGCAAAAGCACTATTTATCATCATACCGAGCAGGATCACTGCTGCGATCTTATTTCTTTTCATACATCCGTATCTCCTGTTATCTAAGTGGTACAACCACCTGTCATACATACATTATAGCCGCCTTTTCATGGTGATTCGGTGACAGATTTATAACGAACCGGCCGTTTTCCCGGGAAGAACTCCCGTAATGCCCGGAAACTTGTGAAAAAAACGTGACATTCATGCGAAAGATAGTAAAAAAATGTATCAAAGGATTTTGTTTTCATGTATAATATTTTTATCTTTATTTCGGAGGTGTATTTATGACTTTTGAACAATTAATGGATTATGCCATAGAACAAGATTGTTCCGACGTGCATATTACTGTAGGTACCAATCTTGCTGTTAGAAGATACGGAGTTCTCCATATTCTCGACGAGCGTCCGACACCTGAAGAATCTCTCGCCATGATCTATACGATCCTTTCTAATGAAGAGATCCAGCGCGTTGAAGCCGGCGAAGATATCGACCTCGGTCTCATGATCGACAACGAGATCAGAATCAGAGCGAACGTATATCATCAGCGTAACAACCTCGCTTGCAGTATCCGCCTCCTTATGGCTCGTATTCCTGAGTTCGAAGAGCTCGGCATTCCGGAAGTCGTTAAAGATATGGCTACAGCAAAGAACGGTATCATCCTCGTCACCGGTCCTACGGGTTCCGGTAAGACAACCACCATGGCTGCTATCGTTGACTACATCAATAAGAATGAGGCAAGACACGTTATCACGATCGAGGATCCGATCGAGTACATCTATCCTCATGACCGCGCTATGATCCACCAGCGTGAGCTCCACCGCGATACAGATTCCTTCGCATCTGCTCTCCACTCTTCTCTCCGTGAAGACCCGGATATCATCTTCGTTGGTGAGATGCGTGACTTCGAGACGATCGCCGCTGCTATCACCGCTGCTGAGACAGGCCACCTCGTTCTTTCTACGATGCACACCACCAGCGCCGGCCAGACGATCAACCGTATCATCGATGGTTCTCCTTCTGACAGACAGGCGATCATCCGCCAGCAGTTCGCTACAAACATCCGTGGTGTTGTTTCCCAGCAGTTACTCCCGATCAAGGATGGCACAGGCCGTATCCTCGCTACAGAGATCATGATCGGAACCAACGCGATCAAGAACCTCATCCTCGAGGAGAAGGTCCAGATGATCCCGGGTGCGATCCAGTCCGGAAGATCTCTCGGTATGCACACTCTGAATGAAGACCTCATCCGTCTCTATAAAGAAGGATTCATCAACTGGCAGACAGCAATGGATGCTACATATGACCAGCAGGATCTCGAAAAGGCAATCGGTCTTAACAACCCGAACGCATTCCCGAGCTACCACTGATCTGCAGTTTAACAAATCAGGTACAAAGAGAGCTGTTTCATTATTTTGAGACGGCTCTCTTCGTTTTATAGGAAAGAAACGTATTACCAGGCTATACTATAAGCATGTTATAATCTACTTATATGATCCTGATGTCGAAGGAGGGATAGCATGAAGAGATTTGAGATCAATGCCGTACTGGAAGAGGCCTGCCGCCAGACACTGCTCTGCCGGATGTTTCTGAAGGCCGACCCGAACTGCTACAGCTGTTTCCCGCTCAAATCCAGCGAGGAACTTTTCCTCTATATGGACGAGCAGGATTTCCGGCTCGACGGATATGTCGTCCGCCGCATGAAGGATATCGTGGAGATCAATTCCAAGGTCGATCTTACCAATGACATTCTCGAGAGCGAGGGCGTCACATCGCAGATCCAAAAGATCGACATCGACCTTTCTTCCTGGGAGGGCGTGCTCTCCTACCTGTCGCATAACCGGCTGAATGCGATCTATGAATCCGAAGACAGAAACAGCGGAAATATCGACTATGTGATCGGCCGGATCGAGAAAAAAGACGACCGCTACATCTATGTCCGCGGGTTTGACACCGACGGAAAATGGGAAGAAAAACCGACGCGTATCGCATTTTCGGAACTGGTATCCATCTCTTTCGGCACCAGATATGTGGAGGTATTCAGCAAGTATCTTCCGCCCTGCCCGGTCGATCGCGACATCTCCCTTCTGCCGAAATCGTAAAGGCATCTGGCAGATTGGATTTTCCAAGTATCTCTGCTAATATTTCGATAGATAAACACACGGAGGACAAAACTATGCATTATTCTTATCGCACCAGCGGCACCTGTGCCTCGAAGATCGACTTTGAAATCAATGACGGCGTCATCTCGGATGTCGTATTCACCAACGGCTGCAACGGCAACCTGAAGGCCATCGGCAAACTCGTTGATGGATGGACCGCGGATGACATCGCAGAAAAGCTCATGGGAAACACCTGCGGATTTAAGCCCACGTCCTGCGCGGACCAGCTGGCCAAAGCAGTACTGGAAGCAAAAGCCGCGGAAAAGTGATCTTTTAAGATCAGACTTTCACCTCAAACAGCAGCCGGACAGGTACTCTTTTGTACCACGGCTGTTTTTTTCGTATTCTCATCAATCCCTGCTTACCGGAAGAAACGAGTACGTCGAGTTCCTGTTCCGTAATTCCTTCTTCACTGAATGCCGCCTTCAGCGCAAGCATGCGCGTCTTCGTCGCAGGGCTCCCGTTCCACTTCTTCCCGATCCAGCGGAAATACCGATAGTACGCTCTCGCACTCGCATTGATATCTTTCTGGCGGAAAGCTCTGTTCCAGAGGAAAGAATAAAGCGCACGAATCAGAAGAAACGCCAGAATAACCATCGAGACAGGAAGAGCTGCTTTGCCAAGTGTTTTCAGCCACTTCGGCATTTCCTTTTTCTGAGAGGCAGCTGCCTGAGAAGACGGTTCAGCCGCATTTGCGGCATTTCCATCCGGAGTTACGGGAGACACACCTGAATTACCGGAGCCTGTGTCTCCGGAAGAGACGTCTCCGTTCTGTCCCGGATCTGTAGGACTTACGGAAGGTTCTGCAGGCTGGATGTACCCGGTGAGCGGATCTTCTGCCGAAGGATCGGAAGGTTCAGAAGGATCGTCGGGGTCAGAAGGAGCGAAAATAGAAGACAGGCCGTATTCCCTGATCAGTGCATTCACATCGAAGCGGGATGCGGCGCGGACATTTCCGGGCGTCGGATCACCCATGACCCAGCCGAATTCCGGAAGGAACACCTCAAACCAGGCATGTGCATCCTTCGATACGATATCGATGGGCTTTCCATCTTCCGCCGTATTCACCATATATCCGGAACAGTATCTGGTCGGGACACCAAGCATGCGAAGAAGCACTGTCGCCGCAGATGCAAAGTGCACGCAGAATCCGGTGGGACTCTCTTTCATGAACCAGCAGACAAAATCCTTATCTGACGGCGGATAAGATGTGTTTTCATCGTACGGATGAAGTGAACTGACATAACGCGTCACGGCAAGCACTTTATCGATATCCGACATCTCCGTTCTTCCTTCGTATATGTCCATGAACCAATCCGGAAGCATACCGCTTGAAAGGAGCTCCTGTTCCGTTTCTTCCGGAACCTCCAACGCCGTCTTCTGCACATACCTGAGATAGTCTTCTGACCAGTAGCCGCTCTCCTGCTTCACCGGAAGTTCGGAAAGCGCATAGGTTATCCCGTCCGTACTGCTTTCGTCCAGAAGGCATCTGACATTATAAAAGTCCGTCACAGGAATACCGTCAGAAGATGACACCATGTATCCATCCGTATAAAGCGGGCTGTAGGTGAACTCCGGGTCATAGTTGAAGCTCAGTGTCAGCAGATAAGGTGCTTCTTTCTTCTGCCATTCAACGTCTCCCGAAGCGATCTCATCCGTATCCGGCTCGTCTCCCGAGATCTTCCATTCGTTGCCGGTATATGTATCCATGGAAGTGGATCGCAGATAGAGATATTTACTTCCTTCGATGTCCTTTATACTCGGATTGACAGTTCTGGTCATCGTCATCACGACAAATAACGGCGGATTGAAATTTCCTACCGCATTAAGATCCTCATGGGTCGGTGCGGAAGAAACTACAGAGTCTCCGATCTCCTCGATCACGGCGCCTCCAAGATAGGATTTCTCCACATCATCCAGAAGTTTCTGCACATTCGGAGGAAGAGAATTATGGAGCTTATTATTCCCCAGCAGTTTCTTTATCGAGCTCATCTGACGGACCGCCAGTTCATTTTTATCATAGGTTTTCTGCGGGAACCACATACCGACCAGAAACGACAGAAGCAGCGCCGGCACTGCCAAGATAAGAAGCCTTCGGTCGCACTTCACCCGGTCTCCTTTTCTAAGCGTCTGGAAAACGCACAGTAAGAGAACACCCGTCAGCGCCAGTTCGCACCAGAGCTGTTTGGGGAACATATAGTTCAGCGCCACAGAGAAGAAGAAAAACGGCATATAGAAAGGAGCGCAGAGCAGGGCGCTCTTCTTTCTGGTAATCACAAATGTCGTGAAGAGTACCGGAAGAAGATTTATGACCAGAAGAAATCTCGTAAGAACAGTCGTGCCGTCCACCGCCTGCTCATACTCATAGGGCAGATCCCGGAAAGTAAACTTCTTTAGCATAAACATCAGTGAATCCATGCCTTGCCGGACTCCCGCGATACCGAAAAGGACAGCGCCGGCCGGCACGAAGAAAGCTAAGATCAGCACGAGGACAGAGATCCATTTTCTCTTCTCGGTAAGGATGTGAAAACATGTCGAAATAAAAGCCATGCCCGCGATCGCGGGAATAAAGACCCGAAGATCCACGGAGAGTTCATATGTACTTGTCAGTATGAGCGAAAAGCTCACACAGAGAAGCGATGTAAGAAGCGTGGGAACGATAAAGTTGACCGGCCTTGCGGGAGAAGATGAAGGCTCGAGATGAACTGTTTTAATTCTCATCGGAAGCCTCCTTCGGTATCTTCATACTGAGGATCCTGATCACAGCTTTTTCCAGGTCGCGCTGGGACTGGATATCAAAGGAGATCTCTCTTTTTCTCGGAGGGAGTACACGTATCTTATGCGGAATATCTTTTTTCAGGAAGTACTCGGAAGTAAATAACAGTTCTCCCATCTTCCGGTCGAAGATCTCTCTGTCTTTTTCAAGTTCCAGAAAGACGCGGGCGTGTCCGTAACACTCCTCCTGCGGTTCTTTGACCAGGAGATCATCCCTCTTCGCTGACGCTTTCCAGTGGATATTCTTGATAAGGTCACCGGGATTGTACTCACGGACGTCATAGATCTCCGAATACGGGGATGTGCTCTTTCTCAGCGCACGCGCTTTAAAACCGTTCAGATCCGGCATTGCCTCAGGGATCTGCGGGACCGGATGGATGATCACTTCGCAGGAACATTTCGGCTTCTGCCGGCTCCAGAAAAGTCCGAACAGATCATAGATCTTAATTCGTGTCACCTCTATGGAAAAAGCACCGCAATGGTCCGTATCCATGGGAAAACTGACATTGGTATTGCCATGGATATACATCTTTCTCCGGTACGCATCACCGGTCATTTTTTCCGTGACCTTATAGTCGATCCTAAGAAACGAGATCATATTCGCAATACTCTCGGGAATAGACAGATCGACCGATGTCTCATCACCGATCCTGACATTTCTCGGAGGAACAAGACGCACCTTTCTTCTTCTCGAAGACAGGATACACATGATCAGAGAAAGCGGCGGGATGCAAAGAAGCAGGATAAGGCAGTACCAGGCCACCCACATCTGGTAGAAAAGAAAGAAGGTAAATGTACCGGCCAGTGCCAGGATATAGATACACCAGTTCTTGAACATAGGCCCCGCCAGACTCCGTTACACCTTCGGTGCAGGAACAGATTTCAGTATCTCCTTCGTCACATCAGATGTGCGTCTTTCATTAACTTCCGCTTCTGCCGTCAGCATCAGACGATGTCCCATGACCGGTGTAAATACCGCCTGGACATCATTCGGGATCACATAATTTCTGTGAAAAACATATGCATAGGCTTTTGCCATAGCGGTCAGCGCCAGTGTCGCACGCGGACTTGCGCCCCGTTCAAGATCCGGATGGGAACGGGTCTTGCCCACAAGTGCAATGATATAATCCAGCATCGCTTCTCCGACAAACACACGGGAAACCTCCTCCTGCATCGCAAGAAGCTCTCTGGCACTGCAGATGCAGCGCACGCTGTGAAGCGGATTGTTGCCGTCTTTTCTGTCTTCCAGCATTGCTTTTTCGTCCTTTGGAGAAGGATATCCCATAGACACGCGGATCGCGAATCTATCCATCTGTGAGTCCGGCAGAAGCGATGTGCCGGATGCGCCGGAAGGGTTCTGTGTCGCAAATACCGTAAATGGTTTCGGAAGCGCATAGG
>DFFH01000057.1:15307-51086 GCA_002368805.1 Mageeibacillus sp. UBA3781 | reverse complement strand
TGATCGACGAGTCGCATGTGACCGTCCCGCAGATCGGCGCGATGTATAACGGCGACCGCTCGAGAAAGACGACGCTGGTCGACTACGGATTCCGACTGCCGTCGGCCTTTGACAACCGCCCGCTGAAGTTCGAGGAATTTGAAAAGAAGATGGGCCAGACGATCTTTGTATCGGCGACCCCGTCGAAGTATGAAGCGGAACACAGCGGACAGACAGTCGAGCAGATCATAAGGCCGACAGGACTTCTCGATCCGGAGATCTCGATCCGTCCTGTCGAGGGACAGATGGAAGATATCCTGACAGAGATCAGGGAGACGGTGAAGAAGGGCGAGCGCGCCTTGATCCTGACACTTACAAAGAAGATGTCCGAGGACCTGACGGGATTTCTCAAGCAGGAAGAGATAAGGGTCAAGTATCTGCACTCGGATATCGACATGCTTGACCGTATGAAGATCCTGAGGGAACTTCGTCAAGGAGAATTCGACGTGCTGGTCGGTATCAATCTTCTGCGTGAGGGACTGGATATTCCGGAGGTATCGCTCCTGATGATCCTGGATGCGGATAAGGAAGGATTCTTAAGATCCACCAGGTCACTGATCCAGATGATCGGACGTGCCGCACGAAATGTCAACGGACGGGTCATTTTCTATGCGGATGATGTGACGGATTCGATGTTCGAAGCGGTTTCTGAAACTAACCGTCGACGTGCGATCCAGATCCAGTATAATAAGGATAACAACATTACACCTAGAAGCGTGAAGAAGGAAGTCAGAGACGTGCTGGCCACGATGGAAGAGGTCAGCCGGGAAGATAAGATCGACATGAAGGATCTGGCGGACCTGATTGAAGAGAAGAAGACGCATATGTCGAAGAAAGAACTCGAGAAACTGGCGATGCGCCTCGACAAGGAGATGAAGGCAGCCGCGAAAGATCTCGCCTTCGAAGAAGCGGCAAGGCTTCGTGACATGCTGGTGATCGTAAAGGGAAAGCTGGGAGACGGCTGATAGCTTTCGAGTAGCACTTGTGGGAAATGGACGGGTGCTTTTCGAACTGGAAGAATAAGAGGAAAGAAGATGGCGGAAGAGAATCTGCAGGGCTTTGTACACCTGCATCTACATACGGAATACAGTCTTCTGGATGGTGCGATCCGCATCAAACGCCTCGCTGCCCGGCTCAAAGAACTGGGCATGACTTCCTGTGCGATCACGGACCATGGTACGATGTATGGTACGGTCGAATTCTATAAAGCAATGACCGAAGAAGGTATCCACCCGATCATCGGATGTGAAGTATATGTCGCGCCAAGAGGCCGTTTCCTCAAGGAAAATGAAGACAGGGGATACTACCATCTGGTACTTCTTGCGAAGAATGACGAAGGACTTAAGAACCTGAATCGTCTGGTCTCTGCCGGCTTTATCGAGGGCTTCTACTATAAGCCCAGAGTCGATCACGAACTTCTTGAGAAATACTCGGAAGGTCTGATCGCACTTTCTGCCTGCGTATCCGGTGAAGTGGCGACCTATGTTCTCAGAAATGAACCTGAAAAAGCGAAAGAGGCAGCTCTGTGGTATGACCGTATCTTCGGAAGAGGGAACTACTATCTCGAGATCCAGAGCAACCAGATGGCGGATCAGGCGAAGGTGAACCAGCACCTGATCATGCTGTCTAATGAGACCGGGATCCCGCTGGTTGCGACAAATGACTGCCACTATATGTATAAGGAAGATGCGAAGGCGCATGAGGTGCTGCTGTGTATGCAGACCGGAAAACGTATGAGCGATGCGGATCGCATGAAGATGCCAACTGAGGACTTCTATATCAAGTCGGAAGAAGAGATGCGATCATATTTTTCTTCGATCCCGTCAGCCATCGAGAATACGACGAAGATCGCCAGTATGTGCCATGCCGGATATACTTTCGACCAGATCCATCTTCCTGCTTTCGATGTTCCGCTGGAATATGCGGATGCGGAAGAGTATCTGCGGCATCTTTGTGATGAGGGACTAAAGAAACGTCTCTCATGGTGCTCGGATGAAGAAGAGATAGAGAAATACAGGCAGCGCGCCGAGTATGAGATGTCGGTCATCACCTCGATGGGATATACCGATTACTATCTGATCGTATGGGACTTTATCCACTATGCAAAAGAGAATCACATCATGGTCGGACCGGGGCGTGGTTCCGGTGCAGGATCGCTGGTGGCATATGCGCTTCAGATCACGAATATCGACCCGATCAAGTACGGTCTGATCTTCGAGCGTTTCCTGAATAACGAGCGTGTCAGTATGCCTGACTTCGACGTCGATTTCTGTTACGAAAGACGTCAGGAAGTGATCGACTACGTCACGAGAAAATATGGCGAGGACCGTGTCGCACAGGTCATCACTTTCGGGACACTGGCGGCAAAAGCCTGCATCAAGGATGTGGCCCGTGCGCTCGATGTGCCCTATACGGACAGCGACCGTATCTGTAAGATGATCCCGAATACCCTGGGGATCACGATCGCAGATGCGCTGAAGATGTCACCGGATCTGAAAAATGAATATGAAAACAGCGATATCGTAAAGCAGGTCATCGATACGGCTATGCTCTTTGAGGGGATGCCCAGACATGCATCCACACATGCTGCCGGTGTTATCATCTCGGCAAAACCTCTGACGGATATTGCACCGCTTGCGAAAAACGATGAATCCGTGGTCGTCCAGTTTGCCAAGGCGAACTCGGAGGAGATCGGTCTTCTGAAGTTTGACTTCCTCGGACTTCGTACACTGACGGTCATGCGTGATACGGCACAAATGGTCCTAGAGAACCAGGGAATCGAGATCGACTTCGACCGGATCCCGATGGATGAACCGGCGGTATTTGAGATGATCAGCCGGGGAGATACCGAGGGTGTGTTCCAGCTTGAAAGCTCGGGCATGACATCCTTTATGGTGGATCTGAAGCCGTCTTCACTGGAGGATATCATCGCGGGCATTTCTCTTTACCGCCCGGGTCCGATGGATCAGATCCCGAAGTATGTGGCGGCTCGTCATGATCCTTCGTCGATCAAGTATGATCACCCGCTTCTCGAGCCGATCCTGAACATGACTTACGGCTGTATGATCTACCAGGAGCAGGTCATGCAGATCGTACGAGATCTTGCCGGTTTCTCGATGGGCCAGTCGGATAATATCCGCCGCGCCATGGCGAAGAAGAAGGCCTCCATGATGGAGAAATACCGCCAGACGTTTATCTACGGCGGTAAGGACGAAAAGGGAAGAGAGGTTGCCGGTGCGATCGCCAATGGTGTTTCCGAGCCTATTGCCAGAAAGATATTTGACGATGTGACACAGTTCGCGGGATATGCGTTTAACAAATCCCATGCGGCCGCATATGCTGTGGTCGGTTACTATACTGCTTATCTGAAGTACCACTATCCGACGGAGTTCATGGCGGCGATGCTCAACAGCTTCCTGGGAAGCCAGTCCCAGTCGGCCTGGTACACTTCGGTCGCAAAGAAGATGGGTATATCCATCCTTCCGCCATCTGTCAACAAGAGCCAGGTGCGGTTCTCGACCGAGGGAGAAAAGAAGATCCGTATCGGCCTTACCGCCGTGAAGAATGTCGGTGAAAGTGCTGTCCAGAAGCTGGTCGTGGACCGTGAGGTCAATGGACCTTTTTCCTCCTTCGGCGATTTTCTCAGAAGATCCGAAGCGCTGGAGATCAATAAGAAGATGATCGAGAGCCTGATCCTTTCTTCTTCCATGGATGAGTTCGGCATTCCGAGATCGCAGATGCTGGGTGCGACAGAGCCGTATCTGAACCGCCTTTCGTCGACGAAACGCCAGTCGATGGAGGGACAGATCTCGATCTTCAGCCTCCTCGGAGACGAGAAAGCGGCGGAGGCGGATGAACCCGTGCTTCCGAATGTCAGTGAGTTTTCTCTCGAAGAGCGGCTCACCAAGGAAAAAGAGATGCTCGGCCTTTATATCTCCGGGCATCCTCTGGATGACTATAAGAAAGCAATGGCTACAGCCAATACAGACAGTACGTCTTTCCTAAAGACTCTCGGCGAAGATATGGGCTCGGGAAGAGTGCTCACGGATAAAGAACAGGTGACGATGGCGGGCCTGATCTCGTCTCGTAACCAGAAGACCACGAAGAACGGGAAGACTATGTGTTTCCTGCAGATCGAGGACCTCTTCAGTGATTATGAAGTGATCGTTTTCCCGGATGCGTATGGCAGATGCGGATCGGTGATCAACAGCTCAAAAGCACTTCTGATCCGCGGGCGCGTGCAGGTCGAAGATGAAGCTGTAAAGCTTATCCTCGAGGACTGTGTGACTCTTAGCCGCGATGATGAAGAACTCTGTCAACTTCCGCCGCCGAGAAACAGCGGATACGGAAGACGGCCGAGAACCGATGGCACTTATGGGGGATCACAGGCTTTTGGATCTTCGGAGGCGGCGGGCCGCTCTGGAACAGACGGAGCTTCAGATATGGCGAGATCTGCAGGAACCGAAGTTCCGCTGAAAGATTCTTCTTCCGGGAAAGAGGATGCCGGAGCGAAGAATACACCGCGTCTTGCGATCCGCTACTTCGGAAATGCCGATGATGAAGGATATAAGCGCCTTCTGGCAACATGTTCGTATTTTCACGGAGTCGTGCCTGTCTATGTGGCGCTTCCGAAGGAGAAGCGGAATGTTAAGCTTTCTCCGGAATACAGCATCGAGTGGAGCAGGGATGTCTGCGAGATCCTGGTGAAGGAATTCGGCATCGAAAATGTTTCCCTGTTCTGATAGCTTTGGTATAATACGAGATATAAATCTTAGGAAAGTAAACGGCGATGACCAATGGCGGTTCGCTGAGGAGAAGGAATATGTTTGAAGAATACACCAATGGAAACCTGCCCAATCTCAAGGAAATGGTAGCGAAAAACTACAGCGGAATCGAAACCGGTGAGATGCCGGAAGTAAAAGGTGTAGGCATTCTTACCAGCGGCGGTGATGCTCCGGGCATGAATGCGACGATCCGTGCGGTCGTCCGTGCAGGCACGAAGGCAGGCTTTAAGATGATGGGTGTTACCCGCGGATATCACGGTCTTTGGAAGGGTGAAGTCAAGGAACTCGGTCACAGAGACGTATCTGAGACACTCCAGCGCGGCGGTACTTTTCTGATGACGGCAAGATCGAAGAGCTTTGAGACGCCGGCCGGTGTTCTTCAGGGCGCAAAGATGTGTAAAGTGTTCGGCATCGACTGCCTGATCGTAGTCGGCGGTGACGGTTCTTTTAAAGGCGCCAGAGACCTCGCAAGAATCGGCATTCCGGTCATCGGCATCCCGGGCACGATCGATAACGATGTTGGCTGCACCCAGTATACGATCGGCTATGACACGGCGATGAACACCGCGATGGAAGCGATCGACAAACTCCGTGATACTGCATCTTCCCACGAACGCTGCAGCGTTATCGAAGTTATGGGACGTCATGCCGGTTATATTGCACTGAATGTAGGTATTGCGACTGGTGCGGAGATCATTCTCCTGCCGGAAGTTTCCTGGGATATGAAGGATGTCATCAAGACGATCCTCGACTGCAGAAATAAGGGCAAGCGCCACTATATCGTAATCGTGGCAGAGGGCGCCGGTGATGCGACTGAGGTTGCCAAACAGATCGAAGAAGCAACGGAGATCGAATCCCGTCCGACGATCCTGGGACATCTGCAGAGAGGCGGTTCTCCGTCGCTTCGTGACCGTACGATGGCCAGCCTCATGGGTGTCCATGCAATCGAGTGCATCCAGGAAAAGAGACTGAACCGTCTGGTAGTCTATAGAGATGGAGAGATTACAGACGTAGATATCGAAGAAGGCTTGTCTATGAAGAAGAGTATCTCCATGGATGAGCTGGAAAGATCGAAGCTTCTTACCTAAGAAGTCAGGAGCTTCCTTCTTACTGATAAGAAGAGGAGACTATGTATACAACATTTGAAGAGGAAGCCAGGCGGAAGCTCGTCCGCGGGCGATCCCTTTCCATCTTGGAATATGATAAAATACTCGACCGTCTGGTCAATCACGCTCGTACGATATACGGGCGTGAGCTATGCTACGGATTAATTCCGACCTCGGATCTTCCGCTGGTATCGGAATGGCAGCAGGAGACTCAGGACGCGCTCGAGTACTACATTAAAGAAGGCGCACTGCCGCTTGGCGGCGTAAACGATATCCGTGACGCGGTCCGCTTCTCAGACACCGGCGCGACACTCTCGATGAAGCATCTGCTCTATATCGCGCAGTTTCTCCGCGCGGTAGACCGCCTGTCAAAGGTATCTGTGGACTGGCTGAGGACAGATCCGCAGGATCACCTGCTGTTCCGTGATATCCGCCAGCTCATGCCGCTGGAGCATCTGGAAAAAGAGATCTCGATGGCCATTAACGGCGAAAACGAGATGAACGATAGAGCCAGCAACGAGCTTTATAACATCCGCCGGCAGATCCGCGATGCACAGAGCAGCATCCGTGAGATACTGGAACGCCTGATCCGAAAGAATCCGCAGGCACTTCAGGACCAGCTTGTCACCATGCGTGACGGCCGTTACTGCGTGCCGGTAAAGCCGGAGAAGAAGGGCGAAGTCCCGGGTGTCGTACACGATACATCCGCATCCGGACAGACGCTTTTCATCGAGCCGATGGCCGTCGTGGAACTGAATAACAAGATCCGCGAATGGACCGCGGCCGAACAGGAGGAGATCAACCGGATCCTCCAGATCCTAAGCGGTAAGGTCGCGATCTGTAAGGACTCGATCCTGGCGGACATCGCGCTGGTCGGCCATATCGATTTTATGCAGGCAAAAGCACTGTTCGCGGACGAGCTTTCTGCGACACGCCCGCGGATGAATGATCAGGGCAGGATAGTGCTTTCTCGTGCGCGTCATCCTTTGATCGATAAAGACCGTGTGGTTCCGATCGATTTTTCTGTCGGAACCGAATACAGGACTCTCGTGATCACAGGCCCGAATACCGGCGGTAAGACAGTGTCTCTTAAGACATGCGGCCTGATCTCGCTGATGGCGATGGCAGGACTCTTTATCCCGTGTAAAGAGGAGTCGGAAGTATCCACATTTACAAAAGTTCTCGCCGATATCGGTGACGAACAGAGCATCGAGCAGAGCCTCTCGACGTTCTCTGCGCACATGACGAATCTGGTACAGATCCTGAAGCTGACCAAGCCCACGACGCTGGTGCTGGTCGATGAGCTTGGATCCGGCACTGACCCGACGGAAGGCGCAGCGCTGGCGATCGCGATCCTCGATGAGTGCAGGAAAAAAGGCGCAGTCACGGTCGCGACGACACACTATAAGGAGTTAAAGGCATATGCCGTGGAGCAGGAAGGCGTGGAGAATGCCTGCTGCGAATTTGATACCGAGACGCTGTCTCCGACGTACCGTCTGATGATCGGCCTTCCCGGTGTCAGTAATGCGTTTGTGATCTCCAGAAAGCTGGGACTTTCACCGAAGATAATTGAAAACGCGCAGAGCATTCTTTCCGAGGAGAGCCTGAAGATGGAAGAACTCCTTTCCTCGGCGGAGCGGCATAACCGCGAAAGCGAGAAACTCGAAAAGGAGATCGCCGAGCTCCGTGATGAGATCCAAAAGCAGAAGGAAGATCTCGAGAATCAGAGAAAGAGTATCGAGAAGGAAAGAAAGAGAGTACTCGCACAGGCCAGGGAAGAAAAGCAGGAGATGCTTGAGGAAGTCCTGGAAAAAGCGGACGCGATCTTAGATGAGATCAAGGAGATCCAAAAGATGGAGAACTCCCACGATGCCGAGAGAAAGATCCGCGCGATCAGAAATAATCTGCGTGCCGGCCTTTCAGACATCGATGCGGAGAGAGATGACGACGAAGAGGTTAAGGAGATCCCCGGCGAGAAACCGGACAAGATCCGCGAGGGCGGACTTTATTACTCTCCGACTCTCGATGTCACCGGTATCGTCATTAAGGGACCGGACAGATCCGGAAACTGCATCCTTTCATCCGGTGCGCTGAAACTGACTGTCGCTTCGGATTCGCTGAGATATCCGAAGAAGGAAGAGGTTAAGAAGAATGCAGTCCGTTCCAGAAAAGAACCGCGCCGCGCATCCACTTCTTCCGCCGACAAGATCCGCCTGGCGAAGAAGTCTTCCATGATGCCCGAGATCCAGCTTCTCGGCATGACAGTCGATGAAGCGGTCCACACACTGGATAGATATCTCGATGACTGTGTGATCAGTAATATCGAAAACATCCGCATCGTTCACGGTAAAGGAACCGGCGCGCTGCGATCTGCGGTCGATCAGTTCCTTAAGAAAGATAAGCGGGTCAGATCCCATCGTCTCGGTACCTTCGGTGAAGGGGAAGACGGCGTCACGATCGCGGAACTGAAATAGGAGGAAAAAATGGAAGAGAAGAAAGTCAGACTTTATGTTTTTGTAGGCGCGTACGGCAGCGGTAAATCCGAGGTATCGGTCCACTTTGCCCATATGCTGAAGCAGCAGGATCCGTCGGCGAAAGTCATGCTCGCGGATCTCGATATCGTAAATCCTTATTACCGTTCTGCGGATGCGAAAGATGCACTCGAGGCGGAAGGCATTCACGTGATCGTACCGGAGTATGCAAATACGAACGTCGATGTTCCTGCACTCTCCGGTGAAGTCTATTCCGCATTTGATATGCCGGATACGGTTGCCGTCTTTGATATCGGCGGTGAAGATCTCGGCGCCAGAGTTCTCGGCGCGATGTTAAGCCGCTTTCAGAAGATCGAATATAGAGTATATATGGTCGTCAATGCATTCCGTCCGTTCACATCCGATCCGGAGGGCATTAAGCAGATGTGCGCGGAACTCTCTGAAGCGGCGAGACTTCCGATCTCCGGATTCATCAACAACTCGAATCTTCTCGAAGAAACGACTGAGGAAGAACTGGAAGAAGGAGAGAAAGTGCTTCTGGAGGCAAGTAAGCTTACAGGCATTCCGATCATGTATCAAACGGGTCTTGATAATGTGCTTCCGGATTCCTGGCGCGAGAAGACCCCCGCAGGAATACCGGTATTGCGAATGGACAGAAAAGTGCTTTACAAGTATTAAGGGGAGGATAAAAGTATGCCGGGCGGAAATCTAACGATCATCGGACTTTGTGTCGCAGGAGGACTTCTGGTGATCCTCGGTGTGGCCGGAATGGTCAGAAAGGCAAAAAGAGCATTTAAAAACTCACTTCTCGGACAGATCTATTCCGGAGTGAAGCAGGAGGTAAGAGAAGGAAAGGTCGGTCCGGAGGACTTTAATATGTCTCAGGAAATGGCGACACCGAAGTCGGTATCCGATCTGTCGTCTGCCTTGATTCCGAGGATCAGCAAAGATTTCCCCGACCTGAGCCTGTCACAGATGCAGAGCGCAGCTCAGGCGGTCCTGGTCAAGAGCCTCGATCTGCTGACGGATATGACGTTCGGAAATAATGGTGATACCATCGACCGGATCCAGAAACAGCTGCCGGAATGCGGTATCGGCGTGACCCGTTCTCTGTCCGAAGACCTCTGGCATAAAGTGCAAGGAGCCAGGGCGGAAAACAAATCTCTGATTTACCGTGACATAATAGTGCATAAAGGCGGAATTAACGCCTATGAAAGGACTGCATCCACGGTGGAAATTACCTTCCAATATTCGTTACAATGTTTGCAATACCAGGAAAGAAATGGTAAATTTATATCAGGCAATCGAGCGACTCCGACGCAGACCCGCTATAACGTGAAAGTAGTCAATATACTGGATGCGGAGCGGTTCCAGTCGGAAGACATTAAGGGAGTAGGTTTCACCTGTCCTCATTGCGGTGCCCCGGTACAGCATCTGGGTTCGGACGTCTGTCCATATTGCGGCACAGCAATCAAAACAGTTGATATGCGAATCTGGCTTGTCAATAAGTTGATCGAGATCTGAAAATTTTTTCTTGTAGGGAGGAGATTAAAATGGGATTAATTAAAGCTGCATTCCAGGCTGTTGGCGGAAACTTAAGAGATCAGTATCTTGAGTTCTTCACATGCGACTCTCTGGGTCAGGAAGTACTTCTTCGCCGTGGTGCGAAGGTAATGCGTAATGGCAGCAACAAGGGTGACGCGGAGATCATTTCCAATGGCTCCAAGATCGCTGTTCCGGAGGGAACCGCTCTTATCTTAGTTGATAACGGACGTGTTGTTGACTTTACAACTGAAGCAGGTATGTACACATGGGATACATCTTCTGCTCCGACATGCTTTGGCACAAGCGGATTCCTCAACGGTGTAAAGAAGTCCTGCGCTGACATCTGGAACCGTATTAAGGCCGGTGGTGAGGCTCTTACTCAGCAGAGAGTTTACTTCGTAAACATGCTCGAGATGGTCGACAACAAGTTCGGCACAGCTGCACCGCTTCCGTATGATGATCCGACATATCGTGGTATCTACATCAGAATGAACGGTACATTCTCGTTCAAGATCGTAGATCCTGTTACATTCTTCAAGAACATCGCAGGTAACGTTTCCGGTGATTATCGCCGTGACGAGTTGATGGGCAAGAACGGCCAGCCTGGTCAGGCAAAGGCTGAGTTCCTGATGTACCTCGGCGAAGCACTCAACAAGATGGGTGCCGGCGGAGAAGAAGTTCAGTACAACAGACTCCAGTCCCAGCAGGTTAAACTTGCGAAGTACATGAACGAGGTTCTCGATGAGGATTGGCTCCAGGGCCGTGGTATGATCGTTGAGAAAGTAGCAGTTATGTCTGTTACACCTGACGATGAGTCCAGAAAGAGAATCCAGGACATGGACGATGGTCTTATGTTTGGTAACAACCCGCAGATGGCTGCAGGTTACCAGATCAAGGGTTCCGTCGATGCTATGAAGACAGCTGCCGGCAACCAGGCTGGTGCCGGTAACGCTATGATGGGTCTCGGCCTCGTTGGTGGTTTCAATGGCAGTGCTATGAATCCTGGCAACCAGGGTATGGCATTCCTCCAGCAGCAGCAGATGATGCAGCAGCAACAGCAGATGCAGCAGGCGGCCGCTCCGGCAGCAGCAGCTGGCTGGGCATGTGCTTGTGGCGCAACAGGAAACCAGGGCAAGTTCTGCGCTGAGTGCGGCAAGCCGAAGCCGGTAGAGGATGCTGGCTGGACATGTGAGTGCGGAGCCACCGGTAACAAAGGCAAGTTCTGCGCTGAGTGCGGTAAGCCGAAGCCGGTAGAGAATGCTGGCTGGACATGCCCTAAGTGCGGAGCAACCGGCAACTCCGGTAAGTTCTGCGGCGAGTGCGGCGAGCCGAAGCCGTAAGTCTCAGCTGAGAATCGCTTGGCAAACTCTTAAGTTAACTGAAGGACCGGTCGAAAGGCCGGTCCTTTTTGTTATTCTTTTTCCGAAAAAGAAAAGGACCGCCTTCCGACGGTCCTTCATTCATTATTCAGTTTTGGATGCTTTATGTAAGGCTCAGCAGTACTTGGTCACGCTCTCGGGAAGAACGTCGGATGCACGGCTGCAGATAATTGTCGCAGTAATCTTTTCTCCCAGGAATTTGTCGAATTTTTCAAGGAATTTTCCGAATCTTTCGTAATCTGTTTCGCCTGTGATCTTGAGGATGCTATCTACGTAGATATGTGTTACGTCATAATCCTTGGCGCAAATACCGGCTACGAAACTGAGGAACTGTTCAAAACCCTCTACCGGATATTCATCGAGGTCCACGAGACGTACTCTGTACTTCAAAAGACGGTCGAGGCGGTGTCCTCTCTGAATGCATACGATGTTGTTGTCTGTTGTCGCCTGCTCGTTGATATCCTCAACCAGCTGCGCTGTCTTTCCTGTTCCTTTTTCACCTGCAATTACCTTTATCATTGGCATCATCTCCTTGTTTTGTTGATTATCCAACGTTACTGTTTTGGATACTTATATTCTACATGATAACTTGGATAATTTGAATAGCGATTCTGTTAAAAAGATAGTGAAAATTGTGTAAATAAAACAAACGGGCGCAGAATACGCTTTTTTTACATATAATTATATTAAAAACGCGTAAAAGCGTTGCATTATACAGTTTTTAGTGTTAACATACTATTGCTAGAATAGATTTGACATTTTAGAGTGGGTCTTGGCCCGCTCTTTTGTTTATCAGAAAAGCATGGAGGAAACATGGCGGGAAGATCTAAAGTCGCACAGGAAGCATTTGAACTGGCAGAGCCGATCGTAAAGTCGATGGGTTTTGACCTCGTGGACTGTGAGTACAAGAAAGAGGGACAGTATTACTTCCTTCGGATCTTTATCGACAAGCGCGGCGGAATCTCGATCGAAGACTGCGAGGCAGTCAGCAGGGAAGTAGATGCCGCACTTGACGGAAAACTGCATGCGGATCCGGATTATTTTGAAGTCTCATCCCCGGGAGCGACGAGACCATTTGCTTCGCTTTCGGACTATGTCCGTCATATGGGCGAGGAGATAGAGGTATCTCTGTTCGCTCCGATCGACGGAAGCAAACATGTCGAGGGCATTATCGAGAGTGCCGGGGAAGATGGACTGGTGCTTAAGGTCGGAGAAAAGACACTTGAACTTGAGTGGTCGAAGATCAGTAAGGCACAGAGAACACTACGTTTTTAATTTTGGCAACAAAACGGGATAAAGGAGAAAGTTTATGAAAAACGAAGAACTGTTGCAGGCGATCCACGCATTGGCAAAAGAAAGAGGCATCGATGAGGAAGTACTCTTCGAGGCGATCGAGGAAGCTATCGTAGCGGCATTTAAGAGAGAATTCTCGGATGCAAAGCAGAACGAGCAGGTTTTTGCGGAGATCGATCGTGAGACCGGTGACATGTACGTATATGAAGTCGTAGAAGTTGTCTCTGAGGTTACCAACCCGAAGACACAGATCTCCCTTGCCGAGGCAAAAGAGATCGACCCGGATCTGGAAGAGGGCGACACCATCGAGATGACGATCGATGTAGAGTCTCTCGGACGTCTGGCAGCAGGTGCTGCTAAGGCTGCGATCAGCAAGAAACTTCGTGATACAGAGAATGACCGTATCCAGTCTGAGTTCTCCGACAAGATCGGTGAGCTGGCAAGCGGTGTGATCCAGAGATCTGATAACCGTTTCGTATTCGTTGATATCGGACGTGCAGAAGCTACACTTCCGAGACAGGAACAGGTAAAAGACGAGGATTATTCCTTTAATAAGAGAATGAAGTTCCTTATCCTCCGTGTGGAGACACAAAAGGAGCGCCCGGTGATCATCGTTTCCAGAAGTCACCCGAACCTCGTTAAGAAACTCCTCGAGAAGGAAGTTCCGGAGATCCACGACGGTATCGTCGAGATCGTATCTGTTGCCCGTGAGGCAGGCTCCCGTTCCAAGGTTGCTGTTATCTCCCGTGACCCGGATGTAGATCCGCTCGGCGCATGCGTTGGCCAGAGAGGTGCACGTATCCAGGCTATCATGGATGAACTCGGCAATGAGAAGATCGATGTGATCGCTTATTCTGACGATCCGGCAGTATATATCAGCAATGCGCTTTCTCCGGCGAAGGTCGAGAGAGTCGATGCTGAGATCATCACTAACGAAGACGGTACTCAGGAGAAGAACGCTCAGGTAGTTGTTCCGGATCAGCAGTACTCGCTGGCGATCGGACGTTCCGGACAGAACGTACGTCTTGCTGCAAGACTTACCGGCTGGAAGATCGACATCAAGAGCACATCCCAGTTCCAGCAGATGGTTCAGAATGACTTCGTCGCAAACTTCACTGTTGCGGATGACGATGAGACTTCTTCTGAGGAGAAGGCATAAGAAAGACAGGACCCCGGCACTATGGCAAAGAAGATACCCATGAGAATGTGCGTGAGCTGCCGCGAGCGGTTCGCCAAAAAGGATCTGATCCGTATCGTGGCATCGGCAGATGGTACGGTCCAGGTGGATCCGACGGGAAGAATGCCCGGAAGAGGCGCCTATGTCTGCCATAACCCGGAGTGTATGAAGAAAGCGGTCGAACATCAGCAGTTTGACCGGGGGCTTCACAGAAAAGTGGATCCCGATACGATCCGGCCGCAGCTGGATCAGGTGAAGGAGGACGCTCCGGAGAAATGAAGAAGGATCGTCCCGTTACAAAAGAAAGAGTGCTGAGCTCGATCGGACTTTCGTTTCGGGCAGGCATCCTGACATCCGGTTTTGATGCCGTCGAGCTGGCGATGCGATCCGGAGCCGCAGAACTTCTGATTCTTTCGGAAGATGGCTCGGAAAAGCAGAAAGAAAAGCTCGCACGGGTGGCAAAGGATGAAGAGGTAACTCTTCGGACTTTTGCGACAGCAGAAGAACTGGGAAGAGCGATCGGAAAGGATCACAGGATCGCGATCGCGATACTTGATCCGGGCATGGGAGAAAAGCTCACCACCCTGATCGATGAACTGAGTAAGAACGAAAAGGCCGCAGGTTCTGCGGAATAAACAGGAGGAAATGATGGCAGAAAAAGAGAAGAAAACATCCAAGACGGAAGACTCTACACAGAACAAGACGGAGTCGATGGTTCCACAGAAGACCGTCAGCGGTATTTCCGGAACGAAGACTCTCCGTGTCGGCCGTGTAAACAAGAAGGCCAAGAAACCTCCGGTTGAAGAAGCTGCTCCTGCTCCGGAGAAAGAACCGGCACCGGTTGCCGAAGCTCCGAAAAAGGAAGAGCCGGCTGTAGCTCCGAAGGAGACAGCTAAGGCAGCTCCGAAGGAAAAAGCGGAGGAAGCTCCGAAGAAGACGGCTGCAAAGGCAGTAAAGACAGAAGAGCCGGTGAAAGAGAAGGCTCCTGCTAAGGCTGCTCCGAAGGCGGAAAAAGAAGAAAAGCCTGCGGAGGCTCCTTCCGAGACTCCGAAGAAGGAAGCATCTCCCGCTAAGGAAGAAGTTAAAGTAAAGGCTCCGGAAGCTCCGAAGGAAGTTGCGAAAGAAACACCGAAGGAGCCGGTAAAGGAAGCACCCAAGCTTAGTTCCGCGGTGGTAAAAGCACCTTCTGCCGGTTATACACGTGAGACTTCCACATTTGTACGTCCGAGAGATGGTGGAAGATCCGGCGGATATCAGGGCGGACAGAGATCCGGTTCCTCCTATCACTCCGACAGACCGCAGGGCGGACGTCCGAATAACGGCGGCTTTAATGGAAACCGAGGTGGCAACCGTGGCGGTTTCGGCGGATTCCCTCCGAAGGATAAGGATGACGACGAGATCTACAACAATAACAGAAACCAGCCGAAGAGATCCTCTAAGCCGAAGCAGGATCTCCCGCCGGAAGCAACAAAGGAGAAGGCAAACTTTGCCGCCCGCGATGCTTACGAGAAGTCCAGAAAGGATCCGAAGGCAGACTCCAAGAAGGATAACCAGAAGTCTTCTTCGATCAATAACGACCGCCGTTCCGGCAATAAGCGCACCAACCAGTTTACCGGTAATGCATCGGATATCCTCTCCAATGATGAGGCTCTTGATTCGATGTACATGGGCGGCAAGGGCAAGAAGAAGGTGAAGCGCCAGTCTTTCGTGGCGGCACCGGTCGTAAAGCCCCAGCTGACACATGTTGAGCTCCCGCCGTTTATCACGGTAAAGGATCTTGCTGACGGTCTCGGAAAGAGATCCGCAGATGTCATCAAGACACTCATGATGATGGGTATGCTGGTAACCTTGAACCAGGAACTCGATTACGATACAGCAGCTCTTGTAGCTGGCGAGTACGGAATCACGACCGAGCCGATCGTGGAGGTCACCGAGGAAGATATCCTCTTCGATGAAGGTGAAGATAACGAAGAGAACATGAAGCCGCGTCCGCCGATCGTTGTTGTCATGGGTCACGTTGACCATGGTAAAACATCGCTCCTCGACAAGATCCGTTCGACATCCGTTGTTAAGGGTGAGGCCGGCGGTATCACACAGCACATCGGTGCGTACACCGTCCGCTGCAAAGGCCGTCAGATCACCTTCCTCGATACACCGGGTCACGAAGCATTTACTACAATGCGTGCCCGTGGTGCTCAGGTAACCGATATCGCGATCCTCGTTGTTGCTGCTGATGACGGTGTCATGCCGCAGACGATCGAGGCGATCAACCACGCGCGTGCCGCAAATACCGAGATCATCGTAGCTATTACGAAGATCGATAAGGTCGGCGCCAATATCGACAAGGTCAAGCAGGAGCTTGCCACACATGATCTCCTTCCGGAAGAGTGGGGCGGATCCACGATCATGGTTCCCGTATCTTCCAAGACCGGTGAAGGTATCGATGAACTCCTTGAGATGGTACTGCTTACCGCAGATGTCATGGAGCTCAAGGCTGATCCGAAGCGTCAGGCAAAGGGTACTGTCATCGAGGCAAAACTTGATAAGAACAGAGGTCCGGTTGCGACTGTACTCGTTCAGCGTGGTACTCTCAGATCCGGTGATACTCTCGTTACAGGTCCGATCTTCGGTCACATCCGTGCGATGTACGATGAAAACGGTGCGCTGCAGAAGAAGGCCGGCCCGTCCGTTCCTGTCGAGATCTTAGGTCTTCCGGAAGTACCGGAAGCCGGCGAGACTTTCTATGCCGTAACCGATGAAAAGATGGCAAGACAGCTCGTTGAGAAACGCCGTATCAAGCAGAGAGAAGAACAGCTGCATAAGTCTTCGAGAATGACTCTTGAGAATCTGTCCCAGGTACTTGCCGAGGGCGAGATCAAGGATCTCAACCTTATCATCAAGGCAGACGTTCAGGGTTCTGTCGAGGCGGTCACCCAGTCTCTCGAGAAGCTCACGAACGACGAAGTACGCGTAAAGGTCATCCATGGCGGTGTCGGAACGATCACCGAGTCCGATGTTACGCTGGCGGATGTATCCAATGCGATCATCATCGGCTTCAATGTCCGTCCTTCCGCGATCGTGGTCGAGCAGGCTAAGGAAGTCGGCGTAGATATCAAGCTTTACAGCGTTATCTATAACGCGATCGAAGATATCGAGGCTGCTATGCGCGGTATGCTCAAGCCACAGTTCGAAGAGGTTATCCTCGGTCATGTCGAGATCCGTCAGACCTTCAAGGTATCTTCTGTCGGTACGATCGGTGGTGCATACGTTAAGGATGGTAAGGTCCTGCGTACATCTGAAGTACGTGTCGTAAGAAACGGCATCGTAGTCCACCAGGGCAAGCTTGCTTCCCTCAAGCGCTTCAAGGATGACGCGAAGGAAGTAGCAGCCGGCTATGAGTGCGGTATCTCGATCGAGAACTACAACGACATCGAAGAAGGCGATATCATCGAAGTCTTCGAGATGCAGGAAATTAAGAGAAAGTAATCCGTACCAGGAGAGTGTATGAGACAAAATCGTGCCGCCCGTGTGGGCGATGAGATACAGAAAGTCATTTCGCAGCTTCTGCTGACGGAAGTCAAGGATCCGCGTATCCCGATGATGACTTCCGTCATGGAAGTACGCATGTCCTCAGATCTGACCCATGCAACTGTATTCCTCTCGGTATATGGTTCCCAGCAGGAGAAAAGAGAATGCATGGAGGCCGTTAATCGTGCTTCCGGCTTCATACGTTCCCAGATCGCGAAGCGTATCAAACTTCGTGTCGCACCGGAACTTCACTTCAAGCTGGATGAATCGATCGAGAAGGGCATGGATCTTATGAATCTGATCGACCGTACGATCAAGGAGGATCAGGAACGTGCAGGAAACCATGAATGAGTACTCCGGCCTCGTGCTGGACTATCTTCCTTCGGATAAAGAGAAGGAAGTGCAGATCTTCCCGCATGCCCGGGTGGACGGCGATTGTGTGGGCACGGCCGTAGCGCTTGCCTCTTCGCTGAGAAAACTCGGGTACCGTGCATCGGTGATCCTGGACTGGCAGATCCCGCCGAGGCTCTCATTTATGAACGTTCCGGACGACCTTATCACGGTCGTCACTGAAGATAACGAAGAAGAGATCAGATCACGTCAGGGACTGGCATTTGCTGTGGACTGCTCGGAGGGCAGCCGCATGGGAAAAGCAGAGTCCCTCTACTCCAATGCCAAGAAGAAAGTCGTATTAGACCACCATATCTCCGCATCTCCGGAAGCGGATATCTCGTATGTGGACGGGAAGTCCGCATCCTGCGCGGAACTGATGTACCTTCTTCTTAGACAGTGGGAAGAGAAGTTCGATGTGAAATTGATCGGCCGTTTTGAGGCGGACTGCCTGATGGTAGGCATCCAGTCTGATTCCGGGCGCTTTTCCTATGAGAATACAAGACCGAGTACATTTCACACCGCAGCGGACCTGATGGAGCGCGGTGCGAATGTAACAGACAACGCATATCATCTATTCGATGAGACCTGTGAAGGAAAAGTACGTCTTCATGGCATGGCACTTTCGAATATGAAACTCTTTGCTGACGGAAAGATCGCTGTGACCAAGATCACCAAGAAGATGATGGCCGAGACAAATGCGCCGGAAGGTGCAGCCGACGGTATCGTCAATATCCTCAGAGATATCGATACAGTCCTCGCCTCATTCGTTATCCGCGAGACTGAGAATGAGGAACTCCGCGTCAATCTTAGAACGAAAGTCGGATTTGATGCGGCTGAATTTGCCCAGAAGATGGGCGGCGGCGGACATCACAGAGCGGCCGGATTCTCCGGGAAAAACGTGGATATCGATACTTTCGCCGAGAAAATAGTCGAGCAGGCAAGTGCTTTTCTGGAGAGAACATGACCGATAATACTCCGAGTGGAATCGTTCTGGTGGATAAGCCGGAGGGCATGACATCATTTTCGGTCACATCCCGTATCCGAAAAATATTCGGTGTAAAGAAAGCCGGACATGCCGGTACGCTGGACCCTTTTGCCACAGGCCTTCTGGCAGTGGCGGTGGGCCGTGGTACGCGTGTGCTGCGCTATATGGAAAATGACGAGAAGACGTACCGTGCAGAGATGGTCCTTGGTAAAATCACATCTACCGGAGATATCGAAGGCGAGGCAGTGGGCGGAAAGATCCCTGATGAGACTGAAAAACAGGCGTTTCTTTCCGATGATGCGGGAAAGATCCGCGAAAGCGTGAAGAAGATGATCGGGGAGATCACACAGGTCCCGTCCGTCTATTCCGCCATCAAGATCAACGGCCGCCCGGCGTATGACTACGCGCGCAAAGGCCAGTCCGTCGAGATCCCCCAAAGAAAAGTAACCATCTTCAGTATTGAAATTAAGGACATCTTTGAGAAAGAGGAGCTGATACATGTCCTGATGGACGTGCACTGCAGTAAGGGAACCTACATCCGCACCCTCTGCGAAGATATCGGAAATGACTTAGGGACCGGCGCGTACTGTGAATCGCTGAGACGACTGTCCAGCGGTGCTTTTTCCGTGGAACAGGCACTTCCCCTGGAAGAAATCGAAAGACGATACAGTAGCGGTGACAGTGCTTTTGTAGTGGAAGAGGCGGAAGCGATGAGCGGACTTCCGAAGATATCTGTCACGGAAAAGGAAGCCATCGATCTGAGAAATGGGAAAAAACTTGATTTCTCGGTATTTAAGGATAGAATGTATGCCATAGGAGCCACTGAAGGAGAACGTGTGCTGGCGCTTCATGAGGATCGCCCGTGCGCCGTGATTTATTCCGAGCAGTCGGACGAGGGGCTCCTGATCCGCGAAGAAAGGGTTTTCGCGTAATATGAACGTATGGAACTGCATCATCAATAAAGACGGCAAGCTGATCTCCACACCATCGAGTGCGACGGAGAGTACAGTTTCTCGTGCTGTGGCGCTGGGCTACTTTGACGGGATCCATATGGGGCATCAGAAGATCTTCTCGACAATGCTCGAGCAGGCTAAGAACTTGAAGATCCGCGCGGCGGTACAGACCTTTGAGAATCCGCCGGCGAGTAAATCCCAGAAGAATCTGATCACGACCTATCCGGAAAGATGCCGCTTGATCTCGCACATGGGCATCGATGATCTCTTTGCGCTTCCTTTTAATGAAAGAGTAAAGAGAATGAGTCCGGAGACCTTTATGGAGGTCTGCCTTAAGGGCTGGATGCATGCAAAAGTCATCGTTGTCGGGCGCGACTATCACTTCGGGAAAGACCGGCATGGTGATGTTAAGACACTTCAGAACTGGGGAGATAAGAACGGGATCACGGTCGTTTCCGTCGATCCGATCAATTACGAAGGCAGAAGGATCTCCTCGAGCTGGGTCCGTGAGCTGATCGCATCGGGAGATGTGGATATGGCCGAGAAGCTCCTGGACCATCCGACCGCATTTTCGGGGATCGTCGAAAAGGGTCAGCAGCTCGGAAGAAAGCTCGGATTCCCGACAGCAAATATCCGCATCCCGGAACAGAAGATGATCCCGAAGTTCGGCGTCTATGCGTCCGCGTATCTTCTGGACGGGAAGATGTATCCGGGTATCACGAATATCGGGATGCGCCCGACAGTAAATAAAGAGGATACCACACCGCTTACCGAAACGATGATCTTTGACGGCCACTATCAGCTTTACGGGACGACGGGAACAGTAATGCTTCTGAAGTTCCTCCGTCCGGAGACACAGTTTACCTCTGTGGACGAGCTGCAAGCCCAGATGAAGAAAGACCAGGAGGCGGCCCGCCAATATCACAGGAGCCGTCAAATACCTGTTCGATTTGAAGGATATGTGTGATATTATATTGCAAGAACGAGAAAGAAAAAGAGAAATGAGGTCCTAAGATGCTGCATCATTTACTAGCACTGGAGAAGATATGGGTTTCCTTCCCCGGTTTCGGATGGAAGTTTAAGATAAATAATATTGCTTTTGAGATCGCGGGAATACGCTTTTACTGGTATGGCATCCTGATCGCGCTGGCTGTACTGCTGTGCCTGATCCTGGGTATGAAGCAGGCAAGAAAATACAGCATGACTCCGGACCTGGTTACGGACTACTGTCTCCTCTGCTTTCCGCTGGCCTTTATCGGCGCCCGTCTCTACTACGTCTTCTGTGAGTGGAATACTTACTATGTAAAAGGTGATATAGGAAAAACACTCTCCAATATCACGAATGTGCGTGAAGGCGGTCTTGCGATATACGGTGGTGTCCTCGGTGCGGCACTGGCTATTTTCCTGATGAGTAAGATCAGAAAGATCCCGGTTTCTATCGTTATGGATTTTGCGATCGTATATATTCCTCTCGGCCAGGCGATCGGCCGCTGGGGCAACTTCTTTAACCAGGAAGCATTTGGTACGACGACCAATCTCCCGTGGGGTATGAAGAGCGCCCAGATCGGACGTTACTTAAGCCTTCACTGCCCGAACCTGGATTCGGATATGCCGGTACACCCGACATTCTTCTATGAATCCGTCGGTACCCTGATCATTTTCTTCCTGCTTCTTGTGATCCGCAAAAAGAGCAAAAGGCCGTGGACTACTACCGCATGCTACTGCATTTTCTACGGAATCATCCGTTTCTTTATCGAGGGTCTGCGTACGGATTCTCTCTATATTGCCGGCACAAACCTGCGTACTTCCCAGGTATTGTCTCTGGTCCTGATCGTTCTCGGATTCCTGGTCATCTCTCTCGGCCACATCTACGACTGGGAGAAGAAACCGCTTCCGGAGAAGTTCATCAAGGCAGATGAGAAGATGCTCCGTGAAGCAAAGAGAAGAAAAGAACAGAAACTGCGTGACTACGAGGACGGCGAGGATATCGAAGACCGTGTAGAACGTCTGTCCAAGTCTTCTTTCGAGATCGATGAGGAGAATTCGGAAGACGAAGAATCTGATTCCGAGGATGACGGATCTTCTGATGATGAAGCATCTGATGCAGATGCGGAGCAGGATTCCGATGATTCTTCCGAAGAAACGGAAGAAGAGACTGACGACCGGGACGAAGAAGAAAAGTAAGAGGCTCCGATGAATCAGGGCAAGTCCGGTATCGAATTTCTGAAGAATAATTCGCTTCGTACAGTGGATTTCTGGCTGATCATCCCGATCCTGTCCATTACCACCATAGGTCTTTATGTCCTGAATCTGGTTCTTTCCCAGGGTTTTGAAGGGTATCCCGGCATTTTCTATAAGCAGGTGATCGCCGCTGTTATCGGTGTGGGATTCGCGCTTCTTATCTGCCTTCTGGATACCCAGTTCATGAAGCTCATCGGATGGATCTTCTACGGCGTATCCCTCATGCTTCTGGTATGGGTAATCATCGACGGATTTACCCTCGAGAGTACCTGGGGTGCCGATTCCTGGATGAAACTTCCTGTATTAGGTACATTCCAGCCATCCGAGCTTACGAAGATCGGACTGGTCATCTGTGCATCCTATATCCTGGAAGATATGAGTAATAAGGTCATTTCGATGGTCCGCGGCTGGGTATATCTCGGCATCCTTTACGGAATCCCGCTTCTTTTGATCATGAAGCAGCCGGACTTCGGTACTGCGATGGTTATTCTTTTCTCCCTGATCTGTATGCTCTTTATCTGGAACCTCAAGTACAGATATTTCGTTCTGGCGATCTCCGCCGCAGTTGTCGGCGTAATTCCGCTGGTATGGAATTTCTACCTGGAGCCCTTCCAGAAGAAGAGGATCCTTTCCCTCGTTTTCGAAGGATCTGACCCGGTGTCAGAGTGGAACCTGGTCCAGTCCAAAGCTGCGATCGCATCCGGCGGTCTTACGGGAAATCACACGGGTATCCTTGTCAAAGTTCCTGTAAAAGAATCCGACTTTATCTATTCGGCAGTGTCCGAGCGTATGGGCTTTATCGGAACAACGGCCATCCTGCTGCTGGCGTTTTTCTTTCTGGTGCGCTGTCTCTATGTCGCATCGAAGGCTTCGCGAAAAGCTTACTCCTACATCATTGTCGGACTTACCGGTTCATATGCATTCCACTTTATCGAGAATATGGGCATGTGTGTCGGACTTCTGCCGATCACGGGAATCCCGCTGCCGTTTGTCAGCATGGGTGGTACCGCAATGATGGTTAACTTCATATCGCTCGGGTTCATACTAAATATATCCATGGATCGGAAACAATCGTCAGCGTAGTTAACGGATAAATTTCGGCAAAAAGAATAAGAAGCTTTCTCGCACTGTCCTCGGGCTGATGCCCTGCGGAGGCGCGGAAAGCTTTTTTCTTTTGCCGAAAATTGCCGGTTTGCGCCCCGATTTTATACAAAGGGAGCGTTTGTTCGGGAAAAGAACGAAAAGTGCGTATTCTCTAGGATTTGTCTTTGAAACAGTATTGAAATGTAAACGTTATTTTATTACAATTACACCATAAAAGTGGTGGAAAGTGGTGTGAGTGGTCACCAATGGTGTTGAATCGTGGTGGAAAACACGCCAAATGATAAGGGGAGAGCATGGCTCGGTTTATCAACAAAATGGATGCGAAGGGAAGGATCTTCATTCCGGCAAAACTCCGGGATCAGATCGGTTCGCCCATGTTTGTCACATTGAACCAGGACAAAGGCTATCTCAGTATCTACAGCAATGACCGCTTTCAGGGGATCGTGGAGCAGTTCAGCAAGATCCCTATGACCAATCCGAAGATCCGTCATGCAAGACGTCAGATCATCGGTGAGGCACTGGAGTGCGATATGGACGGACAGGGCCGTATCTCTGTAAGTTCCGAGCTTTGGAACCGAATCGGAGCGGCTCCTTCGGATGAGATCTGCATCTATCAGATCGAGAAGGATGTCCTCGAGATCTGCACGAAGAAGTACTACGACGCGGTAAGCGAGACGGCGGAACAGGAGAGTATCGATCTGGATGGATACGAGATCACAGGATTGTAATTTCCATCACGTTCCGGTGCTTTTTGAGGAATGTATGGATGGTCTGGCCATCAAGCCGGACGGGATCTATGTGGACTGTACAGCCGGCGGTGGCGGACACAGCTCCGGGATCGTAGAGAGACTGGGAGATAAGGGTCTTCTGATCTCACTGGATAAAGACGATGAGGCACTTGCAGCTTGCGGAAAAAGAAGAGAAGAGCTTGGTGCCGGTAATAAATGGGTGCTGAAAAAGACCGATTTTTCACGGATCTCGGAAGTGCTCAAAGAGATGAACATTGAAAAGGTAGATGGGGTACTTGCCGATCTCGGCGTATCCTCGCATCAGATCGACACGGATGAGCGTGGTTTTTCCTACATGAAGGAAGGTCCGCTGGATATGCGGATGAACCAGCAGCAGGAACTGTCCGCGGAAGTGGTGGTCAATGAGTATTCCGAGGCGGATCTTTCGAGGATCTTCCGCGATTACGGCGAGGAGAGATATTCCGGAAGGATCGCATCGGCGATCGTGAAGAAGAGAGCCGAAGCGCCGATCCGCTCGACAACGGCACTTGCGGACATTATCCGCTCTGCGATGCCCCACGCCGCCAGAAAAGAGGATCAGCATCCGGCGAGAAGATGCTTCCAGGCGATCCGTATCGAGGTCAATCACGAACTGGCTTCGGTATCCGAGCTTTTGGAGACAGTACCTGCTCTGCTGAATGCACATGGCCGTTTCGCGGTGATCTCCTTCCATTCGCTGGAAGACCGGCTGGTCAAGGAGGCTTTCCGCAAACTGGAAAACCCATGTACCTGCCCGAGAGAATTCCCGGTGTGCGTATGTGGGAAGAAGCCGATGGGAAAACAGGTCCATAGCAAGCCCATCGTAGCTTCTAAAAAAGAAGCTATGGAAAATAAGCGCTCGGGGTGTGCCAAACTGAGAGTATTTGAAAGGAATGAAGAGGTATGGCTTCAGCAGTAAAACTGAACAAAAAAGAGACAGTAGATGCATTATTGAAACATACGGGATCCGATTATTCGATCGGTCTGAACTTTCTTGCTTTCGATGACGGTGAGGCGGAGCGTTATATGAGTGCTATGGAACAGTCCGGTGTAGTTCTTAAGGAAACAAAAGAGCAGAAAGAAGCGAAGAAAAAGAAGATCCGCATGCAGAACAAGCGTGCGGTGGAAGCTGTTTACGGAAATTACCGCAAAAAGACAATTTCCATGACTTTGAAGCGTTTCCGCGACTTTATTTTGTTTGCTCTGGCGGTAGCGTTTGTCACCGCGCTCTTCGGGCTTCTGGTGTATAATGAAGCACAGATCGCATCGATGAACTTTGCGAATAATAAGAAAGAGCGCCAGATCAATATAATGCGCCAGGAAACCAGCCAGATGAGAGAGAACATCTTCATCAGTGCTGACCTGGAACAGGTCCGTAAACAGGCCCTGATGCACCTGGGCATGGTGGATCCGAATGATAAGCAGATCGTAACAGTGGTCGTTCCGAAGAAGGATAATATGACCACGAGCCGTTCCTATAATTCTGTCGGGTTGACGGAAGATATAATTGAGGAAGCGAAGCGCAACCTGGCGGACTATTATTCCAAAGAGGCACAGTGATGCTTGAATGGGAAAGGAACAGGGACAGGTATGTCCAACGAAGAGCGTAAAGATATCGAGAAGGTAACCGACGAGACCCAGACGGCCCGTTTCCGCATCGGAGGAAGGATCGTACTGGTTCTGGTCTTTCTTTCTCTTACGGTCTTTATGGGATATCTGATCAAAGTCCAGTACGGCATCCAGCATACCCGCTATGATGAATACTCATATAAAGCCTCGCAGATGCACTGGCAGCGTATCAAAGACGTGCCGAACCGGGGCGATATCCTTGATAGAAACGGCAATATACTCGCAAGTACGACGTATGAATACACAGTCGGTATCACGCCTTCGGACGTGCTGAAGTCCCAGGAGACGAGAAAAAATGCCCTGACTGTGGAAGAGATCGCAGATTCTTTTACACAGATCATCGGTGTGGATAAGCAGAAGATGATCGAGTGGCTGGGAAAGACGGACGCGCCGTACATCCAGGTCATGAAGAAAGTGACCTATGACCAGAAGAATGAACTTCAAGCTTTCCTTTCCGAGCATCAGATCGGAGGAGTTAAGATCGACTCTGTCCCGAAGCGCTACTATAACTACGGATCTCTGGGTGCGCAGGTCATCGGATTTGCTGACCAGAACGATAACTCCCTGATCGGACAGTACGGTGTCGAGGCATACTATAACTACTATCTGACAGGTACAGAAGGATATACATACGCCGAGGTCGATAACTATAACCAGAGCGCGCTTCCGTATTCCGCTCCGACAAGTATCGCGGCACAGGACGGCTATAATGTGCAGCTGACACTGGATATGAATATCCAGAGAATCGCCGAGAATGCCTGCCGTGACGCATATAATGAATATAAGCCGCGTGAAGGCGTTACCTGTATCGTTATGGATCCTTATACCGGAGAACTCCTGGCGATGGTATCCATGCCGGACTTTGACCTGAATACTCCCCGTGAAAAGCCGTACGGTATCTCGGAGGCGGACTGGGAGGCGATGTCTTCTACGGACAAAGCCCAGTACCTGATGCGTAATGCGTGGAGAAACCGCTGTATCTCGGATACATATGAGCCGGGTTCCACCATGAAGGCGGTAACTACCGCGATCGCACTGGAAGAGGGACTTACCTATGAGGATGAGATCTTCAGCGACTCCCCGATCGAAGTATCCGAAGTCGATACCATCAGCTGCTGGCGTGAAAAGACGGACGGGAACCACGGCGACGAGACGCTCCGTGAGGCATTTGAGAGATCCTGTAACCCGATCTTCGTGCGTCTGGCATACCGTATCACGATCGATAAATACTACAATTACATTCATAACTGCGGTTTCTACGATGTTACCGGCATCGACCTTCCCGCGGAGCAGAAAGGTATCTTCCATGCTGAGCCGACGAATGTCGACCTGGCATCCCTTTCCTTCGGTGAGTCTTCAACGACGACACCTCTTCAGCTGATCTCCGTGTATTCCTCCCTGGTAAACGGCGGTTCCCTGATGCGTCCGAGGATCGCATCCCGTATCGTGGATAACCAGGGAAACATCATCAAGGAATTCGAGCCTGAGAAAGTGAGAACACTCTTTTCCGAAAAGACATCCGCCCGCGTCCGTTCGCTTCTCGAGGACGTAGTTAACGCAGGTACAGGTGCTGCCGGTTATGTTCCGGGTTATTATGTTGCCGGAAAAACAAGTACATCGACGATCGATGTCGGTGATGAGGCCGGTATGCACGTGCTTTCCTTCGGCTGTTATGCTCCGTCTTATGATCCGAAGATCGCGGTGATCGTCGTCATCAATAAGCCGGAAGATAATGATATCGGTTCTTCTGCCGCGGCAAAAGTATCTGCCCGCATCGTAGAAGAGACGCTCGAGTACATGGGCGTGGAAAGAAAGCTTTCCGACAAAGAATACGAGCGTATGGAGATCCTTTACCACGTGCCGAATGTTGTCGGAAAGACATATCTTCAGGCCAAGCAGCTCCTGGAGGAAGAAGGCTATGAGGTTATGGACGGCTCCGGTACGATGGAGCTGGATACGATCGTCGGCACTATGTATTTCGGAGAAGAGGAGACCGTCTATAAAGACACCGTAGTCGTCCTTTATCCGGGAGAAGTCAGTGTGGAAGACATGAATAAGACGATGATACCTGACTTTACAGGCATGAGCATCATCGAAGCCCGAAGAATGGCGAAAGAATACGGCCTGAATATTCTTATCGACGGAAATATCAAGGGAAGGGTGGTCGAGCAGGATCCGCCGACCTCGATACGAACGGCACTTGATCCGACGCCCACTCCGACGCCGACTCCGGATCCGGACGCACCGCCTCCACCGGACGAGACCGGAGAAGAGACGACTGAGGATACAGAGGAAACGACAAAAGTACCGGACGGTGAGGGAGAAACAGGACCGGACGGATCAACCGATGAGACACAAGCTCCGCCGCCGACACATGTGCCGTTTGGAACCTTCATTCACGTGAAGATGGAGTAAAAGGAGAACAACATGAGAGCAACAGATCTTCTGAAAGAAAGCGAATATAAATGGATCCAGGGTCCGGATGACCGGGAGTTTGATGAGATCGTTCTGGATTCTCGTAAAGTTACGGAGAATACCGCATTTATCGCTATGATCGGTCAGAAGACTGACGGTCACATCCATATCGAAGATGCAGCGGTAAAGGGTGCGGCCCTGATCCTCGTGGCAGATGAGAAACTTCCGCAGATAAAGGATACTCTGGAAAGAATAAAAGACTACGGCACCTGCGGGGTCGCCTCTGTTCCGGATACTCGAAAAGCATATGCCGAGATGGCATGTGCCTATTTTTCACATCCGTCCGCGGATATGAAGATCATCGGCCTTACGGGCACCAAGGGGAAAACGACGACGACCTTTATCATCCACAAGATCCTGGAGTGCTCGGGAAGATCCTGCGGCCTGATCGGTACCGTGGAGAATAAGATCGGCAGCAAAGCGGTCAAATCCAGACATACGACACCGGAGGCATGGGAATTCCAGTCCCTTCTTTCCGAAATGCGGGAAGAAGGCGCGAAGGACTGCGTCATGGAGGTTTCCTCGCTGGGACTGAAGTTTAAGAGAACCTACGGCGTCCACTTCGAGATCGGTGTTTTTACCAATTTCCTCAATGACCATATCAACGACGGAGAGCACGAGACGGAAGAGGATTATTTCTTAAGTAAGATGTGCCTCTTCGATCACTGTAATATCGCACTGATCAATACGAATACACGCCGGTTCGACGATGTTGTCTCTTATGCAAAAGCACACGTATCCAAGCTCTTTACCTACAGTGTCAGCGGGGATGCGGACTTTACCATGCGCGACATGAAGACATCTTCGAAAGACGGAGTTCCCGGCATGGAGTTCACCTTTGTCACGCCGGCCTATGAAGAAAGACTTTTCGTGCCGCTCCTTTGTGACTTTAATGTCGATAATGCACTCTGCGCGGCGGCTTCCTGCTATCTGGCGGGAGTCGGAAGAGAAGACATTAAGAACGGTATGACTTTCGTCCGTGTACCGGGAAGAATGGAGAAGATCGATAATACACTGGGACTTAAGGTCTATGTCGATTATGCGCATAACGGAGACAGTCTGAAAGTACTGCTTCATGCGATCCGCCCGTCCTGCAAAGGCAGGATCATCACGGTATTCGGCTGTGGCGGCGACCGTCCGCACGACCGGAGATACACGATGGGAGAAGTCTCCGGAAAGTACAGTGATTTTACCGTAGTAACCACGGATAACAGCAGAAGCGAAGACTTCAGTGTCATCTCCGGCATGATCGTGGAGGGCATAAAGAGAAATCCGTCTGCGCCTTTCTGTGTGATCGAGGATAGAAAAGAAGCTATCGCGCATGCCTGTGCGATGGCGACAGAAGACGATATCGTAGTGATCGCGGGAAAAGGACATGAAACGACGATGACGATCAAAAACACGGTCGTGGATTTCATCGACGCGAAGGTCACATCCGAGGTCCTTCGGGATCTGGAAAAGGAAAGAGGAGTGTAAGACATGGCGAAGTTTACCCTGGCAGAGATACTGGATGCGGTCGGCGGAGAATTAAAGCAGTTCCCCGGAAAAAGCGGAGTTTCCGACATCTCGGAGCTCGAACTGACCGGTATCTCTACGGATACCAGAACGATCGAAGAGGGGAATCTCTTTATTGCCCTGATCGGGGAGAGCTTCGACGGCAATAAATATGCGGTCGCGGCGGTAAATGACGGCGCGGCGGCACTGGTACTGTCCACGATGGAACATGCACCGGAAGATGTGCCGGTAATACTGGTCCCGGATACGAAGATCGCGCTGGAGAAAATCGCGGAATATTATAGAAAAAGACTCGCCTGCAAGGTCGTGGCGGTGACGGGAAGTGTCGGTAAGACATCGACCAGAGAGATGATCGCCAGCGCGCTGTCGCGCGGTCTGAAGGTCCATGCGACCAAGAATAATAACAACAATGAGATCGGCCTTTCCCTGACGATCCTCGCGGCGCCGGAGGACACGGACGTGATCGTGCTCGAGATGGGCATGCGCCTTCGCGGAGAGATCTCTGAACTTACGAATATCGCACATCCGGACATCGCGGTGATCACGAATATCGGAGTCGCACATATCGAGCGCCTGGGATCCCGGGAGGAGATCCTGAAGGCGAAGCTCGAGATCCTCGAGGGACTGTCGGAAGGAGGACTTCTGATCCTGCCGTATGCGGATGAATATCTGAAGAAAGCAGTCGCCGAAGGAATGATCCGCGAGGATGTGAAAATCGCCTATACATTCACAGAGAAAACACTGCTGGAAAAGCGCCCGTACGGTATGGCGGTGGCCGAATCGATCGATATCGAGGGAGACCGCATCTGCTGCCATGCCAAGGCCGGTTTTGACGAGATGGTATCTGTCATTCTGAAACTTAGCGCCGTCGGGATCCATCACGTCGGAAATGCACTGGCAGGTCTTCTTTGCGGACTTTATCTCGGCATCGCTCCGGATAGAATAGAAGAAGGAATCGCTTCTTTCGTACAGATCGGACACCGTGAACGTCTTGTAAAAGTCGATCATGTGTTTTTTCTCGATGATTCGTATAATGCAGGTCCGGAGTCGATGATGTCCGCATTTGCATCGATCCGCCGTCTGGCCGGAGAAAAGAAAGCGTATGCCTGCATCGGTGATATGCTCGAGCTTGGACCTGTTTCCTCGGAGAAACACTTCGAGATCGGTGCGAAGGCAGCAGAGCTTCACCTTAACGGACTTCTGGTGATCGGAGATTTTAAGGAAGATGTCAGAGCCGGTGCGAACTCGGTGGATCCGGATATTCCCGTGTTCAGCTTTGAAGACAAAGACCATATGACGGAAAAACTTGCAGAAATTGTAGAAGACGGCGATTATGTGCTTCTGAAAGCATCCCACGCCTTCGAGATGTATACAATTCTGGAAAGCTATGGTTCAATAGTTCGGGAAGGAAAAGAACCATGAAACGGAAGATGAAGTATCTCGTCTCGGAGAATATGGCTTACCGGGACGACGGGAAAATCGAGTCGCTGGACGTATATGCGCCGCGTCGTGTTAACCTCGGAATTGTTATCATCGTATTAGTGATGATGGCATTTGGTATCGTCATGCTCTTTTCCGCCAGTATGCCGAAGGCTTTTACGGCCCAGGGCAACTCCATGTACTATGTTATCCATCAGGGAGCGTTCCTGCTTCTGGGATTTGTCGCGGCTCTGATCCTTACTTTTATCCCGCTGAAAGCCTTCGATAAATGGCCGGTCACACTTGCGGTCTATCTCTCCGCGATCGGCATGGCGCTCCTTACACTGTCCATGGGTAAGGTTATCAACGGTGCGAGACGCTGGATCATTATCGGCGGTGTCTCGATCCAGCCTTCCGAGTATATCAAGGTCGCGATCGTCTATTCGATCGCAGGATACCGTTCTTTCGTGCAGCGGACCCGCAAAAAGGGAGGGCTTAAGGCCAAGCACACCTCCCAGTCGCTTTTCGATGCGTTTATGGATATCACTCTTCCGGGCATCCTGGTACTGATATGCCTTCTGATCGTTGTTCTGCAGCCGCACATGTCGTGCTTCCTGATCTTAAGCGCGATCTCCGTGATCTGCTTCCTGTGCTGCGGTATCCCGCTTTCTTCCTGGCTGAAAGGAAGTGCGATCCTTCTTGCGATCATCGCGGTCGTCGGAGGTATCTTCTACCTGTCCATGCCGGGCGCGCAGAAGAAAAAACTCGAGAAGAACTTCGCGCACGTTGTCACGCGTCTGAATATCTTCGAGACGATGAACTCGGATGATGAGGAGAAGGCGGACACGGAGAAGAAGGCGGATGAAGACGACACGTATCAGATCGAACAGAGTATCATCGCGATCGGATCCGGCGGCATGACCGGTGTCGGATTCGGAAACAGCCGCCAGAAATATATGTATCTTCCGGAAGCACATAACGACTATGTGTATTCAATCATCTGTGAGGAGCTCGGCTTTGTCGGAGGACTTACGATCATGCTCCTTTTCTGGGCCTTTGCACTTACGGGCTTTATGGTAGCCTGGCAGGCTGACAGTCTCTTTACCAGAATACTGGTAACGGGCTATACTTCGCTTCTTACGCTTCAGGCGTTCCTGAATATAGGGGTGGCGACGGGCGCGATCCCGCCGACCGGTATTACGCTCCCGTTCTTCAGCTACGGAGGAACGGCGAACTTCTTCTTTATGATCGCGGTCGGCATGATCCTGTCTGTTTCCAGATCGGGAAGAAAGAGAAAAACAGTTAAATTGGTGGTGTAAGTTAATTATGAAAGTATTTCTCGCCGGCGGCGGCACGAGCGGACATATACATCCGGCAGTGGCGATCGCCGATGAACTGAAAAAACAGGACGAAAAAGCGGAAGTGCTTTTCTGTGGGACGGCAAAAGGACTCGAGTCGCAGATCATCCCGAAGATGGGCTATCCCTTCAAGGTGATCCGCGCCGCGCAGCTTCCGATGAAGCCGTCGATGAAAACGGTCAAGGCGGTAAGGGAATTCCTCGCCGGAAGGAAGATGTGCAGAAAGCTGATCCGCGAAGGAAAACCGGACGTCGTGATCGGTACGGGCGGATTTGTCTGCAGCCCGTTGATTGCGGCTGCACATAAGGAAAGAGTACCGATCGTCCTTCATGAGCAGAATGCTTTTCCGGGACGTTCCAACCGCATGATGTCCAAGTATGCAAAGACTGTCTGCACGAGTTTCCCGGGAATCGAGCACTACTTCAGTAAGAAGGCGAAGATCGTCTTTACCGGAAACCCGATCCGCGGTGTGTTCTCGACGGTCGATCGTGATGCCTGCCGTGAAAAACTCGGGCTCTCCGAGAAGAATACCCTGATTCTTGCGATGGGCGGATCTCTCGGTGCCAGAACGGTAAACCAGGCGATCGTCGAGCTGGCGAAAGTGATCACGGATCCGGATGTGCGGATCATCCTGAGCGTCGGTAAGCAGCGCTATAGGGAAGTCGTGGAAGAGGCGAAGAACTGGCCGAAGTCGATCGAGGTATTCGAGTATATCTCCGACCCGGAAACATATCTTGCCGCATGCGATCTCTTTATCGGACGTGCCGGTGCGATCACATGCGCCGAGGTCCAGGCCGTAGGTGCGCCGTCTGTGCTGATCCCGTATCCATATGCGGCACAGGATCACCAGACCTATAATGCGAAAACATTTGAAGATGCCAAGGCAGGCATCCTGCTCCCGGACGATCAGGCAGTCGAGAAGCTGCCGGGCATCGTTAAGGAGCTTCTGGAAGATAAAGAACGACTCGATACGATGCGGAAGAATGCACGCGGACTGGCGATCTATGATGCCGCTTCGCGTATCTGTGATGAGGTGAAAGCACTTGCCCGATAAGGACGACAAAAAGCCGAAAGAGGACATCACCCTCGAAGAAGACGGAAACTACGGCCCGAAGGACCCGGAGAAGAAAACTGCGGATCTGGAAAAGCCGGAGATTTCTTCGCATGAGGAGAAGTCTTCGCATGAGAACAAGCCCTCGGGGAGCGAGGGTGTGCGTCGCGTGCCGGTAGAAGAGAGTGAAGAGCTCTCTTCCGATCTGCCGTCTGAAGATGAATCTTCCGAAGGCAAAATGATCCGGAAGCTCTCTATCAGGAGATGGCTGGTGCTCATTCTTCTTCTGCTGCTTCTTATCCTCGGCATGATGTTCCTTTTCCATAAGAATTTCCGCGTGCAGAATGTAAGGGTCAGCGGGAACCTGCGTTTTTCCGAGGAGCAGATCATCGAGATGTCCGGGATAAAGAAAGGGGATCATCTGTATTCCCGTATCAGCGGTTCCTGGAAGGACATCCTCAAGCTCCAGTACGGCAAAGTAAGAAACAGGATCATCGGGTCCGACCCGTATATTTCGGATGCAAAAGTCTATCCGCACTACCCGGGAGAAGTTTACATTGAAGTTACAGAAAGAAGAAAAGTCGCTTACGTCGCGATTCCTGACGGATATGCTATTATATCGGATGATTCGGTGGTCCTGGAGATCGAAACGGGAGATGTTCCGACGGGCATCCCCGAGATCAGAGGGCTTCCCATCCGGTCGGCTCAAATCGGGAAAAAGCTTGATCTTACGTCATCTGAAGGCTATGACATCTGCATCACGATCTTAGGTGCGATCCTCGGAGCGGATGCCAATGCAGCAGATGCCGATCCCTCTTTCGATTTTCTCTCGCATGTTATCTGCGTACGATATTGCGAAAACATGACGACATTCATCGATCTGGACATCCCGGGAAGAGAGCAGGTGCTGAGTGTGAAACTCGGCTCTTTGCAGACTATCTCCGATGATATGGAGTGGCTGAGATATGCTGTCATTTCCGGCGATTTTGCCGATAAACCGGGTACTGTGCTTGATATGACGGGCAGTAAGTACCTCCTGCGCTGACCGGATACTACATTTAGGGTCAGATGACCGGTTCATTACAGCCCTGAAAAACGGAGGTAATCGAACTGTAACGCGTTTTTTGCCCGGCTTTTCCGTCTATTGCTTGACCACAATATTTAGTGTAGAATTGTAAAAGATAGCTTAGAAAGCTTATAATGAATTAGTATATATTTATGGCAAGACGGAGGAATGCAGGCTATGTCAGATTTTAAGCTCGGATACTCTATGGACGATGAACCATTTGCAGCAATAAAAGTAATCGGTGTCGGCGGCGGCGGATGTAACGCGGTCGATCGTATGATCGAGAGCTCGGTTCAGGGCATCGATTTTATTTCCATTAATACAGACCATCAGGCACTCGCACGTTCGAAGGCGCAGATCACGATCCAGATCGGTGAGAAGATCACCAGAGGTCTCGGATGCGGCGCAGATCCGACGGTTGGCGAGAAGGCTGCTGAAGAAAGTAAAGATGAGATCGCTCAGGCGATCCGCGGAACAGATATGCTGTTCATCACCGCAGGTATGGGTGGTGGTACCGGTACAGGTGCTGCTCCGGTAGTTGCCCAGATCGCTCGTGAACTCGGCATCCTGACTGTTGCAGTTGTTACCCGTCCGTTCCGTTTCGAAGGCCCGCGCCGTGCGATGAACGCTGAGCGTGGTATCCGCGAGATCGAGAAGTATGTTGACTCCCTGATCGTAGTCGCAAATGACAAGCTCCTCGATATCACTGATGAAGACACATCCATTGATGATGCATTCAATATGGCCGACCAGGTACTGAAGTTTGGTGTTGCCGGTATTTCCGACCTCGTTGCTATCCCTGGTCTCATCAACCTCGACCTTGCTGACGTTCGCCGTATCATGACAAATGCAGGTATCTGCCACATGGGTATCGGCCGTGCTTCCGGTGAGGGCAGAGCGTCTGCCGCTGTTAAGCAGGCGATCAACAGCCCGCTCCTCGATACGACCATCGAGGGCGCCCGCGGCGTAATCATCAACTTCACAGGTTCCAGAAACATGAAACTCCACGAGATCGATGTGGCTGCTTCCGTAGTACGTGATGCAGTTGCAGGTGATGCGGATATCATCGTCGGTGCAGTTACAGACCCGACACTCGAAGACGAGATCATGATCACCGTTATCGCTTCCGGTTTCGATAACACAGAGAATGCTTCCGCGGCTTTCCGCCCGGCAACATCCATCATCTCCAAGCAGAATCCGACCATCATCGGTCAGAACACACCGTCTGCTTCGACATCCCGTCCGGTATCTCCGGTATCTTCTTATGAGAAACCGGCAGCTCCGGCACCGGCTCCTGTAAAGCCTGTTTCCAAGCCGGAAGTTCCGGAATTCCTCTTCGGTGATCCGGAACCGGCAGCAGACAGACGTGATGATGCTAAGGTATATTCTCCGAGCAAGTCCGCTCCGGTCGCTCCTGTAGCACCGGTAGCCCGCCCGCAGAGCAACTTCGTATCTCCTGCTCCGGCACCGGCACCGGCTC
>DFFH01000057.1:2476-15248 GCA_002368805.1 Mageeibacillus sp. UBA3781 | reverse complement strand
CCGGCTCATGTACAGCAGGGCGGCAGACCTCAGCCGAACGTAGTTCCGACACCTGCTCCGAGAGCAGCTGCACCGGCAGCTCCGAAGACTGTTGAAGCTCCGGCTCCGGCGAAGGATAAGAAGAGACTGCTCCCATGGTTCATGAGTGACAACGATAATCTGGATGAGTGATTGATCTATGAAGTGCCCTTTCTGTGGACATATGGAAGATAAAGTAATTGATTCGCGGCCTGCGGAGGATGGTTCTGCCATCCGCCGCAGGCGTGAATGTTTATCCTGCTCGTCCCGCTTTACCACCTACGAGAAGGTGGAGCTCCTTCCGCTTCTCGTGATCAAGAAAGATGGTACCCGCGAGGCATATAGTCAGGAAAAACTTCTCGGAGGTCTGATGAAGGCCTGTGAGAAGAGACCGGTTTCTTCGGAGCAGCTGACGCAGATCGTATCGTATGTGGAGAACCAGATCCAGACTACGACGAAGCGCGAGATCTCGACCAACGAGATCGGTGAGATGGTCATGCAGCAGCTCAAGGGGATCGATGAAGTCGCTTATGTGCGTTTCGCTTCGGTTTACCGCCAGTTCAAGGATGTGAATTCTTTTATGGATGAACTGAAGGATATGCTGAAAAAATAATGGAAGTAGAGGGTAAGAAGATGAAAAAGGTTTTAGTAGTAGATGACGATCCGAATATCGTAGAAGTGCTTCGGCTCTACTTCGATAAAGATGGTTTCGCAGTAACTTCCTGTCTTTCCGGAGACCGTGCTTTAGAGACTTTCCAGTCTTCCCAGCCGGATCTTGTCGTGCTGGATCTGATGCTTCCCGGAAAAGACGGTTACGATATCTGCCGTGAGATCAGAAAGACATCGGATGTCCCGATCATCATGCTGACGGCGCGCTCCGATACCTTGGACAAGGTCGTTGGACTCGAGCTTGGTGCGGATGACTATGTTCAGAAGCCCTTCGAGCCAAAGGAACTCCTGGCCCGTGTGAAGGCTGTCCTCCGCCGTACAGACAAGCGTGACGCGGCAGCTGCCGAGTCGCCGGATACAAAAGAGAATACGGAAGTGATCTCCTACGAGGGATTCACCGTCGATATGGCCAGATATGTCGTTACCGTCGATGGTAAAGAAATAGATATTCCGCCAAAAGAACTCGAACTCCTCTTCTTCCTGGCCTCTCATCCGAACCGCGTGTTCACGAGAGAACAGCTCCTGGAAAATGTATGGGGATACGACTTCTACGGAGAGTCCAGAACAGTCGATGTACATGTTAAGCGTATCCGTGAGAAGCTTGAAAAGCCGAATGTAAAGACAAACTGGATGATCAAGACCGTCTGGGGTGTAGGCTACAAGTTCGAGACAACAGAGAAGTAAACAGCATTTTTAGGTAATCATTTTTGCGGGTGGGGAAATGAAAGAGTCCGGTAAAAAGTCACAGTCCGTATTATTCCGAACGACGCTGTCGCTGGCGATCGGAACGATACTCGTGTTCGTTGTTCTGGTGCTGGTCTTTTACCGTCAGACGACAGTATCCCTGATCTCCGAGAATAAGGAGAAGATCGAGACACAGGCCAATTCCCTGGCACTCGCGTATGATTCCCTGGTGTCGGATCCGTCGGTGTCAGATACCGCGATCCAGGCATTTATCAATTCCTTTGCAAGAACAGAAGAGTGCTCGGTATGGTTCGTAAGAAATGACGGCCGTATCGAGTATTCCACATCCGTTCCGGACTTCGTCAGAGGCGATATCCTGAAGGCGGATGACTATGTATTTCTGACGAATGACCGTGCGCTGGATCTCTTTATGAATAAAGGACATGCGATGACGTCGGATGTGACGAACGGTATTTTCGCCAATTCACGAAGCGTATCGGTATCTGTTGCCGTGGCGACTTCCCAGGATGATCTGAATATCGTACTTTTCAATACGCTGAATGTCGAGAACGAAGTGTTCTGGCGTCTTTCCAATGCACTTCTTCTGCCGATCCTGATCTCTTTCTCGATGGCGCTTCTTTTCTTCTCGCTGATGGCCAGATCCCTGATCCGTCCGCTGCGTGCGCTGTCGGATGCGGCGACCTCGGTGACGAAGGGTGATCTGTCCGTACGGATCGATGTGCCGGAGCTTAGGAAAGAATCCACGCTGAAATACATGCTGACGGATGAGATCACGAACATGGTCTCGACGGTCAACAGTATGATCGAGCGTCTCGAGCGGCAGGAATCTGACAGAAAGGTCTTTATTTCCAGTATTGCGCATGACTTAAGAACACCGCTTACTTCCATCAAGGGCTTCCTGTCCGCGATCTCGGACGGTACGATCCCGCCGGAGAGCTATCCGAAGTATATGGATATCATCCAGACACAGGTTGCCCGGATCCAGGAACTGATCAACTCGATGACGGAGGCATCCTCTCTGAGTCAGGTGGATCCTGCCAAGATGGAAGAATTTGATATCAACGAGATGATCCGTGATACAGTGCAGAATGTCGAGAATCTGCTTTCGGACAAGAACATCAGCGTGAATGTCGATCTTGGTAAGAATAAAGGCGAAAGCATGATGGTCTTTGGTGAGTCGCAGCTGCTGTATCGCGTATTCTATAATCTTTTCACCAATGCGATCAAGTTCACGCCGAGAGACGGTATCATCGGTATCGCGACGAAGTATGACGAAGATGAAAAGAAAGTATATGTGTCCGTCGAGGATTCCGGCTCGGGTATCCCTGAGGACAAGCGTGACCGTGTATTCGAGAGTTTCTATAAAGTCGATCCTTCAAGAACCGAGAGCGGCTTTGGCTTAGGACTTTATATCTGCCGTGAGATCATCACCGCTCATGGCGAGAAGATCTGGGCGGAAAAGAGTGAGGAACTCGGCGGAGCGAAGTTTATCTATACGCTCAATGACAATATCCCTGAGGAACAGAATCTGAAGGAGAACCCATGAGAAAGAAAGAACGCACGGAGGCGATCCTCCGGCGTCTTCATGAACTGTATCCGGAGACGCAGTGTACCCTCGATATCGATGATAATGTATTCCACCTCGTCGTACGTGCCGTACTGTCGGCGCAGTGCACGGATGTGCGCGTCAATGAAGTGACGAAAGTGCTTTTTGAGAAGTATCCGGAATATACGGATTTTCTATCCGCAGGGGAAGAAGAGATCGGAAGGATCATCAAGCCGTGCGGATTCTGGAAAGCGAAATCCCATTATCTTTATGAGATCGCAAGAATGATGCGCGATGATTTCGGAGGAGAGATCCCGAAGACGCAGGACGAACTGATGCGCTTCCCGGGCGTCGGAAGAAAGGTCGCCAACCTCATCGTATCCGAGATGTTCGGCATTCCGGCCGTGGTGGTGGATACGCACTGTATGCGCGTCAGCGGCCGCCTCGGATTAAGCTCCGGGAAAGATCCGGCCGTGATCGAAAAAGAACTCATGAAGATCCTTCCGGAAGAAGAGTGGGCCGCTTTTGGCCACAGAATGGTCGATCACGGACGGGCCGTGTGTACCGCAAGATCTCCGAAGTGCGGTGACTGCGCGCTTTCAGAATACTGTCCGTCCTCCGGTAAGAAGGTGTAGTCATGGCGGATATCCAGCTCGATACACCTGTAAGATATCTCCCGAAGGTCGGTGAAGCACGCGCCAAACAGCTCGAAAAACTCGGTATCACGAGGGTCTATGACCTTCTGACTTTTTTCCCGAGACGATACGACGACTGGTCCGAGTGCGTCCCGCTTTTTAAGCTCGAACATGATAAAGAACAATCTTTCATCGCAACGATCGTCAATACTCCGAGAGTATCCCGGAACAGAGGAAAGACGACGATCTTTGCCACGCTCTCGGACGGCTCATGCAGCATCCGTGCCGTGTGGTTCAACCAGCCTTACCTCGAGAAGAAAATGACCTCCGGTGAAGAGTATTTCTTCCACGGTAAGATCACCCGGGACGGGTTCTCTTTCCAGGTCGTAAATCCGGTCTTTGACCAGCGGCAGAAAGGTGAAGAGAAGACATCCCTGATCCAGCCGGTCTATCCGCTGACATCCGGACTTAAGCAGGGACATATCCGTGCGATCGTCAATGTCGCACTCGACCGGGCACTGCCGCTCCTGTCGGAAGTGCTTCCGCTGTTTTTCAGAAAAGAACAGAAACTCTGTGCGATCCGCTATGCCTACGAGAAGATCCACCGGCCGGACAGTATGGAGGAAGTGGAGATCGCGCAGAAATATCTCATTTACGAGGAGCTGTTCCTCCTTCGCGCCGCACTGAGTGTGTATAAGCAGGAGCAGAAAGATCTTCGTGCATCGTGCCCGATCAGAGGGAAAAAGGAAGACATGGAGCGCTTCGCAAATATCGTAAAAGGACTTCCTTTCTCGCTTACGGAGGATCAGAGCCGCGTCACGCACGATATCCTCTCCGACATCTCTTCTTCGCATCCGATGAATCGCCTCGTACAGGGCGATGTCGGCTCCGGTAAGACGGTAGTCGCATTCCTAAGTATGGCAGCATGCGCGATCGCAGGATATCAGTCGGTCTTTATGGCACCGACAGCGGTCCTTGCATCACAGCATTATGAGACCTTTAAGAAATTCCTCAATGGAACAGATATCGATGTCGAGCTGATGCTCGGAAGCACCACGGCCAAGAAGAAAAACGAGATCCGTGAAGGACTCTCGAGCGGAAAAGTGAAGATGCTCGTCGGCACGCATGCAGTGCTTTCGGAGAAGAATGAATTCTCTGACCTGGCGCTGATGGTCACGGACGAACAGCACCGTTTCGGTGTTAAGCAGAGATCCGCAACGGAAGAGCGGGAAGATCACGGGATCCACACGCTCGTCATGTCCGCGACGCCGATCCCGAGAACGCTCGGACTGGTGCTTTTCGGTGATATGGATGTATCGGTCATCAAGAGCATGCCGAAGGGACGCCAGCCGATCAAGACGATACGGGCTTCCTTTGACGAAGAGGGAAGAGTACTCGCCACGATCCGGCAGGAAGTGAAAAAAGGACATCAGGCGTATGTCGTCTGTCCGATGATCGATGAACTGCAGGAAGATGCTTATGAGGATGAAGAGGGTACACTCGCGGAGAAAATGAAGTCCGACCTCGAGTCTGCGGTGCAGTACTATGAGACGCTGTCGCAGGGGGAACTTAGCGATATGCATATCGGACTTCTGCACGGTAAGATGAAGCCGGCGGAAAAAGAAAAGATCATGAAAGAATTCAGCGAAGGTGCGATCGATGTGCTGGTCTCCACGACCGTCATCGAAGTCGGTGTCGATAACCCGAATGCCTCGCTGATGATTATACGAAATGCAGAGAGATTCGGACTCTCCACACTGCATCAGCTTCGCGGACGTATCGGAAGAGGCAGTCTGCCGTCGCTATGCATCCTGCAGACGGATAAATACGAGGGTGTCGCGCAGGAACGTATCGACATGATGTGCAATACCACAGACGGATTTGTCCTCGCGGAGAAAGATATGCTCCTTCGCGGAACCGGCGACTTCTTCGGCACGAAGCAGCACGGTATCCCGCAGCTGAAGATGGCCAATCTCTATCGTGATGCCGCCTGCCTGGGACCGATCGAGGATGCGATCGGAAAGATGCTTCAAGATGATCCGAAGCTTCAGAAACCGGAAGCAAAGATCATGCTCGAGGCATTCCATAATCACTTCGGTGAGGCATGGACGAAGCCGAGCCTGTAAGGAGGAAATATGCCGAGAGTCGTATCCGGAAAATGCCGGGGAACGGTACTGGAAGCGCCGAAAGGCGATAGCACGCGTCCGACGACCGATAAGGTCAAGGAGGCGATCTTCTCGAGCATCCAGATGAGAGTGCCGGAAAGTGCTTTTCTGGATGTATTCTCGGGAACCGGACAAATGGCGATCGAAGCGCTCTCCAGAGGCGCAGGATCCGCGGTACTGATCGACCAGGCGGGGAAAAGCCAGCAGGTGATCAGGAAGAATCTTGAAAAGACGCATCTTCTGGAACAGGCAAGGCCTCTAAAGATGGGCTACACGGAGGCGCTCCGGATGCTCGGAAAAGAGGGGGAGAAGTTCGATATCATCTTCATGGACCCGCCGTATGCGATGGCAAAAGAGGCCGCATCGAAAGTATCGATGCTCATCAATGAATACGGACTTCTAAATGAAGGCGGCATCTTCATCGTCGAATCCGACGCAAATGCCGAAATCAAAGAGATTGTAACCAATATGACATGTTTAAAGAGTTGTAAGTACGGGGCAACTTTGGTAACATTCTTCTTAGAATCAGAAACTATGTGCGAGTAAGGAGAAGCGCTCTTGAAAACGTTTATTTTTCCGGGAAGTTTTGACCCGTTTTCGCTGGGTCACATTGACATCGCCAGAAGAGCATCGAAGCTCTGTGACAAACTGGTCGTGGCGATCATGATCAACCGCGCGAAAAATTCGTTATTTACAGTGGAAGAGAGAGTCGGGATGGCGAAGATCTGCCTGTCGGATCTTCCGAATGTCGAGGTCATCTCCAGAGAGACACTTCTCGTGGACCTTTATCGGGAACTCGGTGCTTCGGCCGTCGTAAGAGGCCTTAGAAGCGAGTCGGACTTCCGCTATGAAGCGGAGATGAATGCCGCCAATACCCTGATGTTCCCGGATTATCAGGTGATCTTCCTGCCGTGCCGCGCAGACCTCGCTTTTACAAGTTCGTCTATAATCAAAGAAGTGGCTTACTACGGCGGTGACATCTCACGGATGTGCCTTCCGGAGATCGAAGATATGGTACATAAAAAACTGCTTGATAAAAAGGCGGATAAGAAATAAGGGAGGTTTTTCCTATGCCGGATGGAAATGTAAGAACAACAGATAAGGACCTATATGAACTTCTTGATCAGCTGCAGGCGACCGTAGAGCAGGCCAAGGGCGTGCCGTTCTCGGATAACTGCATCGTTGACCGTGCGGATGTACTCTACTGGATCAAGCAGATCCGGGCGAGTTTCCCGTCGGAAGTACAGCAGGCCAAGTGGATCGTGGACCGTCAGCGTCAGGTCGTCGCTTCCGCAAGACAGAAGGCGGAGAGCATCCTGCGTGAGTCTGAACAGCGTCAGGCGATCATGGTCGATGAGCATCAGGTCACACTGCTTGCCAAGGAACAGAGCGACCGTATCCTCGCGGAGGCGAACCAGCAGTCCGAGGAGATCTACTCCCGCTCCATCGATTATGCGAGAAAGAGACTGACCGAACTCGAGAATGAACTGACAGATATTCTCGTACGTATCCAGAAGGACAAAAAAGAGTTAAAATAAGAAGTAACATAGAGCTTATCTTCGGGGAAGAGTGCTTTTCGAAAAGAGAACCCGGAAGATAGAACAGGCGGTGAAATATGTTACTGGGCATCCGTATTCAGAATTTCGGACTATTTAAAGATGACTGTATTGGTGCGCTTCTTCCGGACATCCGGAAAGCACCCGAGCAGTCATCTCTTGCTATTTCGGCAGGAGTGGATGTGGCGCATCCCCTCAACGGGATCGAGGCCCTGATCGGCCGGAACCACACCGGAAAGTCGATGTTTTTCTCGTTCCTTTCTTTCGTTCAGGGAGCGGTGATCAAAGGACCGGCAGCCGCGTCGACCGAGTCCGGAAGAGATGGCTTTTCCAACCTCCTCGGCGATAAAGAACAGCCCTTCATCGCGACACTGTGCTTTAAGTTCTACGATGCGCAGGTCAAGGACACGACATATGTGCAGTACCGGCTCGTCATCGGCGCGAATATGCACGGCAAGCCGCACTTCGACGAAGAGGTGCTGACGCTGTGGCGCAAGGGGATGGATGAACCGAAAGATATCCTCTCGTTTAAAAAAGGCGTTGGATATGTGCTTCTTCAGGGAGAGAAGATGGACGGCGAGATGAATGATCCGCAGACATCCGCGCTGCATGCCTATGGAGCGCTGAAACAGTTCTATTTCACCAGCTGCACATATAAAGAGATCATGCGGTGGTTCTTCGTAAACTTCCGAAAAGACCAGACTATCCAGATCCCGGAGAATATGGCACCGGGCGGACACAAGCATCTGAATAGTGAAGGATCCAATGCAAGAAATGTCCTCTCCTACTTGAAACAGGAAAAACCGGGACAGTATAAGATGGTCATGAGCCGCCTGACCGAGGCGATCCCGGGACTTCGGGACAAGGATGAGCAGGCTGTGCTGAAACACTTTAAAAAGCCGGATATGCTGGCGCTTTACCTCCTGCTTCTATCTGATCCGTCCCCGCGTCCGCTGCTTCTTATCGAGTCGCCGGATGAGGGACTGTATCACGACATGCTCGACGTGCTGGCCAATGAGATGCGCGAGTACTCGATACAGAATCCCGGATGCCAGATCTTCTTTACGACACATAACCCGTATATCCTGGAGAATCTTTCTCCTTCGGAGATCTGGGTATTCAGCCGTGGTGACAAGACATGGGATGAAAGTGTCGAGATCAAGTGCGCAGGATCGATACCGATCGTCACGGAATTGTATAAACAGGGCGTCGGACTCGGCGCGATCTGGTACGCCGGACACTTTGACAACTGATGGGAAATGACAGCAGAAAGGACGAACACCCTGCGATGAGAGTGGAGATATTAACCGAAGACAGATCAGGCGGAGTGGTACTGGAGCGTCTGACCAGATGTATCTTAACAGAGTTTACATCCGACTTCTCCTGTCACCTCCGTCCGCATAGAGGATGCGGGTACTGGCCGAATAATCCGGATGCGAAACCGGAACCTTTTGCGGCGGGACTGCTGGAACTTCTGCCGGCGAAACTTCGTGCCTATGACAAGGTCTATGCCGGCACAGATACGATCGTCATCGTGTGCATCGACTCCGATGACCATGATCCGGATGAACTGATGAGCCGCCTGAAGGGTACATGCAGGAAATATGCATCCGGACTTTCCACAGTCATTGCGATCTCCGTGGAAGAAATGGAGAGCTGGATGCTGGCGGACAAAAATGCACTGGTCATGGCCTATCCGGATGCAGATCTGGAAAGACTTTCCGAATATGAGCAGGACAGCATCTGCGGGACCTGGGAAGTCCTGTGCGATGTGGTGCTCAAAGAGCAGTCCCCGCGCATAAAACGGATCGGATACCCTGCGATCGGGCAGTATAAGGCGACCTGGGCGGAGAAGATCTCGAAGTATATGGTTCCCGGGAATAATGTCTCTCCAAGTTTTAAGAAATTCGAACTCGCGTTAAGCGGCGCAGTCAAGCAGGTGATCCATGCCTGAGAACCGGCCATTCCCTGAGAATACACGCGCCATAGCAGCGGGCCCGGGTCCGTCGATGGCGGATGGGCCGGCGTCGGCATATATCCATGTTCCATTCTGTGTGAGAAAATGCGCGTACTGTGATTTCCTTTCTTTCGCGGATGAAAGATCGCATGCACGTATCGAAGCATATGTTGATGCGGTGTGCCGGGAAATCACGCTCACACCGAAGTGGTTCCCGGCGGAAGAACCGGGTAGACGGGCCGGTGTGGAAGGACGCGCGGAGCGGCCGCTGGAGACGATCTATTTCGGAGGAGGCACACCATCGCTTCTTTCACCGACGCAAGTAGGGAAGATACTGACTGCTCTTCGTGATACTTTCGGGATCAAAGACAGCTGCGAGATCACGCTCGAAGCCAATCCGGGAACGGTTAATGAAGAGAAACTGAGTGCTTTTCGAGAGGCAGGGATCAACCGGCTTTCGATAGGGATACAGAGCCTTGACGATAATGTGCTTCAGACGCTCGGAAGGATCCACGACGCGGGATCGGCGATGCGGGCGGTCGAAGATGCACGCCTGGCAGGATTTCAGAATATCTCCTGCGACATGATGCTCGGGATCCCGGGACAGACGATGGACAGTGTGAAGAAGACGCTGGAGTTTTTCCTGGGAAAAGAGATCCCGCATATATCTCTTTATTCCCTGATCCTGGAGGAAGGAACACCACTTTATGCGCGGCTGGGCGGAGATATCGAGAAATATGTCACGCAGGAACAGGACCGCGAGATGTACCACTATGTGACATCGCATCTTGCCGGAAAAGGTTACGTGCACTATGAGATCAGCAACATGGCTGTTCCGGGGTACGAGAGCCGTCACAACTCGATGTACTGGAGAGCAGAACCTTACTTCGCATTCGGCGCCGGCGCTCACTACTATCTGGGAAATGAACGCGGCCGGCATGCCGAGACGCTGGATGAGTACATCGGTGCGCTGCACGAGGAGAATGCTAAGAAAGAGGATGTGCTCATCACGGAAGAGATCCTCTCTCCTGAAGACCGCATGAAGGAATACATGATGCTTGGATTTAGAACCAGAGCCGGCGTAGGCGAAGAAGCCTTCCGGGAAAGGTTCGGAATGACCGTGGAGAGTGCTTTTGGCGCGGAAATAGAAAAAGAAATGAATTCCGGACTTGTTGGTTTTGAGGATGGAATCTACCGTCTGACAGAGAAGGGATTCGATCTTGCCAATCAGGTATTTATGGATTATGTGTGATGCTCGAAAACGGCGAGAAGCCTCTTGCAAGACAGACTGTCCGGTAGTTAAATAATAGTATCCTTCATCAATCTGATGCCGATCGTATTATATGTCATGAAAGAAGAGTTTTCGGGGCGGCCCGGGGCTCCTTTTTTTCTGGTGAAGAGAATAGTACGAGGTGTCCGGATATGAGTCCACTACAAGAAGAACTGATTGCCCGAAAGAAAAAACTCGAAACTGTGATCAAAATGGCGCGGAAGGATCTGGCAAACTGCCCGGAAGGGAAACTCTGGGTCTCGACGACGCATAAAGCTGTGCAGTACTATCATCACATCATCGAAAAAGACAGAGTGATCCATCGCTATCTGCCGAGAGATCAGGCGGAACTTAAGCAATCACTCGCCCAGAAGGAATATCTCATGCAACTTCTGAAACTGGCGGAACGGGAATTGCATGATATTGATTCGCTTCTTTCCAGGAACTCCCTGATGAGGATGGAATCACTGTATTCGGAAATGCATCCTGATAAGAAAACGTTTGTAAAACCGCTGGTTACCAATGATGAAGAGTTTGCGGATTACTGGTTGAGAAAACCGGTGGAATCAAATCCGTCTTTTCCGGAGGAGCTGAAGTATCCGACGAAGAGAGGCGAGCTTACAAGATCCAAGTCGGAAGCTATGCTTGCGGATATGTACTATGAACTGGGAATCCCATATAAATACGATTGCGGCATTGCATTGAAAGGCGGGGCGGTAAAGTATGTGGATTTCATCCTGCTGGATAAAAAGAAGAGGAAGGAAATCTATCACGAGCATCTGGGATTGCTGGATGATTCCGGTTATCGGAGGGATAATTTGCAGAAACTGGATCTTTACCGCCGAAGTGGGATCTATGTTGGTAAGAACCTGATCCTGACGCACGAGAGCGCGGGAAGTCCGCTGAATATCCGCGATATACGGGCAAGCGTGAAGGAGATGTTCGCTCTTTGAGGGATCTCATGGTTCTCGTGGATCTCGGAGTTCTTGTGGTTCTTATGGTTCTTGTGGTTCCCGAAGTTCTCGTGGTTCTCGGGAGGACGGGTGCAGATTACGGGTGAAATGCAGATTTTGGCAATTTCACCCGTACTTTTTTTCTCGGGAGAGAAGAGAATTCATTGTAAAATGGAAAAAAATGATTTTCACCCGTAAATCCAGTGCTTTTCGAGAGGTATTATTACTTATTTTACGGGTGAGATGCCCGAAAACGCTTTTTACAATGAAAAAGCACTTCTATGGCGGCGTGATTTACGGGTGGATCTGAAGATTTAAGAATTAACAATGAAAAAGCACTTCTATGGCGGCGTGATTTACGGGTGGATCTGAAGATTTAAGAATTAACAATGAAGGGGCGTGTCTTGTGGTATCCTTAAGTGGTGAGAAGGAGATGTTTTATTTCGCATGGAACAATTGACGGATCAGAAGAAGCTTAGACCATGGATGGGTGTTGTGGCGCAGGCGGGTTTTCTCGTGCTGTTTCTGACGGCGGGCGCTACGATGCAGCGGAGACTCGGCATCCCGGGGCTGGTGCTGTCGGAACTGATGTTCCTGGTGGTGGCCGTAGGGTACTGTCTGATCCGGAAAGTAAAGCTCAAAGAGATGTTCCCGGTGAAGAAGATCTCCATGACGGATTTCTTCGGTACAGTGATCCTGGGTGTTGCCGGATTTATGATGAGTATGCTCTGTGTCGGCATTTCGCTATGTATTCTTCCTGTCTCGTTCCGCGAGGAAGTCTCGGGATTGAACGACTTTATTTATGGAAATATGAATTTCCCGGTTCTTGTTCTGATCATGGCGGTGCTTCCGGCGATCTGCGAAGAAGCGATGGAGAGAGGATGCGTGCTCTCACACTTCCGAAGCCTCAAACATGACTGGCTTATCATTCTTATCATGGGCATTTTCTTCGGGATCATGCACTGGTCGCCGCTGAGGTTCCTGAATACGGCTGTGCTCGGTGCGATGCTTTCGTATCTCATGGTGAAAAAGGATAATATCCTGCTGCCGATGCTTCTGCACTTCGGAAATAACTTCGTTTCGGCAGGCCTCGGCTATGTGGGACAACTGCTGACAAAAGGTGAGGCGGCGGATATAACGAATATTGATACGCTGCAGCTTCTGGGTTCTTATATGTTCCTGTCTTGCGCAGCTCCGGTACTGATCGTTACTGCCATGATGCTGATCGACCGGAAGCACCATAAACCGATCCGGTATGCAATCGCGGGATCGATCTCAGGGATCATGCTGTTTTCCGG
>DFFH01000057.1:587-2369 GCA_002368805.1 Mageeibacillus sp. UBA3781 | reverse complement strand
TGCCTGAAATCATGCCTGTGATTATGTCTGAGATCATGTTTAAGATCATGTCTGAAATTATGTCTGAAATCGGCAAGAAAACTGTTACAAAATCTCTAAAAGTGTATTGACAAGCGTTTTTTCGTTGTGCTATTATCGCTACAAATTGAATATTGTTTAAACCGTTGACGCGGAGATAACGGCAATGATGCCTTTACAGAGAACCTGCGATGCTGAGAATCAGGTAAGAAACAAGTTGTCAAATGGACCGCTGAGGGCGCAGTCAAATGGGACTAAACCAGAGTATTCTGCGACGTAGGGCAGACGTGATTTGCCGGGGATATGTTGGTATCTCGCTAAGCGCACGAGTCATATCGTGAAACAAGGTGGCACCGCGGACGCGGCAAGTTTTTTGCTCATTCGCCCTTGACAGAAAAGAATCTGTCGAGGGCTTTTTTGTTGCCCTCGGCTCGATCCCGGAAGGATGATCTTCTTCGCCAACAAAGAAGAATCTGACATCCGGAAGAAAAGGAGGACAAGATGAACATTTTGCCGAAGATCGATGAGGTCAGAGACATCGCAAAGACAGGGAAGTACAGTGTCATTCCCGTAAGCTGCGAGATCCTCTCCGATTTCACTACGCCGATCGAGACGATACGTATCCTGAAGAACGTCTCGACCCACTGCTACATGCTCGAATCCGCACAGGCGGACGAGACATGGGGCCGCTACACATTCCTGGGTTTTGAGCCGAAACTCTCGATCACCTGCAGTAACGGGGAGATGACGATCGGTGATAAGACCATCCATACGGAGGATCCGGAAAGCGTGCTCCGCGAGATCATGTCCGAGTACAAAAGCCCGAGATTTCCATATCTTCCATCTTTTACAGGCGGTCTGGTCGGGTATTTCTCTTACGATTACCTGGGCTACAGCGAGCCGACCGTAAGGGCGGATGTCGAAGATTCCGAAGAGTTTAAAGACGTTGACCTGATGCTCTTTGATAAGGTCATTGCATTCGATAACTTGAAGCAGAAGATCGTCCTGATCGAGAATATGAAGATCACGGATGGAGAGAATACTCTTTCCGATGAGCAGATCGAAAAGAACTATGACGCGGCGATCAAGACGCTGAGGAGTCTGTCGGAGCTGATCCGCACCGGAAAGAAGTCGGAAGAAAAGCCCGGAAAACTTCTTGGAGAAGTAAAGGCTCTCTTTGAAAAAGAGGAGTTCTGCGCGATGGTCGAGAAGGCTAAACACCACATCTATGAGGGAGATATCTTCCAGATCGTACTCAGCAACCGCCTCGAAGCTCCTTTCGAAGGAAGCCTGCTGAATACATATAGAGTGCTCCGCACCATCAACCCGTCACCGTATATGTTCTATTTTTCCGGAACGGATGTGGAAGTGGCGGGTGCTTCTCCGGAAACCCTCGTGAAACTCGAAGAAGGCAGGCTCCACACCTTCCCCCTTGCGGGAACAAGGCCCAGAGGCAAGACCCCCGCTGAGGACAAAGCTCTTGAAGATGAGCTTTTGCGGGATGAGAAGGAGCTGGCGGAGCACAATATGCNNTGCACACATTCCCGCTGGCGGGGACCCGCCCGAGAGGAAAGACACGCGCAGAGGATATGGAGCTTGAGGTCGATCTTCTTTCCGATCCAAAAGAACTCGCCGAGCACAATATGCTCGTTGACTTAGGAAGAAACGACCTTGGCAGGATCAGTACATTTGGTTCTGTGGAAGTCGAGAAACTCCACTCTATCGAGAGATTCTCTCATGTCATGCATATCGGATCCACGGTGA
>DFFH01000057.1:0-460 GCA_002368805.1 Mageeibacillus sp. UBA3781 | reverse complement strand
CGCTCTCCGGCGCGCCGAAGATCCGCGCATGCCAGCTGATCGCGGAGCTTGAGAATAATAAGCGCGGTATCTACGGCGGTGCGATCGGATATATCGACTTTACGGGAAACCTTGATACATGCATTTCCATAAGACTTGCATATAAGAAAAAAGGTAAGGTATTTGTAAGAAGCGGTGCCGGCATTGTAGCTGATTCCGTACCTGAGTCCGAGTTTATCGAATGCATCAACAAAGCATCAGCAGTTATTAAAGCCATCACACAGGCATCGGAGGTGTAAGATGATTCTTCTTATAGATAATTACGACAGCTTTTCATATAATCTGTTTCAGCTTGTCGGCGAGATCAATCCTGACATTCGTGTCATCAGAAACGACGCATATTCCGTAGAGGAGATAAGGCAGATGAAGCCTTCTCACATAATCTTAAGCCCCGGCCCCGGAAGGCCTGAGGATGCGGGTG
>DFFH01000011.1 GCA_002368805.1 Mageeibacillus sp. UBA3781 | reverse complement strand
CCATCCAGTCCATGGTAGCGGCACCTTCATGAACCTCACCCATCTTACGGTTGATACCCGTGTAGTAGAGGATTCTTTCGGTAGTCGTTGTTTTACCAGCGTCGATGTGAGCCATGATACCGATATTTCTTGTGTTTTCGAGTGAATACTCTCTCTTGTTCATCGTGTCAATTGCTCCTTCATCAACTTACCATCTGTAATGTGCAAAAGCTCTGTTAGCTTCTGCCATCTTGTGCATTTCTTCTTTCTTCTTAAATGCACCGCCTGTGCTGTTCGAAGCATCGATCAGCTCATTGGCCAGACGATCGCTCATGGTACGCTCGGATCTCTCACGGGCATACTTTACGAGCCAACGCAGACCAAGTGTCTGACGGCGAGCCGGACGTACTTCCATCGGGACCTGGTAGTTTGCACCACCAACACGTCTGGCCTTAACTTCCAACATAGGCATAACGTTCTCAAGAGCCGCATTGAAAACTTCCATCGGCTCCTTGCCTGTGCGCTCTTTGATCAAGTCAAAAGCGTCGTAGCAAATTTTCTGTGCAACACCCTTCTTACCGTCGAGCATGATGTTGTTGATCAGCTTACTGACCTTTACATCATTGTAAAGCGGATCCGGGAGCACTTCTCTAACTGGGACATTGCCTTTTCTTGGCACTAGTCTTCCCTCCTTTTCATGATATTCAGTCTAGTACTGAAACCATAGGTACTCACGTAAAAAAATTAGTTCTTTTGGACCGTGTCAGCGCCAGTAGCATGTCCCTTATATAGACAGTGTACTGACAACTTATTCTGTCCAACCGCAGGAAATAAAGAATTACTTCTTTACCTTAGCGGCCTTCGGCTTCTTCGCACCGTACTTGGAACGGCCCTGCTGACGATTTGCAACACCGGCTGTATCCAGAGTACCGCGAACGATGTGATAACGGACACCAGGAAGGTCCTTAACACGTCCGCCACGGATCAGAACAACGGAGTGCTCCTGCAGATTGTGTCCGATTCCCGGAATATATGCAGTTACTTCGTAGCCATTCGTAAGACGTACTCTTGCAACCTTTCTCAAAGCAGAGTTCGGCTTCTTAGGAGTTACGGTCTTAACAACAGTGCAAACACCACGCTTTTGCGGGGAAGAAACGTCTGTTTCCTGCTTGCGCAAGGTATTCAGTCCGGACTGAAGAGCTTTAGAGGAAGACTTGTAGATCTTCGAAGTTCTACCGGACTTAACCAGTTGGTTGAACGTAGGCATCAATACATCTCCTTTCATAATTGTAGTGTCTCGAGAAAACGGCGCACAAAAAGAAACCCCGTTTTGTCGGGCAATTAAGTATAGCACCTGATTTTTTCTTTGTAAACAAAGAATTTTAAATTCATGGCAAAAGCACTTTTCCCCGGCAAAAAAGCCTGCCCCTGTAGAGGAGCAGGCTTTCCGGAACATTTACTTTTCTTATAACTTATCAGTCAAGCTCGTATCCGAGGTCGGAAAGAACATTCTTGAGGTTCTTCTTCGCTGCTTTGTCCGGTGTCGCATAGCAGACGAGAAGTGTCTCTTCCGCTACGATGCAGGTGATATACCACTGACCGGCCATATTTCCTCCGATGATCTCGGAATCCTTATCAAACTCACCGTCCGCGGTGAAGTACCAGCTCTTCTTCTCGATATCGCCATCGAAGAGCTCATCATCGTACTCGTCCTTGAGGTCTTCATAAGACTGATTGAAGCAGGCCTTTGCGTCACCCTTGCTGTCGAACAGGTAATAAACGATATCTACGCCGCTGTTATTCTCATCGGTATAGTATGCTTCCCAGCACTCGTCAGCATCTTCATCTTCACTCTCTTCTACCTCATAATCGGCAGCTTTCATGATCTTCTTAAACTCTTTCGCTGTAACCTTTTTCTTGCCCGAACCGCAGGCGGTCAGGGAAAGAGCCATTGCTCCAACCAAGATAACGGCAGTAAGTCTCTTCAAAATCTTCATACCAGTTCTCCTTCTCTCTCAAACAAATAGCGTGTACCAAATACCGCATATATATGGTTATTTTACCTCAAAAAATATGGATATTCAACCGAAAGCACGCGCTGAAGCGCCTTTCCCATTCCGGACAAAAATCAAGGGAATCGTTACTCCGGGAGATCAGGATAGAAGAATTGCTATAAACAGGAAACATGCAGACAGTATAAGCCACACATCCGAGATTATCGTCAGGACTTTCGCCCGTCTTGCCAGTCCTTCCACATTACCGTTCGCGGTTCCTGACTTCACAGACTGGAGATTAAGAAATGCAATCAGGGACATGACCAGTGACGGGATGCTCATCCCGCAGAGACACAAGAGTCCTGCACAACTGATAATAAATGTCACCAGACTGTGCGTCGAAAGGCCGCTGTATTTAGAAGCATCTGCCGATTGATTTGCAGAAACATATACCGGGGCGGCCGGTGGTGTATAACTCTGCATCTGCGGGGCAGGTGCCGTCGGAGCAGCAGGAGCTGCAGGTGCAGTTGGCGCAGCATGTGCTGCAATTCCGGCGCCGGAAGTAATATTTTTATTGCCGCCCTTACTCTTAAGATAGACAGTCTCTCCGGCTACCGCGGCCGAGTACATGATCTTCTTCGGCTCTTCCGGTGATCGTTCTGCGGGAGCTTCCGGAAGGCCTTCCGAAAAATCCAGTTTATCAGCAGAAAACGGAGAACCGCATGCTTCGCAGCGGTCTCCGTTCTCTTGTTGGTGCAAACAAAAACGACAGGTTTTCATAGCCTAATCCTGATCAGCCGATTGTCAGACGGTGGTGTACTTTCTTACCCTTGCGAAGGAATGCTTCGCCGTTATTGAAGTCCTTCTCGGTCAGCATGTAGTAAACGTCCTCAACTGCAACATCGTTGAGGTAGATACCCTTCTGCTGGATCATTCTTCTTGCCTCACCCTTGGAAGGTGTGAGCTTGGTCTCAACCAAAAGATCGAGAAGAGACAGTCCGTCACCGGACAGGCGGTCTGCAGCAATTGCTGTTGTTGCCATGTCATCGGAACGTCCGCCCTTTTCGAAAAGATCCTCGGCCTGCTTCTTAACGGCAAGCGCGGTCTCTTCACCGTGAACGATCTTGGTAACTTCAAAAGCCAGTCTCTTCTTGGCTTCGTTGATCGCCGCGTCTGTGAGCTTACTGTATTCTTCGATCTCCTCGAGAGATACGAATGTCAGGAGCTTTAAGCACTTGATGACATCTGCGTCCTCGACATTTCTCCAGTACTGGTAGAAATCGAAAGGAGTTGTCTTGTTCGGATCGAGCCATACGGCACCCTTTGCGGTCTTACCCATCTTCTTGCCTTCGCTGTTGGTAAGAAGTGTGAATGTCAGACCGAAAGCCTCGCCCTGTTCCTTACGGCGGATGAGCTCTACGCCGCCCAGGATATTCGACCACTGGTCGTCACCGCCGAGCTCCAGCTGGCAGTTGTATTTCTGGTACAGGTACAGGAAGTCGTAGCTCTGCAGCAGCATGTAGTTGAACTCGAGGAAGGACAGGCCTCTCTCCAGACGCTGCTTGTAGCACTCGAAAGTGAGCATGCGGTTTACGGAGAAGTGCGGTCCCACATCTCTTAAGAACTCGATGTAGTTCAGCGGCAGGAGCCAGTCACCATTGTTGACGATAAGTGCTTTTCCATCGGAAAAATCAACGACTTTGCCCATCTGCTTCTTGAAGCACTCGACATTATGGTCGATGGTCTCACGTGTCAGCATCTGACGCATATCGGATCTTCCTGTCGGGTCACCGATCATACCGGTACCGCCGCCCATCAGAGCGATCGGACGGTGTCCTGCCTTCTGCATGTGGCTCATGACCATCATCTGGACGAAGTGGCCTACGTGCAGGCTGTCTGCGGTCGGGTCAAAGCCTATATAGAAGGTGACACCCGGCTTGCTAAGTAGATTGTAGATTTCTTCACGATGTGTGGTCTGCGCTACATAACCACGTGCCTCCAACACATCAAATACATTTTGGTACGTTTCTTCGGACATCATTATTTCCTCCTATATATTATTTGCCTGTAAATCAGGCTTGCTAATTCTACTTCTAAACAGAAGGTAAAGTCAACAACCCGGTAGTATCATCGAAGTTTTCAAAACGTTTACGGAACTACTCATATAAAATATTGTTTTTCCTCCGGGGTCCGTCCTATTCTTTACCAAACGTACAATAAAAGGAGACCTGCCTTATGACTTCCTCGCGAAAAGCACTTGCCTTCATTCTTTTCTTCTGGTTTTTCACTGTATTTCTCCATCTCTCGTCCGAGGCGGGAAGAAGCAGGGATCTCCGGCTTCGCGAGGATGCCCGGGAAGATGCGGTCAGAGATATGGTCGGAAGAATCCGTTCCGAGTCCGGGGAATCCCCTGAAATGTTTGTGGATCCGGATGTGCTGCCGGTCGCGGGGGAGGAGCTTTATGATACTTCCTCTGAATTCGGAAACTCTGCGGCAGATGGACTCGCGCAGGATGACCACGCAGAAGGCGGGTCTTCCTCGGACGGCGGGGGTTCCTCTGATGGCCACAATACCTCAGATGGGAGTTCCCGGCGGCTCCGCGCATATGGGACGATCTCGATCCCTTCGATCGGGTGTGAGTTTCCGCTGTGGGATGGTGCCGGGAAGGTCGAGCTTCGCTATGGTGCCGGCCGTATGCCGGGATCTTCTGAAGCTGGTGCGCCGGGAAATCTCGTGATCTTCGGACACCGGATGCGGCGGTACGGATCGATCTTCAACCGTCTGGGCGAGGTCAGCATTGGGGATTCTATTGTCATTGAACGTGCGGGGCAGGCATTCACTTACACCGTGGATGCGATCGAAACGATCGAACCCTCTTCCCTCTCTGCGTATATCGGGATGGAAAAAGAGGGTGATCCCGGATCTTGCCGCATCACCCTCATTACCTGCACGCCTATCGGCGTCGGATCTCACCGTCTGGTCATCACCGGCCACCTCGCTTCCGGCGGATAGATCATAGCTTCCTTACTTTCTTTTCTTTCTTCTGTACTTTTCCCTGATCTCGATATAGCCGATTGCCAGGAGTGCGACTGCCGTGATCCCGCAGATTCCGCCCGCGCCATAACCGGTATACCGTGCTTCTTCTCCGGTCTTCATGGTGTCATAAAGCCTCGTCACTCCGAGGACTGCTTCATTTCTTACTGTGACCGGCATGACCTCACTGTCGTTTCTATAGCCTTTTGGCGCCTCGACCTCGAAGATCTCATAGTCACCCGCCGGAAGACCATAGATATAGACTTTCCCGAGGTCGGGACTGTCTTTATCATCACAGGTATGGAGCACTGTCGTGGCTTCTTTTCCGCCCGCTTCGCTCAGCACATATCCGCTCATCGCTTCGTTCCAGAGGAAGGATAAGACCTGTCCCTCTTTATTCTTCACGGAGATCCCGCAGTTGCCGAGGAGTCCTCCATTCGTCGCGGATCGTTTTTCCGCGACCGTCTTCGTCAATCCATCTTCAAGCTGATACTCCATCACCTTTCCTTCCTTTCCGCAGACGACCGGGACCGGTTCGTCCATCACCATGAAGCTCGTCCAGTGGCCGACCGATGTCTCGACCAGATAGTACTCGCCGGGTCCGACGAGGAAACTCAGCTTCCCGTCTTTATCCGTCTTTCCTTCGGAGATCAGAAGATCTTCTTTCCCTTCTTCTCCTTTCATCCACAGTGCAAAGGTGACATCGTCCATCGGCGTCTTTGTCCCGTCGCCGCAGACCTTTCCGATCCGGATCTCCGACATCCTGCTCTCATTGACGATCGGATCTATTACCGGGCAGGCATAGATCTCATTACTTAAGACAAATCCTTCCGGCGCCTGCAGTTCTCTGGCATAGAATGTCCCGTTCCCGGGGAAATCCACGGTCCCCCGGCAGTGTCCGTTCTCGTCTGAGATGAGGACCTCGATCAGATCGTTTTTCCCGGCCAGCACTTCGCCGGATGCCGACAGTACAGGCTCACCGGCATAGATCCCGAAGACGGCACCTGCGAGTTCTTTTTCCACGGTAATAAAAGCGGAAGACCCTTCGTCATAGACATACTCTCTGCCTTTTTTCTGAAGATCGATCTCTGTTTTCTTCCGTTCATTCCGTATGGTCTGGCTGACCCGTATTTCCGGAGAAGTCCGGTCCTCCCTATCATCCCGGGCCTCAAAAACAATTGGCGAGCTGTCGATCACGAAGCCCTCCGGGGCGGAAACCTCCACAAATGCATATACCGCAGTAGCGCTATCCGCGTTAAGAGATAGCCCGCTGACCTCTATTTTCCCGTCCGCGCCGGTCGTATAGGTACCCAGGAGCGTACCCTTCTTCAGAGGAGTTTCTCTCACTCCGTCGCCGTCCTTATCGAACATCTTATATGGTGCGAATGTCTTTCCGTCATCGGATCTTCTTACCGCGCCCTCCGGATAGACCGCCGGGTCCAGAAGTGAAATATCTCTTTCAAAGCCGAGCACATCCTCGCTGCAGTAAAGCTCGAAGACTGCGTCTTTCAGGGCCTGCTGCGTGTAGATGAAGCGGTATCCTGTCATGCCCTGATAGCCGGTATCCGTCTTCTCCGAGGAAGTGAGCATCTCGCCGGTCTTCAGAAGTTCCAGTGTCACCGGGACTTCCTGATCGGCAAATGGGACCGCCTTCATGTCGCCATCCGGCCCCACGCCGATGAAGCTCTCGTCTTTTTTCACCTCGATCGGGACAGGCTCCTCCGCTAGGATAAATCCCGCGGGGGCGCTCTTCTCATAGAGGTAGTACGTCCCGACCGGAAGTCCCAGTTTCCGCATGTCGCATGTGCCATCGGGTCCGGTCACGAAGACATCATTCCCGTCCCAGTCCTTCTGCACATTTCCGCGTTCATCTTTGATCTGAAACTCCACCCCGGCCGCCGGGATGACCTCACCCGTCCTTTCATCGACCTTCCGGATCTGGATCTTCAGCTCGTATCTGCGGTTAATAAGGGAGAGAGTGGTCTCCGGCTCACCTTCCGATCCGGTTCCACCCGAAGATCCGCTGATCTTCACCGCCTGATCTTCACAGACATGGGTGTACTTCGTCGCTTCCGATTCGATCTGGTGCACGCGGTACTCGCCGTACGGAAGGACCTTTGTCTTCGCATAGCCTCTTTCATCCGTCGTCAGAAGATCTCTGTAGGCGGCAGGTGCTTTTTCGTAGGAATCGTAACCGGTGTTCCAGACCTGGAAGACCGCATCCGCCTCCGGCTCGAGATCCTTAAAGTCCGTTCCCTTATACTCGTCATATCCTGTCCGGATCTTCTTTTCGATGGCAAAAGCACCTGCTTTTATTTCATCTTCGAAGACCGCTTCGTTCTTCGTCTTCTTTACATCGACCGTAAATGTGCCGGGGTTTGGCGTCATCGCCTTCGTCCCCTCCGGAACGACGGTCTGCCGGATCGTATACGTGCCGGACGGAAGGGAAAAGATCCTTCTCGTCTCTTTATCGAGGATCTTGCCGTCTTCCGTTGAAATCCCGTAAAATCCGAAGCCATCGGCTCTCGCCTTCTCGAAGGATCCGTACTCCGAGCGGAAGATCTCGAATTCCGCGCCCTTTTCCGGCACGGTAATATCACCGAATGATGAGACCTTTTTAAGGTTCACGCCCGCCACCGGGGTTTCCCAGGTCCCCTCTGTCCCGCTGAACTTTTTTGAGCTGCTCTCGTGCCAGCCGACATAGGTCTGGCGGGTCTTCCCCGACGCGGTCAGGGATGAGTCGAAGAAATATCCGTACATCCGCTGCGGGGCTTCGTTCCCTGTATTACTGACCGCCTTTGCCTGCACCTTCAGTGCTTTTCCCGAGGACACAGAAGCCATGTCCTTCCAGCTTCCCTCGATGGCAAAAGCACTTCCCGACGGCAGTACCGCACTCGTGGTCGTCTGGATAGTATATTTTCCGTCACTTCCGCGCATATAGAGTCTGCCGCCGGAGATCTCCGTGAACCGGAAAGTCCCGCCGGTAGTGCCTTTATTCGTCTCTCTGACTTTTACCGTGAAGGTCGCCCGGTATTTCCCGGAAGACGGGTCAAATGCACTGGACGACATGTCCCCGATCTCGGCTCTGTAGTTCGGCGTGTAAGCGCCGGAAAGCGAAGGGCGGCCTGCTGCATCGTATATTTTCCAGAGCCTTTTCGCCTCGGATAGGATCTTCTTCGCAGTAGGTCCGCTTCCCTCTCCATCGATAAACGTATCGATATCGATGCCTTTAAAATACGTCTGCACGGAAGATCCCAGGGAGCTCCTGTACAGATGGATCAGATGCCAGATCAGGATCTGTTTTACATAGTAATGGATATGGGGATGGCTGTTCACGGTGTCCGGAAGTTCAAAAGACGCATCCTCCATATCGATGATGTACTGGATCTTCCCGAGAAGCGAGGCCGCCGCGGGGTCATCCATCGCGGCAGGAACGATCGATCCGGTCTCGGGCGTAGGCGCTCCCGCCATCACGCAGTACACCGGCCGTGTCTGCCCGGGTGTGACCGTCTCCGCGAAGAGGTATTCCAGGATCTTCGGCGCCACTTCTCCGCCGGTCCGGTGATATAATTCGAAATACTCATTGTCGTGATACACCTTCCCGTTCTTTTCCGGAACCGGCTCCGCTGCCATCGTGGCACCGGAAATCCACATGGACGGGATCTGGAAAACCAGAAAGGCAACCAGGAGAAAAATCGCCAGAAATCGCCTGGTGTCAGTCTTTTTACGTGTTGCTGCTCTTGTCATGTCATGTTCTCCTTAAGAAAGTATTTTTCGGTGTGAGCGTATATTACTTTCGAAGGAAAAATGAAAACAATATTTTATATGAGTAGTTTTGTAAACATTTCAGCAATTCGGCAAAAAAACTCGCCGGATCTCCGTAGGGTGGAAATTCGGCGAGCGGTGTTCTTTTATATTCTGTTTCTTTAGGGAAAGGACCTTTGGGGTCCGACCGGATGATCAGGTATCTTAATCTCTTCTGTGTGCCATGGAGATCAGGCGGAGGAGCGTCATGATCGCGGAGGCAGCTGCTGCCACATAGGTCATCGCTGCGGCGGACAGGACGGATCTGGCGCCTGCCAGTTCCTCTCCCGCGAGAAGGCCGTCATTCTTCAGAATCTTCAGAGCTCTTCTCGATGCATCGAGTTCTACCGGAAGTGTCACCAGATAGAAAAGCACTGCCAGAGAGAAGATCGCGATACCGACGAAAAAGATCGTGTATCCGATGCCGGATCTTCCGGCTTCCGCATTATTCGAGTAATCGAGGTATCCCATCAGGATGACACCGACGATCGCCAGGATCGGTCCGAATCTGGATCCGATATTCGCACCCGGAACGAGCGCCGAGCGGATCTTATTCGGTACAAATCCGACATTGTGCTGGATCGCGTGTCCGCACTCGTGGGCGGCAACGCCGATCGCGGCGATCGACGAGCTCGCATATACGGAGTCAGATAGATTCAGTGTCTTATCCTTCGGATTGTAGTTGTCGGTAAGATCGCCGCTGATGTGCTGGATCGTCACATCGTGGACACCGTACGCAGAGAGGATGCGCTGCGCCGCATCCGCTCCGGTCAGGCCGTTTCTTGCCATGACCTTCGCATATTTACTGAAAGAACGCTTGCAATTCGCACTGATGATCAAGCTGATGACCATCATGATGATCGCAATGAAATAACCATAGTAATAAATGATATCCCAGAAGCCCATATTTCACACTCCTTTAATCCTAAGTCCGCAGAGATCGCAGGGCAGCTGCCGGGCGAGTGCTTTTCCCGAAGAAAAGCCCTCGCGGACTTACTATTGATCACCCACTATTATAGCAGATACGTAAACTTCTCAAAGCACAAAAAAGAAGGAACTGTTCTTCCGAACAGCCCCTTCTTTTTACTTTACTATGTAATACCTTATGGCGATGGATTACTTAGCAGCGTTGCAGATTACGGAGAAGTCCTGAGCCTTCAGGGAAGCACCGCCGACGAGACCGCCGTTGATGTCAGCCTGAGCAAAGAGACCTGCAGCATTACCTGCGTTGCAGGATCCGCCATACTGGATGGTGATCGCCTCAGCGCACTTCTCGCAGTAGAGCTCTGCGATGACGCCACGGATGAACTTGCAAACTTCCTCAGCCTGCTCATCTGTAGCTGTCTTACCTGTTCCGATAGCCCAGATCGGCTCGTAAGCGATAGTGATCTGGCAGAGCTTGGAAGCCGGGATATCCTTGAAAGCGCCAACGATCTGACCCTTGATCCAGTCAAATGTCTCGCCTGCTTCACGCTGAGCCAGGGACTCACCGCAGCAAATGATCGGCTTAACGCCGTACTTCAGAAGAGCCAGAGCCTTCTTGTTAACTGTCTCGTCTGTCTCAGCGTTGTACTCACGACGCTCGGAGTGACCGATGATGCAGTATGTAACGCCCATCTTAGCCAGCCACAGCGGGGAGATCTCGCCTGTGAAAGCACCCTTCTCTTCGAAGTGGCAGTTCTGAGCAGCGATCTTGATATTGGTGTAAGCTGTAGCCTCAACAGCAGCTGCAAGAGCAGTAGCCGGAACGCCGAGAGCGATCTTCGCTGTAGCGTCCTTAACGAGCGGCTTCAGTTCTTCGATGAGCTTAACAGCATCCGCCGGGATACCGCAGTTCATCTTCCAGTTACCAGCTGCGAATGTTCTGCCGATCTCCTTATCCTGGAGGCAGTCAATACCCGGGAGAACCTTACCTTCGATGAACTCGAGGGAAGCACCACCACCTGTGGAGATGTGTGTTACCTTATCAGCATAGCCGAGCTTCTCAACAGCAGCAGCGGAGTCACCACCACCGATGATGGAAATTGCAGAGGACTCTGCGATCGCCTGAGCGAGAGCCTTTGTACCAACTGCGAACTTCTCGAACTCGAATACGCCTGCAGGACCATTCCAGATAACGGTCTTAGCAGCCTTGATCTCAGCGGAGAACATCTCGATGGTCTTCGGTCCGATATCCAGACCCATCCAGCCATCCGGGATAGCCATGGTATCTACTACCTGGGAATTAGCGTTTGCATCAAATGCATCTGCAGCAACTGTATCAACAGGTGTCAGGAGCTTAACGCCCTTAGCCTCAGCCTTAGCGATGAGTTCTTTTGCAAGATCGAACTTATCCGGCTCACAGAGGGAATTACCGATGGAACCGCCCTGAGCAGCTGCGAATGTGTAAGCCATACCACCACCGATGATGATCGTATCAGCCTTGTCGATGAGGTTCTCGATTACGCCGATCTTATCGGAAACCTTGGAACCACCGAGGATAGCAACGAACGGACGCTCCGGATTTGCGAGGGCACCGCCGATGAACTTGATCTCCTTCTCGATGAGGTAACCGGAAGCAGACGGCAGGAAGTTAGCAAGACCTGCTGTGGAAGCGTGTGCACGGTGAGCTGTACCGAAAGCATCGTTGACATAAAGGTCAGCCATGGAAGCGAGCTCAGCAGCGAACTTCGGATCATTCTTTGTTTCTTCTTTGTGGAAACGGACGTTCTCGAGCATCAGGATCTCGCCGTCCTTCAGAGCAGCAGCCTTCGCCTTAGCATCTTCGCCGATAACGTCAGCAGCCAGTGTTACAGGCTTACCGATGAGCTCAGCGAGGCGGTCAGCAGCTGGCTTCATGGAGAATGCCGGCTCCGGTCCATTCTTCGGGCGGCCGAGGTGGGAAACGAGGATAACCTTTGCACCGTTATCTACGAGATACTTGATCGTCGGGAGAGCACCCTTGATTCTCTTATCGTCTGTAATTTCACCTGTCTTCTTGTCGAGCGGTACGTTGAAGTCCACACGAACGATTACTCTTTTGCCGGAAACGTTTAAATCTTCGACATTTTTCTTCTGAACCATTGCCATAATGTTCACACTCCTTAAGAAAATTACTTGTTGTTCAAGCCCTATCATTATACTGCTGATTTTATAGGGATTCAATTTAATATATAAAAAAAGCGGGGCCTTAAGGAGGGGTAGAGGCCGCCGCTTTTTTCTTTTATACCCTGAAAGATTTCCTTTCTTTCGACAGTTGCCTGTATAAATGGAGTTTCGCCGCTCTCCCGAACCGGGATACTATCCGGCGGCGCTCCCGGATCTTCTGACGATCAGCCGACTTCCTCCGGAGCAGGTGCCTCGCTCGGCTGTACCAGTTCGAAGTCCTTCACGGAATCGACCGTTCCATCCGGGAGGACAAAGACCATCGTATATGTTCCGGTCGGCATATCCTTCGGGAGATTGCCCTGGATCCAGTAAGTATGGATCGTGTTATATTCCTGATCGACGATCGGACGGCAGGGCGCGCCTTCCATCTTCGCAAATGCATCTTCTTTGTTCCATGCATAATCGTCATTATGCGCAAATACATACATCGTGATCTTGGACGGGGCATCCATGTCATACTTATCACTGATCATTGCTTCGACCGTGAGCTCAGAGCCCGAAACGATCTTGCTGTACATCTTCCAGTTGATCTCCGAGTAAGCGCTTCTGAGATCCTCGATCACCGGATCCTTTGCATCCAGGGAGCGCATCACTCCATGCCCGGATGCATTCTCTTTATCCGGATTTCCGAAAAGATCTGCTGTCTTCTTTGCCGGATCCTGCTGACCCGCCGTAGTCGTGGCTTCTGTTTTCTCACTTTCGCCATTCGCTGTTACTTTTTTGCTGCATCCGCTGGCACCGATCAGAAGGACACCTGCCATAAGAATTGCTGCGATCGTTTTCCCGTTCATCTTTTTCATTTTTTATAATCTCCTCGTTTTCACGTTTTTCTTTTTCCAATACGTATTTGAAAATGGCTTTTTCTTCATTTCGCCTTCGAGTAATAGACGAGGCAAAAACCGGATCTGTTGCAAATTCTTCCAGATCTTTTTCCCTCATCTTGAAAAGCACTTGTATTCGCAGTACATTTCTTCTCAGGAGGAATGAACATGGATAATGAAGTACAGGGCATCGTCATGCCCGATTATTCGATAGGATTTCAGTGTATAGCGGGGGAGTGCCGCCACAGCTGCTGCGTTGGCTGGGAGATCGACATCGATGACGACACATATGAGAAGTACAAGACCGTGACCGGTCCTGTCGGGGAGAAGCTTCGGGCCTGCATCTGCCCGCCTTCCGAGGCTGACGAACCTCAGGCCCACTTCATCATGGCCGAGAACGAACGCTGTCCTTTTCTGAATTCCGATAACCTCTGTGACCTGATCTTAAATCTGGGCGAAGAGTCTCTCAGTGAGATCTGCACCGAGCATCCGCGGTTCTATAAAGACTTTTCAGATCATATGGAGATGGGATATGGGCTTTGCTGTGAAGAGGCCGCCCGTATGCTGCTTACCCACAGCGATCCGATCCGCCTGATCGGACTTTCTGAAAGTGATGACCTAAGATCAAAGATCTTCTCTCTTCTTCAGGACCGCACCGTGGCCCTCGATGCCCGGATCGACAATATTTTTTCTCTCTTCTCTGATTCCGCCGTTTCACCGGTTATCCCGTCGGAGCCTTCTGACTACGCCCACTGGGGCGCATTTCTCAGAAGTCTGGAACAGCTTGATCCCGCATGGGGTATCGAACTGACAAAACTGAAAGATTCAGAGATTTCCAGCGATGATCTCGATGCATTTAAAACATTTATGGAGAAAGAAGGCCGCGCTTTCGAATATGAGAATCTCCTGTGGTACCTGATCTACCGCCATCTCGGCGAGGACCCGATGGAAGACGAAGCTCTTCTATGCATCGGATTCGCCGTACTCTCCATGAGGATCATCCGCTACTTAGGCGCTTGCAGATGGAAAGAGACAGGTGCTTTTACCAAAGAAGAGCAGATCGAGCTGTGCCGCATGTTTTCTTCGGAGATCGAGTACTCGGATGAGAATATCGACCTCATCTATGATCACATTTTCGATCTTTCATCGCCATGATGACGCTCTGGATCTCGAAGAGGCGCTGGCGGTTCTCCGGAACATAGCGGTACGCGCCTTCCCTCGGATCAAAAAGCTCCATGAATTTGCCATAGTCCATCAGCATCCCCTTCATGCCGGAAGCCTGGTACGTCTTCGTTACTGGCTTTGCATCTCTGGGAATATCGCGATCCCGGTATTTCGGATCGGGCTTTCCTTTCTTATACACGATGCCTGATTCCGGCGGGCACTCGGTCCCCTCATAGGTGATCACGCCGTCTTTGACTGTGAGTACGCCTTCTCCAACTTTCGCATGATCATGCCCGTTACAGAGCTTAAAGAGCTCGACTTTCTCTGTTAGGCAGAAACCGTCTTTTGCCACTTCCTCTTCGTAGATCGTCTTCTCCCACTCCGCCCACTCGTGAAGATCGGGAAAGCTCTTATCCTCCGGCCCGGCCGGCTCGAAGAAGCCTCTTTGGTTCATGATGACTCTGTTCCCGCAGGCACTGCACACGATCAGATTCTTCTTTCTTCTATGTTCTTTCGGAAGAGATTTATCTCCCTTTCCGTCCTCGACATGCGTCGTATTCAGTTTTCTGCAGCGCGGGCAGATATTCGCGATATTCTGGATCCCCGATGCCGGAGCCCTGGACTTAAAGACCTGCGGATGATCGGAGAAATACTCGTACTCGTTATAGACCAGTGCTTTTCGCATGAAATCATGGATCTCATCCACGCTCATCTCCTGCACCTTCTCCGCCGGAAGCACCTCAGTAAACTCCGCCGTGATGCGGCCTCTTCTCCAGGAGCTCTCGCTCCACCTCGGCCAGGTCATATACGCGCCGTGCGAGCGGAAGATCACGACCCCGGCACCTGTCTTCTTGATGATCGATGCCAGTCCGTTTTCAAAGCCGATCGAGTGACCGTCCGTAAAGCGTGTCCCCTCCGGGAAAATGCCCAGAACTCCGCCTCTTCCGAGTACGCGCATCATCGCGCGGACCGTCCTGAGGTCATTGCGGAACTGTGCCTTCGGGATGCACCCGCCCTTCGTGATGATGTGTCCGAAGATCTTTTTTCTAAAGAGAAATTCACCCGCGACGAAGTTGATCGGGCGGCCTTTCAGCGCGATCCCCATGACCGCCGGGTCAATAAATGACGGGTGATTGCCGACGATGACCAGCGGGCCGGGAAGGTCTCTGATCTTCTTATCCGTCTTCAGCTTCATGCCGAAGACCCGCTTGAGGACGCCGCCCGCGATGACCGCTCCGAAGAACGAATACCAGAAACGGCTCGGGACGCAGCCATACTCCGGCTGTTCCTTCGCATTACCCGAGTGATTTGTTTTCTTTAGGGACGCACTCTCCTGGCCCAATTTTCCGCCCTTTCAGTCGAATCATGTATGAAATTTGTCAAATAAGTCACGTTTCGACATAAAATGATAACATTCTTCCCGTATTATACATTACTAGTGGGGTCATGTGTAGTCGAAACGCCTGTAAACAGGCGGTAGATAACCTCAGAATATCTTGATCTGAAGAGATCGTAGAGGGAGCTTATGGCAAAAACCTGTTTCTATTGCGGAAGAGAACTCGCACCCGGGCAGAGATGTTCCTGCCGCGGCACGTCTTCATCTGCCGGCAGCACCGCCGTAACTTCCGGATCTTCCGGATCTTCCGCCAGCGCATCTCCCGATTCCGCCACTCATACTTCAACAGCCGGAACATATGACGCAGGGTCCGCTTCCGGATATTCTTCCGATTCCACCCATTCTTCCGCCGCGCCGGACTATTCGTCCTGTAGCGCAGATCCTTCACACTACAGTAAAAAAGCATCGAAAAAGACGAAACAGGTATGGAATCATGCCGGGTCTGCCTCTTCCGGCGCAGGCACATCTGACGGTAAGTTTTCTTTTGCGAGATTCATCGATCAGGTCCGGACGAAGTTCCCGTCGATCTCGAAGGTGATGCGCCCGGTCATGAACTATATCTGGCACCCGGTAAGCACGATCCAGAATCGTCCGCAGAAGGTGTCTGTCCCGAAGGTCCTGATCATCAACAGTATCTTCGCGACGTTTACTTCACTGATGGTACTCTTTACGAACCGGACTAATTCTCCTTTCCTCGGGATGCTGATCTCGCTTCTTTTCGGCAAGACGGACCTCTTCTCCGCTCATCCGTTCATCGCTTTCGGCACTATCTCCGTGATCCTTTGGTTCAGCGTTCTTCTTCTGGCGATGTGCTTCTTCGTAACATCCCGGTTCGCCAACAGGAGACTCTCGTACCTCCGGGCGCTGGACACCGTTACAATGTCATCCATCTATCTGTGCTTTGCTGACGTCCTGATCTTCTTCTCTGTACTTCTCGGCACGCAGGGTGCTTTTACATTAATATTCGTTGCGCTGGTCATCATGGGCATCACACACTTCGTCTCTCTCAAGCAGGACCTGATGCTCACCGACAATGCCGCTTTCAACATGCTGGCAGCAAGCTATCTGATGTTCTACTGCCTCGCTCAGCTCGGCATCATTATCATCATCAGAATCGCCAACTCCTTCTGATCTTTTCCTTTCTCCGTATTGGACGGATCAGATCAGAGAAAGAATTGATCGGCTCAATTCGCGCACATTTAATGATGTGTTCCTGCCTTCAAAGGTCACGATCAGATTGATTCCGAGAAATATACCATTCTTCTGATATCGTTCTATTTTACGTATAGCATTTTCCCAATAGACAGCGTCGTCCATCATTCCAAAATGCTCGTGATATATGAGTTTTCTCCGTCTTGTATCAAATAACGTAAAATCCGGGAACATTCTTCCGCCGTCCTTCAAAATCAATTCGTTTTCATAGCGGTATGGTATTCCAAGTTCCGCATACATATTCGCGATCAGAAGCTCTGATTTAGAGCGCACCAGTTCTCCGCGATGTGTCTCGTATTTCTTTTCCTCCGGATGAAATGAATTCGATACAAATTCTTCGTTCTCCCATATTTCTGCCCGCCGGCTTTCGGATAGAAGGATCGGAGTTACCAGGTTCCTGCGCGTCTCTCCTATCTCGTCAAAGACCGTGTCTGCGCTCTTATCGGAAATAATCGTCAAGTACTCGTTCAGCACGCGAAGTTCTCTTGTCGCGCGCCGCTTCAGTCTTGAAGCATAGCTTTTTGCCGCTAACCTCTTCACCAGGTCGATCTGCTCCTTTCGGATATACCTTCCGTGCGTATCCTTTGGATTCTTCACATGATAAAACTGGACCCCGGTCTTCTTCCTCGAGATCCGAAGCTTCCCCTCCGGAGCATGATCAAGCACTTTTTTCGCCGCTAGAAGTGCTTTTTCCAGAGAGGCCTTCCTTATGAGCAGTTCGTCCTGAAGCTTCATTCGCTCAACTCCATTCTTTTGATTGGTTTTCTCTATTCTACGAACCCGCCCCGCGCCTGGCTATATTTTATATGAGTAGTTTTGTAAACTTTTTCCCATAATTCTTCGTTTTTTGAAGTTTTATCGGTTCACTTTGGTTGCCTCTTACCGATAGGAATTCGAATTCTGAAAAATTATCGGAACAATGCAGTACATTGAAGCGGATAATTTTTCATGGAAAAGCACTTCTATCCGTCCTCATACAGGATTACTTACCGATAGAATCTGTCTTTTCGATTTCTTATCTGTTTATAACAGCTTAATCATACCGATAGAAAATCGATTTTTTGATTTCTATCCGTTCTGCGCCACCATCTCTTTCCGATAGAAAAGCACCTGCCTACCTTTCTATCCGCAAACAAAGAAGCCCCGCATTTCTGCAGGGCTTTTTGCCGTCATTAACTGATGATTTGTCAGTATTATTCGATTTATTAACGATCAAAGAAGATTCACACCGTGTGCAGCCGCTTTCTCGACCACGTCCTCCGGCCATACGGACGACTGAACCTCGCCGATGTGCGCTCTCTGCAGGAAGAACATGCAGATACGGGACTGTCCGATACCGCCGCCGATCGTGTACGGAAGCTTACACTCAAGAACATCCTTCTGGAACGGAAGTTCTGCTCTCTCCTCGCATCCTGCGATCTTGAGCTGCTTGGCCATCGCCTCCTCATCGACACGGATACCCATGGAAGAGAGTTCCAGAGAACTGCCGAGTACCGGATAGTACACGAGGATATCGCCGTTTGATGTTTATAATGTTTTAGAATTCCTGATTACAATAGGAGTTATCATTATCGCTCTTGTTGTCTGTATCGAAGCAATTCCTGCAGTCGTAGCGCACATTGAAGCTATCTATTACTATGTTTCAACCTTTGGCGTCATCAAAGGATTGAACATGTATCTGTGTTTAGGCATCAGTAACCTTCCTGATGGTGTAATCTCCTGGATCCAGATGGATATGGCGGATGGGGACAGTTGCGCAGACGATCTGGTGGATTCTGGTCTTGCAATTAATCAGCTTGGACAGTCGGGAGAAGACATGCTAAGAATTGAGCATGGCGGCGAGTCGCAAGTATACTTCAGAACCATGGTCAACGGCGAAAAAGGCGGAAGATATGTTGATCTTTATAACGACGGCGTTGCTTATGAATCTAAAGTGGGATACACTTGCTTAAGTCAAAGAGTAAGAATGCAGATCCTCAAGGACGGCTGGTTGCTTCAGAACGGCATGGTTGATGAAGTAGTGTGGGTCTTCACGGAAAGCAGTTTTTCTGGTACAGTTGGAGCTACACAATCAGTATTTGATCTTCTGAGCCAGTATGGCATTCATTACGTTGTACATTTGGGGTGAGATCGATGAATTATCCATTAATGGAAATGCCTTTTAAGATAACATCTTTTGAACTGCTGACGAAGAAACAGGCAGAGCAATACTTCCAGTGGTTTTTGGAAGTCAAGGAAAGCCGCATACAGCAACTGGAAGATTTCATCTCCCAGTCCGGCGGCAGCATCTCTCTAGACAAAACACCGGAATCTCTGGTCGGCCTGTGGAAATGGTTTGAAGATCGGATCGAATGGGAGGACAAAACGGAAAAAGAAATAGCCGACGAGGCTTCTTCCATTCCGGAACAATTTCGCGACGTGGTTCCTGTCAGCACGAAAAAACTGTCTGTTCAGACACTCGTGCTGGCCATGGACATCTCGATATACTGGGGTGAAACCTTGATAGCTAATAACGCGGGCGTTCACTGGGGATATAAAACTTCTCCAAAAAAACTGGAAGGAGTAAACCGGCCTCAGTTGATCTTTGATGCCATGGATGCTCTAGCTACGTTCCCTTATGCCATGATCCTCGTTTGCATCCGAAAGTCTTCAAGGGAGAAAAACGAAGACCGGCTATATGATTTATTTAAGACATGGAGCCGGAATGCTCAGGGTTAATGATTCATAAATACCCAAAAAGACTTGCGGGTCAGGTGGCACAGATGCGCTACCTGGCTCGCTTTTTTTGTCTGTCCCAACTATAATTGAATTGTCCAGGGAGATAATAAGTATGTCTAAAGATGGTTTAGCAACAGCAGTAAAATACAGCCAGGATCTGTTTGCCTTTAATGATAGCAAAGAGGCAGAAGATTTCTTTTCTACATATAGGACGAGCCTTCTTGAGGAGCTCGAAAAAATCAGTGCAGGAAGCGGTGTTTTTACCCCCGACTACTCTGTAGATAGTTTGGATCCATTAGAAAAATGGTATTTCTATCTTTATGAGAATGAGTCGTTTTCAAGAATTAATGAAACAAAAGAGGCCTTTGAAAAAATGATGGAGATTTATTTTGGAGAAATCGCAGTTCGCAACAGCGAGGAAGCGAACTGGATCGTAAGAGAATTCCCGTTCTTCAAAGGGAAGTACGAATTACTGGTTAAAAAGGGTCTGATGAGCATGTCCATAGTTGGCAAATATCAAAACCTCCAAAGTGTACAGGGGAACAAGAGAAAGAATCTGATGCTTAGGGAATATAAAAAGTACTTTCAACCGCAAAAAAAATAAATCACATAATTCATATTACAGCGAAAGAGGGGTGCCTCAGTATTTTTGAGACACCCCTCGTCATTTCTGTTTTCCTTCAGGAATTAAAGAAGATTCACACCGTGTGCAGCCGCTTTCTCGACCACTTCCTCCGGCCATACGGACGACTGAACCTCGCCGATGTGCGCTCTCTGCAGGAAGAACATGCAGATACGGGACTGTCCGATACCGCCGCCGATCGTATAAGGAAGCTTACACTCAAGAACATCCTTCTGGAACGGAAGCTCTGCTCTCTCCTCGCATCCTGCGATCTTGAGCTGCTTGGCCATCGCCTCCTCATCGACACGGATACCCATGGAAGAGAGTTCCAGCGAACTGCCGAGTACCGGATAGTACACGAGGATATCGCCGTTTAAGGACCAGTCATCGTAGTCCGGAGCACGGCCGTCGTGTGGCTTTCCGGATTTCAGGGCACCGCCGATCTGCATAAGGAACACGGCACCGTATTCCTTCGTGATGAGGTTCTCTCTTTCCTTTGGAGTCTTGTCCGGATACATGTCCTCGAGTTCCTGCGTCGTGATGAAATGGATCTCGTTCGGCAGGAAAGGATCCATGAAGTGATACTTGCCGCAGATGTAGTACTCGGTCTGCTTGATCGCCATGTAGATGCGGAAGACCGTCTCTTTCAGCGTCTCGACGTTTCTCTGATCTTTCGTGATGATCTTCTCCCAGTCCCACTGATCGACATAGATCGAGTGGAGGTTGTCGGTCTCTTCATCGCGGCGGATCGCCGTCATATCGGTGTATAGTCCCTCGCCCGGGTTAAATCCGTACTTGCTGAGCGCCATTCTCTTCCACTTTGCAAGAGAGTGCACGATCTCGACTTCCTTCTCGCCCTGTTCCTTGATGCCGAAAGCTACCGGTCTTTCCACGCCGTTTAAGTTGTCATTGAGTCCCGACTCCGGCTTTACGAATAGCGGCGCCGACACACGTGTCAGGTTCAGCGCATCTGCGAGCGCCCGCTCGAAATAGTCCTTAACTTCCTTGATCGCGACTTCCGTTTCGCGAATGGTTTGCGGGCTCTTATACCCGTCCGGAATCTGAATCGTACCCATTTTCAACTCTCCTTTGTTTCTTTATTTGCGCCACTTCAGCGCTCCTTATTTCTTCTGCAAAAGCACTTGCCCCGAAGGGCAGTTCGGATATCAGAGTTCGCAGTTGTTGACCGTTCTCGGGAACGGGATGACGTCACGGATGTTGCTGACACCTGTGAGGTACATGACGCAGCGCTCAAATCCGAGGCCGAAACCTGCGTGACGCGCGGTACCGAACTTTCTAAGATCCATATAGAATCCGTAGTCCTCCGGCTTCATGCCGAGTTCCGTGATGCGGGCTGCGAGCTTGTCGTAGTCGTCTTCACGCTGGGATCCGCCGATGATCTCGCCGATGCCCGGAACGAGGCAGTCCATAGCGGCAACTGTCTTTCCGTCTTCGTTGAGCTTCATGTAGAAAGCCTTGATCTCCTTCGGATAGTCGGTAACGAATACCGGCTTCTTGAAGACTTCCTCGGTGAGGTATCTCTCGTGTTCGGTCTGAAGATCGCAGCCCCAGGATACCTTGTACTCGAACTTGTCGTTTACCTTCTCGAGGATCTCGATTGCCTCTGTGTAGGTAACGTGGCCGAAGTCGGAAGATGCTACATGCCGGAGTCTTTCGATCAGTCCCTTATCTACGAAATCGTTGAAGAACTTCATCTCTTCCGGAGCGTTCTCCAGTACGTAGTTGATGATGTACTTGATCATGGACTCGGCAAGGAGCATATCGTCCTTGAGATCTGCAAATGCGATCTCCGGCTCGATCATCCAGAA
>DFFH01000001.1 GCA_002368805.1 Mageeibacillus sp. UBA3781 | reverse complement strand
TTGACGGTATCAGACATAAATTACTTCCTGAAATCATACCAAAGCAAAAGACGGAACCGCTCCTTCCGATTCCGTCTTCTTTTGATGCTTCTATTTGAAAAGCACTCGCCTTGCAGCGTTTAAGTGTATTTTCGAGTCCCGCTCGATTTTGATCAATCCTGGTTCTCGTACGCGACCAGGTACTCCTCACCATACATCTTACGGAGTTTCGGCTTCTCGATCTTACCTGTCGCATTGCGGAGGACCGGAGCAAAGATGATCTTTCTCGGTCTCTTATATCTCGGCATCTGCAGGCAGAAGTCGTTGACCTCTTCTTCTGTCATCGTCATGCCTTCCTTGACTTCGATGATCGCGCCGGCGATCTCGCCCTGGCGCTTGTCCGGCAGACCGATAACAGCGACATCCTTGATCTTATCGTTCTTCATGATGAAGTCCTCGATCTCGACAGGATAGAGGTTCTCACCACCGGAGATGATGACGTCCTTCTTTCTGTCAACGAGGTAGATGAATCCATCCTCATCCTGACGGCCCATGTCACCGGTCAGGAGCCAGCCGTCCTTCAGGACTTCCGCTGTTGCTTCCGGATTATTGTAGTAGCACTCCATGACGCCGTTGCCCTTGACACAGAGCTCGCCGACTTCACCCTGCTTAACGATATTGCCGTTCTCGTCGATGATCTTGCACTCCCAGCCATAGCCCGGGATACCGATGGCGCCGACCTTCTCGACATTTTCTACGCCGAGGTGCACGCAGCCGGGGCCGATCGACTCGGAAAGGCCGTAGTTCGTATCGTACTGATGATTCGGGAAATAAGCGAGCCATCTCTTGATCAGGGACTTCGGAACAGGCTGAGCACCGATGTGCATCAGTCTCCACTGATCGAGCTGATAATCGGAAAGCTTCACATCGCCTCTATCGAGCGCATCGAGGATGTCCTGTGCCCACGGCACCAGGAGCCATACGATCGTGCAGTGCTCGGAAGAAACGGCATCTAGGATATACTTCGGTTTCGTACCACGGAGAAGTACCGCGCGGGAGCCTGCCACCAGAGATCCCATCCAGTGCATCTTCGCACCGGTGTGATAGAGAGGCGGGATGCAAAGGAAGCAGTCCTCACGGGATGTAGAGTGATGCTTCTGCTCGACAGCTGCGGCATGCATCAGGCTTCTGTGACGATGCAGGATCGCCTTCGGGAAACCGGTCGTACCGGAACTGAAGTAAATCGCACCGAAATCATCATCGGTAATCGGGATATTCGGGCGTGTGCTGGAGTAATCACCTGTGATCTGGCGGTAATCTTCTGCAAAAGACGGGCACTGCTCACCTACGAAGATGAGGGCACGGTTCTTGTGAAGTGCCGGCTCGATATTCTCGATACGGGATACGAACTCCGGTCCGAACAACAGGATATCCAGCTCGGCCAGATTGGAGCAGTAGAGGATCTCATCGGATGTATAACGGAAGTTCAGCGGTACTGCGAGCGCGCCGGTCTTCAAAATGCCGAAGTAGATCGGGAGCCACTCGAGGCAGTTCATCATGAGGATACCGATCTTATTTCCCTTCTTGATACCACGGGAAAGCAGCATATTTGCAAGACGGTTTGCCTTCTCGTCGAAGACCTTCCATGTAATCTGACGGCGGTATGCCTGTGTCTTGGTGGGCTGGATCAGTTCATATTCTTTCCAGGTGATGCGGCCAACTTCCTGCTGTTCCGGATTCAGTTCCACCAGCGCGACCTCGTCACCATACATATCTGCATTTCTTTCAAGATAATCGGTTATCGGCATATTCAAATTCCTCCTACATTTTCTACCGTACTACACGTACAAAATACGCCTATATGAGTATAACAGTATTCTGTCCAAAAAGCACCCTGTCATTTTCAAGCACTTTCCTCTCAAAAAGCACTTGTCCCCGTCTTTATTTTCCTTCTGCGGCTTCCGCCTTTTTCTTCTGTATCCTTCTCTCCTGTAGTGCATATCCGACGATCAGGATGATGATCGTGATGAATATGCAGCTGTAAAAAGAGATGCCTCGGGAAAACAGCGCAAGGTTCGCAGTACTTGCGATATCGTCGATCTGACAGAGGCCTGCCAGAAGAAGATAATCCGCGACGCCCATGCCGCCCGGTACAGGAAGGCTGTACACACCGACCAGTACAAGGCAGGAGACTGCCGTGACATCCGCCAGATTCCCGTAGGATCCGCCGAAGGCAAGATATACCAGGACTGTCGTACTGACCAGAGACAATCTCTGCAGCAGATTCAGCCCGAAGGCTGCAAACATTGCGGGCTTATTCTTAAAGATCAGGTCCGCACAGCTCTTGTACTGTGCGATCGCCGCGTCGATTTTTCTGACTCTTCCCTCCACGTCGCGGATCAGGTGCATCTTCTTGGCAAGTTTTACGAGTTTGACTGCCACGCTTCGGATCCATCGTTCTTTCTTCAGGATCAGTACAAACACCGCGCAGAGTACAAGAAGGATGATGAAGCCGATCATGACCAGCGTCTGGGCGAGCGTATCCATCCCCCAGTACATCGCAGGACTTATGGCAAAGCCCATAACTCCGACGATCGCGAGCGCTCCGGTATAAAAGAGCATATTCAGCACAAGGATGACTGCGGACTTCGCCACCGGGATCCCGTCTCTATTCATGAAAAAAGCACTTGCCGGCTGACCGGCAGATGCAGACGGGGTGATCGCCGAGAAGTAGATATCCGCCGCCGAATAGACGATTCCGTGGCTTTTGATCGGCTTCTCCCCTTCTGTCTTCGTCAGCGTCCGGACAAGAATATCGAGTGCGAAGCCTTCGAAAAGGATATTACAGATCATCCCTGCCACCGCCAGGATGAGCCACTTTACATCGGAGTGGATCAGGGTCTCCCGGAGAAGTGACGGAGAGAAACTATCCGATCTGGACACGACCGCCCAGATACTGAATACCATCAGTACCAGAAACAGAAGCATCCATGGTAATTTCTTCTTAAGCATATTCCGCCGGCATCTCCTTTCGTTCCGTCTTTTACTTACGCATCTTTCGAATGAAATTGGAAAGCCCGCGCCATCAGCACGGGCTTTCTACATTATAATCTATTTTCCGTCAGTTCGTGTAGTTATCAAAGTAACCCTGTACCAGTACGACCGGCGTACCCTTATCGCCGGATCCGGAAGTCAGGTCACAAAGCGATCCGATCAGGTCGGTCAGCTGACGCGGTGTCGTTCCTTCGCTGGCCATCTTGCCGACGAGGTCTTTGTCCTTCGCCTTGATACTCTCGGAGATCGCCTTCTTAAGTTCCTCACCGGACAGATCCTTAAAGTCGTTATCTGCGAGATACTTGAGCTTCAGCTCGTTCGGCGTGCCGATAAGTCCATCTGTAAATGCAGGAGATACGACCGGATCTGCGAGTTCCCAGATCTTGCCCTGCGGATCCTTAAAGGCACCATCGCCATATACCATGACTTCGACGCACTTTCCGGTCGCATTGAGGATATTCTTTTGGACTGCCAGTACCAAATCCTTGCAGTCTCTCGGGAAGAGCTTGACCTGATCCTCGGTTGCTTTATTGGAGCCGAGCAGGCCGTACTTCTCATTGTATCCGCTTCCGTTTACAGGAGCGTTCATGATCTCATCCATGCCGAATACCTTCTCCGCACCGCCGGCAAGGAGGATCCTCTTTGTTCTCGCACGGGTGTGGATATCACAGTTGATCACGTTCTTTGTATAGTCGAGGATCGCCTTCGGCTGGTTGGCGAAGATGATTTCTACTTCGCATCCCGTCTCCTTAATGAGATCCCCGTAATATGCCACGTAATCCACACCGGTAAACTCATGCTTATTCTCTCCAAAAAGCTCTCTGTACTTCTCCAGAGAGAGGACGTCGCTATATGGATTCACACCGGCTTCATCGATCTTATCGAGATTTACCAGGCAGTTGCCGACTTCATCGGAAGGATAGGAGAGCATCAGGACGATCTTCTTACATCCCATTGCGATACCGCGAAGGCAGATCGCGAAACGGTTTCTGCTTAAGATCGGGAAGATAACACCGACGGTCTCTCCGCCAAGTTTTGCTTTTACATCAGCAGCGATATCCTGTACCGTGCAGTAGTTTCCCTGGGATCTTGCTACGATGGACTCTGTCATCGCGATGACGTCACGGTCGCGGAGTTCGAATCCTTCGGATTTTGCCGCCTCCAGTACGGACTCTGTGACGATTTTACTAAGGTCATCGCCCTGACGGATAATGGGGCAACGGATACCCCGGGAAACTGTACCAACTCTGCGCTCTGCCATATGAACGTCCTCCTGAAATAAAGTTATTCCACGGCGCGCAGCAGCGCTTGATCGCACGACTCCATCGCCGTTTCTTTCACAACGCTTCTATTATAATACGGCTCCTTGATTTATGAAAGCAGTTTATACCCGACGGATACCTTTGAGGAACGAGTCACCGTCCTCCGGATCGTCTTCGTCTCTTCTTCTCCTGCTTACTACGGCAAAAGCACTTGCCCCGATCAACAGGAGCAGTCCCGCACCCAGGATCGCCTTAACCGTGAAGTCGATACCGGTCGGGATAACGGCCTTCTTCGTATTTGTAAAGGTTACTGTCTGGTTCGCTGTAAGTACTCCGGTTGCCACTTTTCCCGAATGGGCCGGTCCATTATCAATTCTCCAATTAGCCTCGTATTCGTTCGAGCCTTCTGTAATGGTATACGTCGTATCCGGCGGAAGCGCAAACCGGATCGATTCACCATGAGCCAGCTGGAATGTAGCGGATCCGTTGTTGTTGAGCGTCAGTGTCGCATCTGTTCCATCCGGATAGCGGACATTGACCAGGCCATTCTGATAAGCAATACCATTGGCATCACTGAATGTCGCAGTGAAGTTAAACTTCTGATCTCGGCTTCCCATGTTACCGGTGACTGTCTTTGTCACTGTAAGCAATTTGGTTGCAGAAGGATCCTTGATCTTCATCTCAAAGGCCATGGTTCCCGGAACAGAATCATCCGAAGTTACCGTTACGTCTGCATAGTTGTTCAGGAGCGTAATTCCACCGGTATCACCGACTACGAAACGGACATTGTGCGACAGCGGAGAATATCCGAGAGGCGCCTGAAGTTCACGCAGCTCGTATGTTCCTGCCGGAAGTGTATTATCCAGTTCTTCCAGAACACCATCGGCATTGGATACCATATCCGCGTAACCCGGTACCGGATCATAGTCAAACATGGTAACCGAACCGACCTTGATCTGCTTATGCAGCGCGAAGTGTGCACCCTGAAGCGGAGTGTCGTCATCTGCGTCAACTTTCAGCACACGAAGCGTGTAATTCTTATTCTTGATGGCAAGGACCGTATCATTTCCGACAGTCACGGTTCCCGTTCCGATACCGAAACCATCGCCGGATGTATCCACTACTTCGAACTGGCCGTTTCTGAAAATAACAGTGATCTCATCTGTCGGACAATAGTAACCTGTCGGCGTTTTGATCTCCGTGAGGTGATATACCATTCCTTCAACAAAGAACGCTTTGGTGATTTTACCGGATGCATCAGAAACAAATTTCTTTCTGAATGTTCCATCTTCAGAAACAAGAGTAAATTCCGCATTCTGGAGCATACCCTGTCCGGACCAGTCCGTCTTAGTAAGACCAAGACCCGGACGGTCATTCGTGGCTTTATCAACGCGGATATTCGAACCATTCGGTACCGTGCCCTTCTGATAAGTAACAGTATACTCATATGTTGAAGCGCTGGTGGCTCCTGTCATGGTTCCATCGATTTCGATCTTTTGTCCATCTTCAATCGGGATGACCTCATTGGGATCGTACCCTGTGATGATACCATCCGAATCCTTGTTATACGATCCGATCAGCTTAACCTCGCGGATTTCATAGTCTGACAATTCAAGACCCGGATCCAGTCGTTCATAGTACCAGTAAACAGAATCCTCACTATTGCTGATTCGGCGGACAACAGGATGCGTTAAGTCACTCGTTTCCGCCAATACCAGCTGCCCGTTCACTCTTTTATATACAGCAAAGTAAGCATCGTCATGGCTGTCCATGAAATCCTTATCAGTCCATTCTTTCTTAATACGAAGTCCGTATCCCTTCAGATTATTAACTACTACCTTCGGAGTCTGTTCTGCAAGTATAGATTTGGAGACCGGATTCGAAAGGTCCGCCTGCGTAGGATTAGCATTCGTATTCACCTCGTAGTAGTCGTAACTCCTTAAGGAGTATCCGTCCGGAATCTCATAGCCGCGTTCTTCCACCATAAAATGTGATCCGATCATCAAGCCATGAATCTCGACAGTATATCCCGCTGGAATCTTCGAAATTGATCCGTTCATGGAAGTATGGAAGGAAACCTTCTCCTTCAGCTCCGCTGTAAGCATTGAGTGATCCTTTACTCCGATAGAT
>DFFH01000147.1 GCA_002368805.1 Mageeibacillus sp. UBA3781 | reverse complement strand
TCGGACGATTCTCCGAAGGGGAAACTGACGGAGGGTATCCCCGCCAGGCTGGAGGGAACTGTGCAGAGATCCGAGCAATATGCGGAAAGCGGATCCGCGATCTCACCTTTCTTCGGCGCTGTCATCGGACTTGCCGGGCTTAAAAGAAGATCGTACTTTAAGAATGCATCTTCCAGCGCTGCTCGGATAAGATCACGTGCTTTTTCCGCTTTCCGGTAGATATCTTCGAAGTGCTCGGACGAAAGGACATAGTTCCCGAGAAGGATACGCCTCTTTACCTCAAGCCCGAAGCCTGAGCTTCTGGTCTTCGTATATAGTTCAGAGAGATCCTTCGCCTCAGGATCCCTGTATCCGTAGCGGATCCCGTCATAGCGCGAAAGATTCGAGGACGCTTCCGCAGACGAAAGGATGTAGTACACCGGTACCGCATATTCGAGGACCGGCAGGTCGATCTCTTCGACAGATGCGCCGTTTTCTTCGAGGATGGCCCCGGCCGAGTGGATCGCGTCGATGATCTCTTCTGAAAAATGAAGCCCTTTTTCTCCATTAGAATCAGGATCGCCCGCTCTTCCCATCAGCTGTTTCGGAATAGCGATGCGCTTTCCCCGAACGGAGTAGCTCTCCATCGCCGAAATGTCGATATCCGGGGAGGAAATCGAGGTCTGATCCTTCGGATCCCGCCCCTTAACAATGTTAAAAAGCACTGCGGCATCTAGGCTTCCGCGTGTGATAGGTCCGGCAGTGTCCATGGACGAGGCAAAGGCCACCAGACCATGTCTGGACACGGATCCATAGGTCGGACGAAGCCCGACAAGCCCGCAGTAGGCAGCCGGCTGGCGGATCGATCCGCCGGTATCGGTGCCAAGTGCCACAAGTGCCTCCCCCGCTGCCACGGCCGCCGCAGATCCTCCGGACGATCCTCCCGGCACATGCTCCGGGAGAAGAGGATGCGACGTCGCTCCGAAGTACGAATTCTCCGTAGAAACGCCCATGCCAAATTCATCCATATTCGTTTTTCCGATGATGATGGCACCGGCCTCTTCGAGTTTTTCCACACACGTGGCCGAATACGGCGGGATATAGTTCTCCAGCATTTTCGACCCGCAGGTCGCCTTTTTCCCCCTATAAAGAAGGTTATCCTTCACCGCGGCCGGAACGCCGAGAAGCGGAGGAAGTCCCATGTTTTCAGGCGTTGTGCCATCCCTGGTTTCCGCGTTTTCTCCGGATGATCCACCCTTTTTCTTGTAATATTCTCTTATCTTCGCATCGCATGCCCGTGCTTTTTCTATCGCTTCTTCCTTCCAAAAAGTGACATATGCGTGAAGCATATATTCATCTTCATCTATGTTTTCGATAATTTTGCGTACTATCTCTTCCGAGGTCACTTTTTGCTCCCGGATCGCACGCGCGGTTTCTACCGCACTCATGGAGAAGATCGTATCCAGATCACTGGAATTTCGGTGTTTCGATGTCATTTTCCCACCTCACTCCACTGCTTTCGGGACACAGAACATATTGTCCGAGACTTCCGGCGCGGAAGATAGGATCGCCGAGGCCAGACCGGACTCTTCCTCCACATCTTCGCGGAGGAGCATCCCGCCGCCCGCCGGCGCATCTCCGGCATCCGGCGTCATACCCACAGCTTCAGCCGCCGCATCCGCTCCCGGCGCTGTATCCGCCGCTTCTATATCCGCGGCCCGCGAAGCGATACCGGCCGCATCTTCTGTATCTAGCCCGGTGATGCGCTCCATGTATGGAATGATATGCGAAAGATCAGAGAAGAGAATCTCCTTCTCCTCCTCCGATAAGGACAGCCCGGAGAGCCGGGCCACGCGTTCAAGTGCTTTTTCCGTAGTATGATCCATACGATCCCCCATCTAAGATAACATCTACATTTTACAACAAACCCTGTTATAATGTATGGAGCATTCTAAGAAGGAGTAATTATGGTTTCGCTTCTGATCCGAAAACTGGTCCCGGGCTATAAGCAGCCCCAGAATCCGGAAGTCCGCCGCAGCGTCGGCAGTATCTGCGGTGCCTGCGGGATCTTTTTCAACATCATTCTTTTCATCGGCAAGCTCATCATGGGCATCCTGACGCACTCGATCGCGATCGTCGGTGATGCGCTGAATAACCTGTCGGACGCCGGATCTTCGATCATCACCATGATCGGTTTCCGTCTCGCGGGAAAAGCACCTGACGCCGACCATCCTTTCGGTCATGGCCGTATCGAGTACATCTCGGGTCTTCTGGTGTCCCTTCTCATCTGCATCATGGGCTTTGAACTCGGAAAGTCTTCGATCGAGGGCATCATCCACCCGACCGCTGTTGACTGCACGATCCCGGCTGTCGCGATCCTGATCGCCTCGCTTCTCGTGAAGACCTACATGATGTACTACAACTTCCACTGGGCGAAGATCATCGATTCCGCCGCCATGCGCGCGACCGCCATCGACAGCAGAAACGACATGATCTCCACGTCCGTTGTTCTTCTCGCCGTCATCTCCACGAAGTTCACCGACCTTCCGGTCGATGCATATATCGGTGTCGCGCTCGCCGTATTTATCCTCTACTCCGGCATCAATGCCGCGCGGGATACGATCGAGCCACTGCTCGGCACCCCGCCGTCTAAGGAATTCATCGATAAGATCGAAGAGATCGTCTTGTCCCATGAGCCGGTTTCCGGCATCCACGATGTGGTCGTCCACGACTACGGCCCGGGCCGGAAGATGATCTCTCTTCACGCGGAAGTATCCGCTTTCCAGGATATGTTTTATATCCACGACGTGATCGATAATATCGAGCTCGACCTGGCGCGCGAGCTGGACTGCGAGGCCGTCATCCACATGGACCCGATCGATACGAAAAACAAAGATCTCATGAAGCTTCAGGATGAGGCCAGAGCATTTGCCAAGACGATCGACGAGCGTATCACGATCCATGATTTCCGCATGGTCCCCGGCGAAAGCCACACGAACCTCATCTTCGATATGGTCGTCCCGCACGATATTACGACCTCGGAAAAAGAACTCGTCCAGACCGTCCGCGAGAAGATGCTGGAGAAGCATCCTCATTACTACTGCGTCATCAAGATCGACCGCTCCTACGTCTGATAGGAGGCCGTGCATGAGAGATCCGGAGAACGAACACCTGAAGAGCACTGAGAACGAAGGATCCGCTATGTCCTCCGCGAAAGGTGATTTTTCCAGAGGAAACGTCCCGTTTCTTATCCTCAGACTCGGACTTCCGATCATGCTCGCCGAGATCGTCGTCGTTCTCTATAACATCGTGGACCGCGCCTATATCGGCCACATGGGGGAGACGGGTACTTTTGCCATCACGGGACTCGGCGTATGCTTCCCCCTGATCACCCTGATCAGCGGATTTGCCAATCTCTTCAGTACCGGCGGTACCACCCTCGCAACGATCGCCCGCGGTGAGAAAAATGACGAGAAAGCCGAGCGCATGATGGCCACGTCCTTTACGCTCCTTCTTCTTATAGGCGCAGCACTGACCGTGATCCTTTTCGCCTTCGCACCGTTTCTTCTGGAACTCCTCGGCGGTAACGAAGAGTCACTTCCCTATGCCATTGAGTATTTCCGAATCTATGTGATCGGTACGATCCCTGTCCTGATCAGTCTCGGCATGAATCCGTTTATCAATGCACAGGGCTTCCCGAAGATCGGCATGGCCACGGTCATTCTCGGTGCTGTCCTGAATATCGCCCTCGATCCGCTTTTCATCTTCACTTTCGATATGGGGATCCGCGGCGCCGCCCTGGCAACTGTTCTTTCCCAGAGCGCCTCTGCCCTGTGGGTCATCTTCTTCCTGAGAAGCAAGCGCCCGCCGCTTAGGCTGAAGCGCTTCTGCATCGATAAGGCCCAGCTTCCCGGCCTTCTGAAGCTCGGCGCGACCGGATTTACTTTCAAGGTCACTTCCAGCATCACGCAGGCCGTCGTCAATGTCATGCTCAAGGGCTTCGGCGGCGAGCTCAGCACCCTCTACATCGGAGCGATGAGCCTGATCAACTCGATAAGAGAGATCATGAGCCTCCCGAACAGCGGTGTTACCGGCGCCGGCCAGAACGTCATGAGCTACAACTACGGCGCCAGGAAAGACGACCGCGTCTCCACATGCATCCGCTTCATCCTGCTGTCCGGACTTCTGGTCAATACCCTGCTTTGGATCTTGATGCTCCTTATCCCGGAGCCGATCATCCGGATCTTCACCGACGACCCCGAGCTCATCTCGCTGACGGTCCACTGCGGGAGGATCTACTTCGGCGCGTTCCCGTTCATGGCGCTTCAGATGAGCGGCCAGACCACATTCGTTGCCCTGAACCGCCCGAAACAGGCACTCTTTTTCTCCATGCTCAGGAAGATCATTCTCGTGACCCCTCTGACTCTTCTTCTGCCGAATATCGGACTCGGTGTCGAAGGTGTCTTCTGGGCAGAGTTCCTAAGCCAGCTGATCGGCGCCAGCATCTGCTTCTCCACGATGTACTTCACCATCTGGCGGAAGATGCTCCACCAAAAAGCTTCAAAAGAACTCTGATTCCCTCCCGGCATCGCCACTTCCACTCGGATCCCCGGGCATTGTCCGCCATTCCTGCAATATTCCGTGGTCAGTCTCACCATTTCCGGGATATAGAGTATAATAGGGATGCACGAAAAGGAGATATCGATACATGAGAATCACGGAAAAGCTCGATAATAAGCGCATCCTCATCTGGGGAAAAGGAAGAGAAGGCAAGTCCACCGAGACATTCTTACGGGAGCACTGCCCTTCCGCATCCTACGACCTCGTCGAGGGAAAAGAGGATGAGATCCGGAAGCTCTCCGGCGATTACGACCTCATCATCAAGAGCCCCGGAATCATCACGCATATCGACGATCCGAAATATATTTCCCAGACCCGCCTCTTCATGGAGGAGTTTTCGTCCCAGGTCATCGGTATTACCGGTACTAAAGGCAAAAGCACTACCTCGTCTCTTCTGTATCACGTTCTTTCCGAGATCAGAAACGGCGATGCGATCCTCTGCGGAAACATCGGTCTTCCGTGCTTTGATTACTATGACGCGATCCACGAGGGGACACCGATCGTCTACGAACTTTCCTGTCATCAGCTCTCCGACCTTGATACCTCCCCGCATGTGGCGGTCTTCCTGAACCTCTATGAGGACCATCTCGACCGTTATATCACGATGGAGAATTACTTTAACGCAAAGAAGAATATCACGATACACCAGACCTCCGGCGACTTTCTCTACTACGGGAACGACGTTCCGGAGATCGAAACGAAGGCGAAGAAAACGAGGCTTGATTTTAATACATCGATGAACTTCGATATGAAGCTCAGAGGTGCCCATAACCAGTTCAATGCGACCTTCGTTTTCCGTATCTGCACCGAGGTCTTCGGCCTTGATCCCGAGAAGGTAAGAAAGAGCATCGAGTCCTTCACCGGACTGCGCCACCGTCTCGAATTCGTCGGCAACTTCGACGGGATCGACTTCTATAACGATTCCATCAGCACGATCCCCCAGGCAACCATTCAGGCGGCGACCAGTATCTCCAATACCGGCACTCTCCTGATCGGCGGCATGGACCGCGGCATCGACTATACCGCACTCATCGACTTTGTAAAAGCACACCCGGAATATCAGTACATCTTCTCTTATGAGTCCGGCAAGCGCATCTACGAGGATGTCGGAGATCTTCCCTATACCCATCTGGTCGCCGATCTGAAAGAATCGGTCGATCTCGGCAGAAAGATCACTCCGGAAGGAAAAGCCTGCATCCTTTCCCCTGCCGCCGCATCCTACACCCACTTCAAGGACTTCGAAGCCAGAGGCAATAAGTTCTGCCAGATCCTAAGAGGCGAGACGACGCTGGTCTTTACCGGGGACATCGGATTTGACCGGTTCATGGATCACCGCTGGGAAGATCCGAATCTTCTGAGCAAGCGCGTCAGAGACGTCCTATCCTACGCGGACCATGTGATCGCCAATGTCGAAGGACCGATCATGGACTGCCCGAAGAACGAGGAGACCGAGGGCGCGAAGCAGCTCCTGCACTTCATGGAGCCGGCCGTCGCAGATTTTCTTTCCGAAAACCACTGCGACATCTGGAATATCTGTAATAATCACATTAAGGACGCCGGCGAGGCGGGTATCGCATCGACGCTCGAAGAGGCGAAGAAGCGCGGCATCGCGACGATCGGCGCCGGCATGAATATCGAGGAGGCCAGAAAGATCCTCTACCTTCCGGAGTCCGGCGGTATCGGCATGTTCGGTGTCGGTTATCAGCGCGCCTGCCGGAAGGCAAGTGAGACCGAGGCCGGCTGCTTCAGCTGGAGCGATCTCGACGCGATCCGGGAAGCAATCACAGAGATCAAGAAGACCTGCCGCTGGTGCATCGTCGTGGCCCATGCCGGCGAGGAGTTCACTCCGCTTCCGTCCCCTTACACCCGTGACCGTTATCACCAGTATCTGGAGATGGGCGCAGACATCGTCGTTTCCCATCACCCGCATGTACCGATGAACTATGAGATGGTCGGCGATAAGGCGATCTTCTACTCGCTTGGCAACTTCATCTTCGACACTCCGTACCAGCGCTCCCAGTTTAATACGGAAAAAGGACTTTTACTGCAGCTGGATCTTTCTTCCGAGAAGTTTACCTTCAAGCCCTACGGTATCGACATCTTAAGAGATACCGAGAGGATCGATACCGGCGAGGTCCCGGTGATCTTCCAGGATGTTCCGGAAGAAGAGTATAAGCTCCTGTCGCCGCTGTCTGCGAAGATGCATATCGCTGCGACGAAGCGTCAGATGACTTTCCTTCAGCCGGATCGTTTTAAGAATGCAACCGAAGAAGACTGGAAGGCGCATTTTTCCGAGCCCATGCGTACCGGAAGAGTACCCGGCGAGACTCTCGATTTCTTCATCCTCTGCCCGCTCGCGGAAGAAGCAGAAAAAGGCGCCTGGAAAGAAAGTAAGATGACGGATATCGTCAGATACATCCAGGATCAGATGTGACCCTGCTGCCTATCCTCTGCTGCTCTTTCTTTTTCACTTAAATTATGGCAACATATCTATGGGTATTCAGGAAGCAGGTTTTCTTCATCGGGAGGTTCATCATTCATGCGAAAGTCTTTGGCGATCATCAGTCTTGTAAGTACCGTTATCATCATTTTTTCCGGTTTCCTCATCTATGCGAATGGAAAAAATGTGGATTGGTTCGGAATCAGCATTTCTCCGGGAGTATTCGGAGGAATTGTTGCCGGTTTGATCGTCTATGATGTCATCGCCATGAAGAACGCATTTACTGCCGATAAAAAGATCGCCGCCTCCGAGACGGTCATCATGGCCAGAACGGCGGAAAAGAATGCCATCGATGGCGCGCTGGCAGCTCCCTGTATAGTAACGTTTTCACGTCAGTCCACGATGGTGGGATGCGCGATCGGCATTCAGGTTTACCTGAATGGAACTCCGATGACCGTGATAAATAACGGACAGACGATCTCCATGACGACATTCGTAAAGCATAACGAGATCAGCGTGCACTATACTGCAGGCAACATCTCCCGTTCATTTGAGTTTGAAGCTATTCCGGGTGGAAATATCCATATCCACCTAAAGTATGTCGGCGCGAAAATGTCGATCGTAAATCAGTAATACTTGGAGGCAGCGGATCATGAAAGTCGTGGATTCACTGAAAACAGAAAAAAGCTTGAATTCCCGGTCTGTAACGATCCGGGCAAATAGTTTCTACCGGGCAGCACTCATCTATCTGTCGCTCCCGGTCATTATTTTCTTCATCGGTTACCTTAAGGTCTGGTGGGCACTTCTCTTCTCAGCCGGCATCGCAGGCGCAGTGATCCTCGCGATGCGCGATTACGGAAAAAAGTCCCCGGATGTGGCACTTGACCCATCTGAGAAAAAGATCGAGATCAAGGCTTCCTGCCTGATCTTCCTTCTCATCGCGATCCCGCTCTTTCTTTACTGGGGCGGCGTCGGTGAATTTGGCAACTGCTCGGCAGACCACCGTGTCCGCTATGCGATCTTAAATGACCTGGTCGAGTATAAATGGCCGGTCGTCTATGACTATTCCACCCAGCAGAATCCCGCCGTCGCAGCAAGCCTCGGCAGTGGAACCGCCGCCTTTGCCTATTACTTCGTCTTCTGGATGATCCCTGCGCTTTTCGGAAAGATCTTCGGACTTCTCGTCGCGCGTATCGTCCTTCTCATCTGGTCCGGCATCGGATTATTCCTGATCTTTGCCGGAGCCTCTCTTCTCTATAAGAGAGCTTCCCGTGCCCTTTTCATCTTCCTGATCCTCTTTGCCGGATTTGACGTGATCCCTTACGTGATCAACCTGATCACGAAGACGGATACGACCTGGGAAGGCTGGAATTCGCACCTTTTCATCCATGGAAACTTCTTCCAGATCATGAATGTATTTAATCAGAGCATCCCCGGCTGGCTGATCACGATCCTTCTTCTTCTTGCCAAAGACGGCAGAAGTATCGGTCTTCTCGGCGGCCTGATGTTCTGCTATTCCCCGTGGGCAACGATCGGTATCCTGCCGATGTGTATCTGTAA
>DFFH01000043.1 GCA_002368805.1 Mageeibacillus sp. UBA3781 | reverse complement strand
AAAAGATTTCTGGAGATTTTGTTAAAGCTAACGGAATTGAGCCGATCACCAAATTATAAGTAGCCTGAATTAGATCAGGTAGAGGCATCAGGCTAGTGCCATTAAAGTGCTGGTATGGTATTCTTTTATCAGCGGTTTATAAATCTCAACTACAGAGTTGAAAATAGCCATTTCTACTACGACACGAAAGAGAAGATGGACGGGGCGATCCGGTTCTGGCTGGATTCGTACCGGGATAAGTGGTTCGTCCGCCTCGCGATCGTGGATAAGAAGATCTCGAAGGCCATCGGTACGATCGAAATGTTCCATCGTCCCTCGGATGACGCATTTGACGGGGACGGACTGATCCGTCTGGATGTAAGACCTGACTACGAAAAAACGGAGGAAATACAGAGCATTTTTGCACTTCTGATCCCCGAAGCATATACTCTTCTTGAGTGTGAGGAGATCATCACGAAGATCCCGCTTTATGCGGTAGAGCGGATCGATGCGGCAAAGAAGATCGGGTTTGAAAAGACCGACAGACTTCTTGTCGGAAGTGAAGACCGGCACGCCTATAAGAATTACTGGGCGATCAGAAAATAAAGCAAGGGAGCTACGGGAAATGAAGTACGGAATCCTAGATTATGAGATCATCGGCGAGGGAGAGCCGATCTTATTCATTCATGGATGGGGCCTCGACAAGACTATGATGCAGGCTTCTTTTGAATCGGTATTTGCGGTGACCGGAGGATATAAACGTTTCTATATCGACCTCCCGGGAATGGGAAAATCTGAACCTGGCCGTGTTCGGGATTCAGATGACATACTTGAGCTGCTCCACGATTTCGCAGTAGAAATCATCGGTGAGAAGTTCATCATCGTCGGACAATCCTATGGCGGGCTTCTGGCGAGAGGTTTTGTGAACCGGTTCGGAGAACTGATCTCCAGGATGATCCTTATTTGCCCTTGCGTCATTCCGGGAGTCAGGCAGGGACGTGTGGAACCGCTGGTGGCGTTAGAGCGTGATGAAGAGTTTCTGTCCACTCTTACCAAAGAGGAATATGACAGCTTTACCCAGATGAATGTGATACTGACAAGACCGGTCTGGGAGAGATACCGGAAAGTCCTGATGCCGGCCCTGTCCAGAGCAGATTGGGATTTTCTCAACACGCGGCTCGAAGGAAGTTTCAGTTTCGATCCGGATGATATGGAACCATCTGATATCCAGGTGCTGATCCTGTGTAGCAAGCATGACTCGGAAGTCGGGTATAAGGATCAGTTTGATCTGATGCGGATCTACCCGAAAGCAACGTATTGCACTATCGAGGATGCGGGACATAACCTGCTGATCGAACAGCCGGGACTCGTCGTGGGGATCTGGATGCCGTGGCTCTATGGCGAACGGATGAATGAGGTGAACGTAAGAAATGGCTGACAACCCGTGGAAAGAAATCAGTCTTCAGGACTACGAGGACCATATGAGCCTGGATTCGGTCCATCAGCTTCAGGCGATGAATGCGATGATGAAAGACCAGTTCGGATCCTACCCGGTGGAGACGGCGATGGTTCTGGGTGTGGCCGGCGGAAACGGCCTCGAACATGTCCGGAAAGAAAAGTATAAGACTGTGTACGGCGTGGATATCAACGAAGACTATCTTCGTGCAACAGAGGAAAGATATCCGGACCTTCAGGGGATCCTTAAGTGCCTTCCGATCGATCTGGTCAATGAAGCTGAGAAGCTTCCGGAGGCGGATCTTCTGATTGCCAATCTCCTGATTGAGTACATCGGCTACGAAGCTTTTCAGAAGGCCGTTTCGAAAGTGCGCCCGACGTATTGTTCCTGTGTGATCCAGATCAACACGGATACGAAGCAGTGGGTTTCCGATTCGCCATATCTTCACGCATTCGACAGGCTGGATGAAGTGCATCACCAAATGGAAGAAGATGCCCTGGAGAATGCGATGAAGGAGATCGGGTATTCCCTGATCCATCGTAGTATCGAGACGCTCCCGAATGGGAAAACTCTGGTCCGTATGGATTTTCAGTGTGGAGAAGAATATGGAAAGACCGGATTTTGACAGCATTAAGGATTTTGCCGAGTTCTCGAAGTACTACTGGTACAGAGAGGAACTGATTCGGATCTGTAAGGCACATGGCCTTGCAGCCCCGAGTGGAAAAATCGAACTGAATCAAGTGATCGAAGCGTATTTCTCCGGGGAGAAGATCCTTCCGGAGAAAAAGCCGGTGAAAAGAAAGACGGCAAGGGTTACGGAACTGACGCTTCAGACCGGCTTGATCGAGTGTGGCTTTACATTCGGACCCAGGTTCCGGGAATTCTTCGAAAAGCAGACCGGGGAAAGCCGGTTCAAATTCAACGTGGATATGGTAGCCACGGCTAAAGCTGTGAAAGAAAAGGGCGATGAGAGCTTCACGCTGGGAGATCTTCTCGATATATATTACGGGAAGAAGACCTATGCGACCTACGATAAGTCTGCACTTCAGTGGAATAAGTTTGTGAAAGACTTCTGCGCCGATCCGGCCACAGAAGGCTTCCCGGACAGGTTAAAGACGGCTGCAAAACTCTGGAAGATCGTAAGGGAATCGGATCAGAAGAAAGTGTATACCCATGACCTTCTGACAAAATACGTTAGCACTATAAGTGATATTTCGTAGAATACGATTGGGGTCTCCGGAGTAAAATTTGCGGCTGGCAATTTAGATGTCAATTTTCGGAGCAAACCGGATTACCTTGCCGCAATAAAGACATGTTCCGGTAAGAGGTACTGTGCCGTTATCCTTGACCATTCGTCCACATTCCGGACAGGGTGCAGATTCTTTTTCAGAAGGTGCAAAAGTTTCCGGCTTGGCAACGATCTCTTCCATTTTCGAATTGATGAGATTGGGGTCGATTCCCCGTTCGATCATGATCTCCATCATGGCCTGAACCATAATCTTAAGTTTAAGGATGTCGCTCTTGAGATCAGTAACGCTTCTGCTCGTCTCTGCAACTTTTTCTGCCTGGCGCACCTCGGATGCTACACTTTTGAGTTCACTGCTGCTTACATAACCATTGTTTCTAATCATACTGTTGACCTCTTTTTTCCCCGATTATAGAACAAGTCTATCACACCTGAATTTCCATTTCATATGATTGGATGACATCTTAGGAACTTTAAAACCGGAGAATATTGCAAAATAGAATTGTTTACGAAGGATAGTGTAGAATGGATACAAAGCGATTTACACGAAGACCTTCTGAACTATGCCAAAGGACTTCCGCTCAAGAACCTGGTGGATCGCACCAGAGGCTACTGATAGCAGCAGGAGGAGTAACAGATGGACAATTAAGTGCTATGAGAAACTCGGTTATATTCTTTGAGAAAAACTCTGCACGATCAGCTGAGTAGAAAAAGATCTGCTAAAGCGTCGCATCTAACCGAAAAGAACTGTTTTCCGGTCAGCCTGCTTTATGGAAAAGGAGTGCGGCGTTATGGCCGCCGAAGCCGAGGGAGTTACTCATCGCATACTGAATGTTGCGCTGTTTTCCTTTTCCGAAAGTGTAGTCGAGATCCAGTTCCTCCTCGCCGGAAAAAGAATTCCGAGTCAGGTGAATATAGCTCTCTGTCATTGCGCGGATGCAGACGATTGCTTCGATCGCGCCGGCACCTCCGAGAAGATGTCCGGTCATGGATTTTGTGGAGTTGATGGAGATCTTCTCCGCATCATCTCCCATCGCGTATTTGATCGCGCGCGTCTCGTAAAGGTCATTTAGATGCGTCGAGGTACCGTGGGCATTGATGTAATCAATGTCGGCAGGGAGGATCCCTGCCTGAGCCATGGCGATCTTCATCGCCATACCGGCTCCACTGCCATCTGGGGTTGGGGAAGTTATGTGATATGCATCGTTAGTTACACCATAGCCCACGACCTCGGCAAGGATATTCGCATTCCTTTTTACGGCATGCGCATATTCTTCAAGAATAAGAATTCCGGCTCCTTCACCTAAGACAAACCCATCGCGTTCCTTATCGAAGGGACGGCAAGCATGCTCCGGATCGGAACAGGTGGAAAGTGCTTTTAGCGCGGAAAAACCGCGGATAGCTGAACTTGTGATGGCGGCTTCGGTTCCGCCCGCAACGATCACGTCGGCTTCTCCCAGACGGATCGAGTTATATGCCTCGCCGATACAGTGGCTTCCTGTCGCGCAGGCAGTGGAGATGTCCATGTTTTTGCCCTTCAGGCCGAACTGGATCGCGATGTTTGCGGATGCCATGTTCGTGATGACCAGAGGGATATAGAGCGGATCGGTCTTCGCGCCGCTTTGAAACTTCTGGATCTCCATCTCATGCTTCTGCATGGCGCCGATACCGCAGCCGACGATCACGCCCAGACGGAACGGATCTTCACGGGTAAGATCGAGGCCGGAATCCTGAAGCGCTTCCCTCGTCGCAGCGACAGCATACTGCGAGAAAAGCTCCATTCTCTTGGCGGATTTGAAATCCATGAAATCCCGGGGATCAAAGCCTTTGACCTCGCCGGCGAGCTTGATGGGGGAATCGGAAACATCCACTTTCGTAATCGGGGCGATCCCGTTTCTGCCTTCTTTCAGGCCCTGCCAGAATGATGCCACATTATTACCCAGAGGGGTGACAGCTCCCAAACCTGTGATTACGACTCGTCTTGTTTCCATAGTACTGATCCTTCTATCCTTGTTTCGAGTAAAAGTGTAATCAAATCCGAAGGAAACAGGAACGGTCAAGATCACCGAAGTATCCGATTTTGAGGAATATCGGGAATCTGTGAAAAATAGTACAATTTGAGGTTTTTGCGCAAATACTGAAACAATGGCGGTGTATAGCAAAAAATGTGGTATCATGCTTGATAGGAAAAGAACGGAGGAAGAGAAATGGCATTACTTACCAAGGGAGCAATCATGAGCACATTTGAGGAAATGCTCGAAGAGATGCCTTTCGACAAGATCACGGTCTCGGCGCTCGTAAAGAGATCCGGCATCAGTCCGAATACGTTTTACTACCATTACTGTGACAAGTTCGCCCTCCTTAATGAATGGTTCGGAATGAAACTGCGTGTGATCCGGCAGGACGAAGATGAGTTCGCCGGCTGGCAGAAAAGGATCAAGTTCTTCTTCCTCATGTGCCACGACAATCCGCGGCTGATCCACCACATTTTTGACTCGCTTTCCCGTGAACAGCTCGAGCACTATATCTTCGAGATCACGGATAAAGTATTCATCAGCTATGTCAGAAAAAAAGCGGAAGGCAAGACCGTCTCCGAGAAAAAGATCCGCGAGATCGCGAGATTCTATACATATGCATTTATCGGCTTCTTTCTCGAGTACATCTGGGATGACATGGAAGAGGATGTTGATTCGAAAGTCGATCATCTAAGTGAGATGTTTGACCGTTTTATCGAGAGCGCGATCCAGTAACTATACCATAGGTTTAATCCGGCGTTTTTTCGCCGGTTCAGTGATACAATAATCGATGAAAAGAAAATTTCAGAGAAGGGATGGATCACCATGAAACGCTGCATTGCAGATGCTCCACGCAGAGCCTGAGGAGACTGTGTGGAGGAAGAAATAGTTTTCCTCGAGCTTTGCTTCGAAAGTCATTTCAACGATAAGGAGCAAAGATATGAATAACGAAATAGTAAATACGAAAAAGAATCCGCTTCGGGATTTCTATGTCCTTTGGAGCACGCAGAGCCTGTCCCAGCTGGGATCAAGCATCACGGCTTTTGCGCTGACACTGTGGCTCTATGACAAGACCGGATCCGCTTTAGGCACGGCGGCACTGACGATCTGTACGTATGCGCCCTATGTGATCATGAGCATCTTCGCAGGTGCTTTGACGGACCGGTTCAATAAGAAAAAGACCATGCTGGTGTGCGATACACTGGCGGCCTTATGCACGGTCGTGGTGTTCCTTCTTTATAAGACAGACACTCTGGCGGTCTGGCATCTTTATGCGATCAATGTCTTTTCCGGACTGATGAATACGGTGCAGCAGCCGGCATCGGAAGTGACGATGACTTTGATCGTGCCAAAGACACATTATCAGAAGATCAGCGCCATGAACTCGCTGACCCGCTCACTGAATTCCATTCTGCACCCTTTGATCGCCACGGCACTTTACGGGCTGCTGGGCATGAGTTCTGTTTTTGCACTGGATCTTCTTACATTTGCCACAGCATTTGTGGCGCTTCTGCGATTTGTGCAGATCCCGGAAAAGACGAGTGAGAAAAAAGAGAGTACGATCACCCTTGCGAAAGAAGGACTTCGTTTCCTTAAGAAGACACCGCTGGTATTCTCCCTGATCCTCTTTATGTCCGGCGTCAATCTCGTGGCCTCTGCCTTTGACGCGACACTGTACGGGTATGTGATCCCGAACCCGAGAGGCGGAAAAGAAGTACTGGGTATCGTGACTGCATGTTCCGGAATTGCGATGGTCATCGGAAGTCTGATCGTATCAAAGATGCCGAAACCGAAGGACCGGGTACGGGTCATATTCGTGACGATGCTCATCTCCTTAAGCGTGGAGAACTTCGTTCTGGCCTTCTCGAGAGAACCGGTGCTGTGGTGCCTGGGACAGATCATCGGATGGATTCTGGTTCCGGTCATGAGCGCGAACCTGGATGTGGTCCTTAGAAACTCCATACCCGTGGAACTTCAGGGAAGAGTCTATGCATGCAGAAATACCTTTCAGTTCTTCACGATCCCGATCGGTCTTTTCCTCGGCGGATTCATGGTGGATCACATATGCGAACCATTCATGGCAAGACATGCTTATTCTGAAGTGCTGACAACGCTTTTCGGGTCGGGAAAAGGATCCGGCGCGGCACTCATGATGGGCATACTGGGACTTTCTGGAACTATACATTGTCTGGTTTTCGGAACGAGATTAAAGAAGTATCATTATAGTGATTCGTAACGCGATGAAGATTTGCGAAGTGATGGAGATTCGTGACGCGCAAATTGCAGAAGCGGATCTTATCGCAAATTAGCAATTGAGGCAGTATGCAGACACGTATTCTGAAAATAGAAGAGATACGGGAAGTCTATGAGAAATATCTCTACTACGATTTTCCCGATGATGAGCGAAAACCACTCTCCCGGATCGAGCAGTCGATCCGGGAAGGGCGGTACCTGTGTACAGGTGCTTTTGACGAGGAAGGAGGATTCCTGGCCTATGCCTTCTTCGTGTTCGAGAAAGATGTATGCCTTCTGGACTACTATGCGGTGGTGCCGGAAATGCGGGGGAAAGGGATCGGGTCTGAGTTCCTCCGAAGAGCGGTGGAGCAGTGCAGTTCCGATGTGACGATCATCGAGATCGAAGATCCGGATGCAGATGTGTCTTCGGAAGAAAAGAAGGCCAGAGAAAGGCGGCTGGACTTTTATCTTCAGGCCGGAGCAATCAACACGAAAGTGCATGTGCTCGTTTTCGGAGTGGAGTACCTTCTTCTGGAATATCCGTTGAAGGGTATCCATAACGAAGAGGCAATCGCGGAGGGCTACTGCTCGATCTACCGGGCGATCCTTCCGAAGAAAATGTATGAGCAGAATATATCCGTGAGGAGGAAATAAGAAATGGCAAAATTGTTTTTGTGTGGTGGCGGATTCGGAAAACAGATGGAGGATACCTATCCTGTTTTTAATGCGGTGATCGACCATACAAAGCCGCTTCTTTATATTCCGCTGGCGATGCCGGAAGAGACACATACTCTGGATGAATGCTATGCGTGGATCCGAAATGAATTAAAAGAAGGCGGCGTCGAAGTCCCTTCAGTAGAGATGGTCCGCTCCTATGAAGAGATCCTTACGAAGGAGTTCTCGGATTATTGTGCACTCTATATCGGCGGCGGAAATACATTCTCACTTCTAAAAGGACTGAAGGATAGCGGTGCTTTTGCCAAGATCAAGGAATACCTTCAGGGAGATGGAGTCGTATTCGGAAGCTCGGCAGGAGAGATCATTTTCGGGAAAGACATCATGACGGCCATCACCGAAGATCCGAATGATGTCGGGCTTCAGGATACGGAAGGGTTTGATGTGCTTTCCGGAATCTCACTGGATGCGCATTATACCAATGCGAAAACGGAAGAAGATCACGAGCGTGTCACTGCGTTTCTTACGGATTATTCGATTGAGACAGGGAAAGTGATCGCGCTTCCGGAAGAAGACACGCTGTTCATTGACGGGGATGCGTTCCAGGTCATCGGATCCCGTCCGTACTATGTCTTTGAAAACGGCGTTCGGCTGGAGAAGAGGGCCGAACTTCGAAATGAACTTACGGATAATGAGTGGCCGTTAGAATACATTGACCATGACCGGTGGATCGCCAGAGGCATCGTTTTCGATGAAGAAGGAACCTTCTATTTCATCCGTGCTGAGCGCGACGATCTTTTTGGAAAAGCAACCATGATCGAGACTCCCGGAGGCGGTGTGGAGAAAGGGGAGAACCTGAATATGGCGATCCGGCGTGAACTCAGCGAAGAACTGGGAGCGGAAGTGGATGTGATTCTTAAGATCGGTGTGGTCAGCGACTACTATAACATCATCCACCGGCATAACATCAGCAACTATTTTCTTTGCAAGGTAAAGTCCTTCGGCGAGAAGCACTTAACGGAAGATGAGATCCATGATTTCCATCTTTCTACGCTGAAACTGACCTTTGATGAGGCGGTGGCCGAGTATGAGAAACGCAGGGAAACACCTATCGGAAGACTGGTAGCGAACCGTGAACTTCCGGTAGTTATGCGGGCAAAAAGAATCATCGACGAAATGGGGCTGCTCTCCTAAGCGGAATAGAAAAATGGATAGGTAAACAGAAATGAAGATGATACTTGAAACAGAAAGGCTTTTTCTCCGGGAAATGACGATGGGTGACTTTGATGCCCTTTATGCGGTGCTTTCCGATGCGGAGATTATGCAGCACTATCCCTATACCTTCGATGAGGAACGTGTTCGTTCCTGGATCGAGCGGAACATGAAACGCTATACGGATGACGGTTTCGGGCTCTGGGCAGTCTGTCTGAAGGATACAGGCGAGATGATCGGCGACTGCGGGCTTACCCTTCAGAATATCGACGGGCAGATACTGCCGGAGATCGGATATCACATCCGAAGAGACCAGCAGAGAAAAGGATACGCGAAAGAAGCCGCGATGGCTGTGCGTGACTGGGCCTTCCAAAACACGGAGTACCCGGCGCTCTATTCCTACTGCAAATATACGAATGTGGGTTCTTTTAAAACGGCGGAATCCATCGGCATGCATTTCGAAAAAGAGTATGAAGATGAAGCCAATAAGATCACGCACGTGTCCGTGATCAGAAGAGAGGATCTGGGCTGACGAATATGCCGCTTGGCGCAATGGGAGAGTGCTTTTCGAGGAAAGAAAGGGGGCAAGTGCTTTTCGATGCGAGGAGGTGTCGGAAGCACTTTTCGAGACTCGCCGAGAAGCGCGGAAGCACTATTTCATTGTAAATCAGGGAAAACAGGATTTCACCCGTAATTTTTGAGTGTACGCAACGCGAAATTCATCATAAAACAAGATTTCTTCATTTTCACCCGTAATTTCATCCGATTTCCTATGCTCGAAAAGCACTTTTTACGGGTGAAAAACGCATATTTGTCATTAGCAATGAAAACGAAGGCGGGCACGGTGGATTTTTACGGGTGAAAAGCACTTGAATGCCCAATCACAATGAAAACGCGGCCGGGCAATGACATGGAATCTATGCCACATGGTATAATGAGCATAGTGCTTTTGAAAAAGCAATACTTCCGGGAACGGCGGTAAAAAAAGCGGAAAAGGCGGTGAAAATATGCAGTATCGTACATTAGGAAAAACCGGCTTAAAAGTAAGTGAGATCGGCTTTGGCGGGGAGTGGCTGGAACGCCATGATGAAGAGCATTCCATCGAGCTTCTGAAGTATGCTCATAGCAAGGGCATCAACATCGTGGACTGCTGGATGCCGGATCCGAAGTCGAGAGATATCATCGGAAAAGCCATGGCCGGATGCCGGGATTCCTGGTATGTGCAGGGACATATCGGCTCCACCTATCAGGACGGCCAGTATGTCCGATCCCGTGACATGAAGTTCGTTGTCCCGGCATTCGAGGACCTTCTTTCGCGCCTTCAGACTGACTATATCGACCTGGGCATGATCCACTATATTGACTCTGTCGAGGAGTGGAATACCGTTATGAACGGGGAATTCATCCAGTATGTGAAAGAACTTCACGAGAAAGGCACGATCCGTCATATCGGCCTGAGTACCCATAACCCGGTGATCGGAAAACTGGCGGCGGAGTCAGGCTTTATCGAGATGATCCTCTTCAGCATCAACCCGGCTTTCGATATGCGTCCGGCGACCGAGGACCTGGACTCCATGTTCGGCGGTTACGATAAGCAGGAATGGTCCGGCATCGATCCGGAGCGGGCCCGCTTCTATCAGATGTGCGAAGAAAATAATGTGGGACTTACGGTCATGAAGGGCTTCTTCGGAGGCGCCCTTCTGGACAAGGAAAGGTCACCGTTCGGCGTGACATTTACACCGGTGCAGCTGATCCACTATGCCCTGACCCGTCCGGGTGCCTGCTCGATCCTTTGCGGATACGACACGAAGGAGCAGGTCGATGCGGCCGTTGCCTATGAGACGGCTTCCGACGATGAGAAGGACTATGGGTCCGTCATCGCCAATGCCCCGCTTCACGCCTATAACGGCATCTGCACATACTGCGGACACTGTAAGCCCTGTCCCATGGATATCGACATCGCGATGGTCAATAAGTTCTACGACCTGGCTACCATTCAGGAGAAGGTGCCGGAGAGTGTTTCGGAACACTATAAGGCGCTTGGTCACACGGCATCGGAATGCATCGGATGCCAGAGCTGCGAGAGCCGCTGTCCCTTCGGCGTGGAGATCGCATCCCGCATGACGAAGGCGGCGGAACTGTTCGGAATCTAAGTAAACCTCTAAGGAGAATAATTATGCTGCAAAAGAACTCGTACCGGAATATTTTTTCGGAGATCGGGAAGAGCGACGAAGAAATCGAGAGAAAACTAAATGAGGCGGTGCAGACCTTCTTCTTCGATGAGGAGGAAAGGATCTATCACGAAGCCGGTGAGGATATGGGTTATCTGGAGGATACCGGCAATCACGATGCCAGAACCGAGGGCATGTCCTACGGCATGATGATGGCCGTGCAGCTCGATCGAAAAGATATCTTCGACCGGATCTGGAAGTGGTCGAAGACGTACATGTATATGGACAAGGGCGACAACGAAGGATATTTCGCCTGGTCCTGCAAGACGGACGGGACGAAGAATGCCTTCGGACCTGCGCCGGACGGAGAAGAATTCTATGCGATGTCACTGTTTTTCGCATCCCACAGATGGGGCGATGGTGAGGGCATCTTCAATTACAGCGAACAGGCGAGATCGATCCTGCGCGCATGCCTCCACAAAGGAGAGAACGGCCGTGCCGGCGCCCCGATGTGGAATCGGGAAAATCACCTGTTCCTCTTCGTTCCGGGATGCCCGTTCAGCGATCCGTCGTACCATCTTCCGCATTTCTATGAGCTGTTCGCACTGTGGGCAGACGAAGAAGACCGGGAGTTCTTCAGAGAAGCCGCAAAAGCGAGCCGTGAATATCTCGTGAAAGCATGCCACCCCGTGACAGGACTCAATGCCGAGTATGCGCATTTTGACGGCTCTCCGATGAAGGAGAAACTGCCATGGGGATCCTTCGGTGACTTCTTCAGTGATGCATACAGAACGGCGGCGAATATCGGTCTGGATGCCGAGTGGTATGGAAAAGATGTGGGCCAGTACAGTGTGCCTCTTCGTATGATGAAGTTCTTCGGAACAGATCTGGAGGCGGTAAGATGCGCATATACGGTCGATGGCACACCGCTGGAGCGCCCCGTGCTGCACCCGCTCGGCCTTCTTGCGACGAT
>DFFH01000150.1:4712-4883 GCA_002368805.1 Mageeibacillus sp. UBA3781 | reverse complement strand
CATCGAAGCTTTGCGCGAGCTTCGCCACTGTGATACTCTCTTTACGCCTTCCATGGAGGAAGAGAAGAGGGAGAAACTTCTTAAGGCATGGGCCAAAGCTGTTTCCCGCGCCGCTTCCTGGGAGGGAAAAGAGTAAGCTGCGATGCCCTTTGTGTTTCTTTGTGAAAAACT
>DFFH01000150.1:0-4607 GCA_002368805.1 Mageeibacillus sp. UBA3781 | reverse complement strand
CCCGGAGGCGTGGTACGGATCCAGTAATTCTCGTTATAGATGTTATCCAGCTCCGAGAAATATGTCTGCTCATAGACACCGCCATCGGCGAGGATCGTGCGGCGCGAAGGCTCATTGTCTGTGTGGCAGACGACCAGTACCTTACTGTGTCCGAGCAGCTTGGCATAAGGAAGGACCATGGCGAGCATTCTCTTACCATATCCGCGGCGGCGCTCGGAAGGACGCACGGAGTAAGAGATATGTCCGCCGTGCTTGGACATATAGTCATTCAGTTCGTGCTTGATCTCGATCATGCCGACCGGAATACCATCCGACATACGGAAGGCGATAAAAGGTGTGGACGGCATGTAGTACGACGGAGCGGTCTTTCTCGAACCCAGTGTATCGACAAAGGCGAACCACTCGGCGATATCTTCAAAAGAAGCAAGAAGGGCGGATCCGTAGATATTTTCCTCACCCCAGTTCAGGTATTCGTCACGGAAATCCTCCATCTCATCCGCGAAGTCCGTGGTCGGAAGGGTCAGGATCAGGGCGTCTTCCGGAACGAAGGCGACGCAGGTCATCGGATCGGAGAAGTCAAATTCATAGACCTCAAATGGTGCGTACGGCATGTGTCCGACGACGAAAAGAGTATCTCTGTCCGCATAATATTCAGCGCCGCACCAGATAAAGTCCGAGCCGTTTTTTAATGCCTCGTCGGAATAGTAGCGGTGCTCGCGGAGTGTATTCAAGTTGAAAACAGAGAACCCGAAGCGGTCCCGGCGGAAGAGGTAGTACACGTTGCCGTCGTTATGGGTGATCATCTCACTTAGCGCATGTTCGCTGTCGAGGCAGTCATAACTCAGTACCAGGTCGTGATTCGGGGTGAAAAGGGAATACCGGGCGGCGAAACGGTGCTCACCGTCGAGCTCTCCTTCGTAGCTTTCACAGAGGAGAAAATAGCCGTTCGAAAAGCACCCTTCCTCCTTGGAACGACGGTTCTCGTCACGGAAGAGGATCTTACTCTGGCTCTCATATCTTTGCGCATATTCGGGCGAAAATGCGACGTTCCTCATAGATTCCCTGCTCTCTTTACCGGATGTCCGGATCTTCCGAGCTTCCCCTGATGGGAAGGAAAGAGCCTATTTATCCAGTTAAATATGAATATTAAGAGTTTAGCATAATGAAGAATAATTGACAATCTCACAAACAAATTTTATATTATAGAGTGAAGTAGGAGGGTTCTATATGGAAATAGCATTTCACTGTCCCAATTGTCTGGCAGACCTTATATATGATGAATCCAAAAGCTACACATGTTGTTTTTGCCACACTGTTCTTAACGCGTCAAACGAGGTAACAGAACTCGAAGGCGGCTACTATGTTGGAGATGCTTGGAATGATAAAGTGTATCACAGTTACCACTGTGAAGATTGCGGTGCCGATTATATCGCAAAAGCGGGTTCTCCCAATAATTGCTGCCCATTATGTTCTTCCACTTCAACCAAAGATAACGGAGGCATCGTCGGTGCCATGCCGCGTCGTGTGATCCCTTTTACACACACGCGTCAGGAAGCTCAGGAGAAGTTCCTGGACTATATCAGAAATAATTCCGCGGTCGGCCGTACGCTGGCGACAGATGAGAACAAAGAGCTCCTCCACAAGGTATATGTGCCGATCTGGCTGTTTACCTATGAGGTAGTCGCGCATGCAAAAGTGACCGCGATGATCAGAAATAAGGCAAACGAGAGCAAGACACTCTTCGGTATCAATGGTACCGAGGGTATTGCGGAAGGCCTTTCCGAATCCCTTTCCGCGATCCGTTCTTCCTTCTCACGTTTCCAGAAAAATAAGAAGAATGCTAGCAAAGAGCCGACAGGAGAACAGCCGTCCGAGCATATTACCGGTGGTGTGCTTTCCTGGCAGGGTATTCCTTTTGATGCATCGGGTGTACTTCCGAGTACTGTGATCAACAACATCCAGCCGTACGATCAGAGCAAGATGGTCCTGCTGAATGATAAGGTCCTGATGGATACACCGGTCCTGATGATGACGAAAGATCCGATCTCCTGCATGCAGGAATTCATGGACAGGATCAAGAAGTGGACCCGTCAGATGATCATGGATGCCCACTCCGATTCTTACGATATCTCCTATTTCCAGGATAAGACCGACTACCCGCTCGGTATCGGCGAACTGGTGCTTTTCCCGATCTGGTACATGAAGGGCGAATACATGGGCAGAGATTTCTTCTATGCCATGAACGGCCAAAATGGCGAGGTCGATGCGAATATCCCGATGAGCAAGGGCACATCGAAGAATTCCGGAATCACATACCAGCAGTACTGGGACAAGTCCCGCTGCACTGCGTTAACAGATACACACTTCGAGTTCAATATCCACGATCCGAGCATCGAGATCCTCGACTACTCCTTCTTCGAAAAGCCGAAGGAGTCGAGAGTTACCCCGAACGGACGTCTGGATATGGACACATCGAAGGCCAGATCCTCTCTGGATTCTGTATTCGAGACCGCTGCGGATGAGCCGAAGCCGGAGTCTGAAAAGACGAAGAAGAAGTTCTCCGAGCTGGAGATGGAATACGGATTCGGTAAGAGAAAAGATCCGGACAAGAAACTGACGAAGGAAGAAGAACTCCAGCGTGAGCGTGAGATGATCGCAAGACTCGCCGTCGCTGCCAAGGAATCGCCGAAAGGCGATATGGCAGCTGCAGCCAGTGTTCCTTCCTGGGCGAAGGCAGTTACGCCACCGCCGTCGCAGAGCCAGACTCCGTCCCGTCCGGCAAGAACGAAGAAAGTGGGTGCCGGAAGCAAGTCTTCTGCTGCTTCTTCTGCCAATAAACCGCTGTGGGAAAAGACCGAGGAAGAGATCGCTGCGGAGAGAAATCCGAACAAGGAAAGAGCATCTTCCATGGCCAGCCATATGGCAAGAGGCGGAGACGATATCTCCCCGTTTGCCGCAAATCCGAATATCGATGTTTCCGATATGACGCTTGAGGACCTCGACAAGATGCCGGTCCAGCAGGATAGATACATGAAGGTACCGGATAAGTATAAGACACCGGCACCGGAAGAGCAGATATTCCGTGAGCAGATCGCGGCACCGTCTTTCCGCGAAGTGGAAGAGCCGGAGTCTTATGAGATCCCGATGCCGAAGATCACGAAGGAAAAGAAGGAAGAGCCCAAGCCGATCTTTAAGCCTATTGCCCAGGAAGAGATCTACAAGGAAGAACCTGCCTACGAAGAGCCGGTGGCCGAAGAACCCGAGAAAGAAGAGGAGATGGTTGCCAATATCACATTCTCCTTCAATAAGAAGAAGCCTGTTATGGACAGCGAAGAGCGTGTAACCGAGGCAGCTTCTATCCCGAGACAGCTCGAGAGAGCACCGGAAGAGCAGCGCGGCATGGCGATCATGAACAGCGAGTATGACTCCGGTGTGCTCCGCCATACGGAAGTACATCACGAAGTGGTCGAGAGTGAACCGAGAGAGATCCTCCCGAAGGCACAGCTCAATGCGACCGAGTACTACAGAGGAAGCGAAGAGAATGATCTGCCGCTGAAGTACCGTCCGGCAGCACCTCTGGCAAGTGCGATGTCCAATATGAATATCGAGTATAACGACCGTGTCGATCTGAGTCCGGAGGACGACGTAAATAACCGTCCACTGGCGACACGTCCGCCGGCCCCGCTGGCCCAGGCCACTGAAATGGGACCGAGTCTGGAATATATGACCGACCAGCCGCTGGATGAAGAGATCCACCCGATGCACTCCCTCGAGGCAGATAAGCCGAGATGGGGCGAGATGCCGGAAGCGAAGGAGACCCCTTCCTGGGCGAAGCCGCAACAGGATAACTCCGGTGCTTTTGTATCGCCGAGAAACCGTGGCAGAAATTACCTTTCGAAGGAAGAACTCCGTGCCGCATCGGAAGAAGCGGCACGACGCGCCAGCTCTGCACCGCGTTCCACCAGAGGACCGAGATCACTGGCGGAGACCAGACAGGAAAGTCAGGAATACGCAGATCAGAGACCCGGTCTGCATCCGGAGAATAACGGCCCGAGATCCTTGGAAAGAGGTTCCCGGGAGGTCGAGGCGACAGTACGTGCTTCTGTGGGCATAAATAGAAACGGTCCGAGAACACTGGCGAGATCTTCTCAGGATGATGAAGTTAGAGAGAGAGCATCTTTTGGTGTAAATAAAGAAGGCCCGAGAACTCTGGGAAGAGATTCCAGAGACGAAGGACCGGCAGCGGGTATGGCCGGCATCTTTAAGCCGGCAGGAGGAAGACCGGGAGCGGCATTCGCACCTGCTGAAGAGCAGGAAGAGGATGATCGTCCGGCACTCGCAAGAATGGCACCGAGACAGGAGTCCAGACCGGCACCGACAAGACCGGCAGGCCGTCCGGGGGCACTCCGTACATCAAGAGAAGAGCCGGAAAAACCGCAGAAGAGCGTTCCGATCTGGGAGCGTGTCCCGGAGACCGACGGACCTGTTCCGGCCTGGGGAAGTTCTGCAGCTTATGTCGATGATGACCGTCCGCTCGGATCTCTGAGCAAGCCGAAGGATCAGATCATCGATGTCGAGAAGCCGAGAGAGAGACCTTCTCTCTGGGG
>DFFH01000125.1 GCA_002368805.1 Mageeibacillus sp. UBA3781 | reverse complement strand
GTCAGGGCAAGAACTCCTGGCTGACAGGTACAGCTGCATGGAACATGGTAGCTATCTCCCAGTACATCCTGGGCGTACAGCCTGACTTTGACGGTCTGAAGATCGATCCTTCCATCCCGTCTGCTTGGGACGGATTCACGATCAACAGAAAGTATCGTGGTGCAGAGTACAAGGTAACGATCAAGAATCCGGATCATGTCTGCAAGGGCATCAAGAGCGTAACTGTGGACGGTAATGTGATCGAAGGCAATATTCTTCCTGTTTTCGACGGCGGCGTACATAACGTCGAAGTCGTAATGGGCTGATACACTTAGCAGCTGGCGTATTCCCTTTTGGGAAGGAGAGACAGAGCCTCTTCTTCCCAAAACGGATACGGGAGCAATAGCCGGTCTTACCGGCATCCCTCACCGTTCCGGGGAAAGCCCGAAGGTTCGGTGAATCCGTTGCTCAGCCATATATAAATGGTGCGGCGGCCTTTCCGTAGATACGGATGAATAAATCAGACCGTCTGTTTGAGGAGACAGAAGCTGGAATGATTTATTTTCGGAAGCGGCATCCTGAATATGTGTTTGAGATCGGAAAAATCGCAAGCCCCGATTGTGGACATGTTCGCGGGACCCCTTTGGGGTGGGAGATTTCGTGAACCTGGATGGGGAGGCACAGGCACGTGCCAGGGATCCATCTATTACACAATCGGGCGGCGAACGGGGATCGGACGAATTCTTCTATTGATTCATCCGGTCTTATTTTATTTTAGGAGGTTCCAAGATGTTGAAAAGCGAAAGAGCAAGATCAGTGATCGCACCGGCGGACAAAGTGCTGTGCGAGAGATTCGGCGGGGCATGTGGGGATGCTGTCAGCGCCCAGTATATATCGACTCTGAACGGAGGCGTACTCTTCGGAGTATCCGGACTTTCTTTCCCGGCACCGGTATGCGCCGCACTGCTCTCCGATGAAGAAGTTTGCGGAGTGGTAAGTGCTTTTGCCAAGGAAGAAAGATCTCTTCTGATCAGTAAGAAAGACGGAAACTACAGTGTCCTTTCTGAAAAGGCCGGTTCTGTAGAAGATATAACGAATAGCGAAGACGGAAAGAAGCTTCTTGATTCTTCGAAGTCCATCATCGAATACTGCTCGGAGTGGGGCGGCAAGCTCAACGAAGGCGGTGAGCTGATCTGTGATCTCAGCTCTCCTGCACCGGGTCCGCACTACTACACAAACCTCCTTATCGGTAACCGCATCGGATTTGACCATCCGCTGCAGAGCACACCGAAGAGTGCGATCGACCGTATCGGCGGCGGATGCTTCCGTTCCCATGCGGACACACAGGTCCTCGCGACACGCTGGGACTACCTGCCGGAGCAGAACGGATTTCCGGCGAACCGCCAGTTCTACCTCGTGGAGAACGGACAGGTGATCTTCTATTCCGGTTCTGCCAAGCAGGATTCCGTGGAAAAAGCACTGTGCCGTCATTCCCAGAACAGAACGGTCATCGAGTACACACTTAAGGACGGCCTGAAAGTACGCCGTACGATCTTCATCCTCCCGCAGGAGGACAAGCTCCCGGTAGCATCCGAGGCACAGCTTATCGAGATCGAGAACAGCGGTACTGCAAATAGAGATCTCCGTATCGTTTATACCGGCATGTTCGGAACCCAGGAAGTACACGCCCTCCGTGAGGACGTTATCTTCTCCACCGTCGTTGCCCAGTCGGAGGTATTCTACGGCGACAATGACGAGATCCGCGCGATCTCCTTTAACCCGAATCCGAAGTGGACGAAGGGCAACATCCGCTATAACACCCTGATGGTCCATGACGGCGATAAGGTCGTATTCCCGGATCAGTTCTGCGCACGTTATGCAGACTTCGTCGGCGCCGGCACGCTGGAAAAACCGCAGTTCGCAGCAATCCTCAGCAATTCCCATTCCAGAAAGGGACCGGGATTCTTCGCGCTGTCCGCTCCGTTTACGGTTAAGGCAGAAGGAAAGATCCAGATCGATAACTTCACCTGCCTGTCTTCGGATTGTGTCAACGAGAACTATAAAGAAGACATCACCATGCAGGAAGAGCTCGAAGCGCTCATTGCCCGCTTTACCGATGCAAAAGCACTTCCTTCCTGCCTCGACAAGGTGATCTCTTTTGCGAAGAATTATTCTTCCTACATGCAGATCAAGCATGCGGATAAGGATTTCGAAGCATATGTAAATAACAACCTTCCGTTCCAGGTCTTCTACCAGACCTTCGTATCCCGTTCTCTCGACTGGACACAGAAGGGCTACCGTGAGATCGGTTTCCGTGAGATCCAGGACATCTTCGCATCGATGTACTACTTCGCCGGTATGGGTGAGGTGGAGTTCATCAAGAAGCTTCTCCGCGAATGGATCTCCAACATCCACGAGGATGGATTTGCGAACCATAACTTCTACTGGAAGGGAAAAGAACCCGGCTGGTGGTCTGACGATGCGCTCTGGCTCCTGCAGGCGCTTGACCGCTTTATCAGCCTGACAGGCGACTATGACTTCCTAAAAGAGGAACTCCCGGTCGCAGGAGAAGAAGGAAAGAAGAGATCTATCCTTGAGACGATCAAGACGGTCTTCACATACTCCTATAAGATCTCCGTCGGCGCCCACGGTATCCCGCTCATCGACAGAGCAGACTGGAATGACTGTCTGCGCGTCGATCCGGACTGCATCGGCGGTGCGGATAAGATCGAGGCTTATAAGGCACAGCTCGCATCTTCCGGGAAGAAATACGGTGAAGTTCCGTATGAGTCCGAATACTCCGAATCCGTCATGAACGGCTGTCTCTTAAAGGTGGCGGTAGATGCGGCCATCGGTATGTTCAGAAACTGCGGTGACGAAGAATATGCTTCCTTCCTGGAAGGCGCTTCTTCTGACCTGAAGACACGCATCAACGAATATGCATGGAAGGGTGACTACTTCGCACGTGTACTCTTTAACAGAAAAGATAAGCCGAATCTGAAGTACCTCGGCGCACAGGGCGACGGTCTCGTGATCGAGGACGGAAAAGCCGGCACATACTTCCTCAATTCCTTCAGCTGGGCGGTCCTGGCGGACTGTGCTTCCGAGGAACAGATCAGCACGATGCTCGACAGCCTCGACAAGAATCTGAGAACACCTTTCGGATTCCGCCTCTGCACCGGTGTGGACTATCCGCAGATCGCACCGAAGATCGACGTTGCGCTCTATTACCAGGGCGACCGTGAGAACGGCGGTATCTTCAAGCATGCGAACATGATGGCGGCAGCAGCGATGCTCAAGGCCAGTAAGTCCGTAAATGACCAGGCACTGGCGGAGCGCCTCGCAAAGACCGCATTCTGGGTCATCGACTGTATCCTTCCGTACAGAACACTTAAGTCTCCGTTCACCGTCTGCGGTAATCCGAGACTGTGCACACAGTACAATAACTCCGAGACCGGTGAGAATATCGGACCGACGCTGTCCGGTACCTCCACATGGCTCCTGCTGTGCCTCTTTACGAGCTTCGGTGTTGACTTTACAAGCGATGCCCTGATCGTAGAACCGATCCTGCGTCCGGACGACACGGCAGAGGACATCCTGGTATCTTCCGGCAAAGCGAAGTACCACATCACCGTCGATAAGCCGCAGGGCTTCCGAAGAACGAAGGACGGCGTCTCGATCAGCGTAGATGGCGCACCGATCGAAGGCGTACGCGTCCCGATCTTCACAGACGGCGCTGTTCACGAAGTCCAGGTCAAGTTCTGATCGTTTAAGAATCTGTACTAAGAGGTTGTCTCATAAGTGACGAGAATCACGGAGAGACAACTTTTTTATCTTTATCAATACAGTCTGTATATATCCCCGATTGAATGAATTCCATAATCCGAAAAAACGAGGGGGAACCTGAAATGAAGAAAGCATCAAAAGCAAGATGAGAGACAAATCCTTGAAGATTCGGTATTTGATACGTTCAAAAACTCAGATGTTGGCAAAGCTCTTGGCGAACGAGTATAATATAATCAGATTGCATAGTTCGTTGGAATACGTACCACCTGCTTATCAGTCTGTTGTAACATTGGATGACTAAACAAGACTATGGACCCCAGAATAGGGGGCAGTCCCAATATATATTCAGATGGAGTTTGAAGGTAGGCTTTTTAATGCACCGACAGATTACAATTCGCTTCTTAGGTAGCTTTGCGGTGATTATATGAAGTTTCCACCTTTAGAGAATCAGGTTCACATCATGTTTTTGAGGCATGGTAGAAGTAAAAGAGGGAGGCAGATATGCAGGCAATTATACTGGCAGCGGGAATGGGAAAGCGGTTAAAGGACCTTACCCGGAATAATACAAAGTGTATGGTGAAAGTCAATGGCGTAACGCTGATCGACCGCATGCTTCACCAGATCGAGAAGCAGAATCTGTCACGGATCGTCATGGTTGTCGGATATGAAAGAAAGAAACTGATTGACTATATTGGGACGCTTTCAATCCAGACTCCGATCGTCTTCATTGAGAATCCAATCTATGACAAGACAAATAACATCTATTCCCTCGCGCTCGCGAAAGAATGGCTCTGTAAGGATGACACGATTCTCTTCGAGTCAGATCTGATTTTTGAGGACTCGGTATTGGAGGCTCTGATAGGAGACCCGAGAGAGACATTAGCTTTGGTAGATAAGTACGAATCCTGGATGGACGGAACATGCGTCAAACTCGGTGAAGACGATACCATCGAAGCCTTCGTCCCCGGCAGGAAATTCAAATTTGACGAGATCAAAGACTACTATAAGACAGTTAATCTCTATAAATTCTCGAAGCAATTCTCTGAGACATACTATGTACCATTCCTCGAGGCATATCAGGCCGCATTGGGCGAGAACGAATACTACGAGCAGGTTCTCCGCGTAATCACGATGCTCGATGATCCGGGGATTCGCGCGAAGCGTCTGGACGGACAGCGTTGGTATGAGATCGATGATATCCAGGATCTGGATATCGCCGAGTCGATCTTCGCCACGGATGAGGATGAGCGCGTACATCGGCTGCAGATGCGTTACGGCGGATACTGGAGATATCCGAAACTCCTTGATTTCTGCTACTTAGTGAATCCCTACTTTCCGCCACAGCGGATGAAGGAAGAGATCCGTGCGAACTTCGACACACTTCTGACACAGTACCCATCTGGCCTTGCAGTAAACAACTTGTTGGCCGCGAAGAACTTCGACGTACATCAGGAGAATATCATCGTCGGAAACGGAGCCGCAGAGTTGATCAAGAGCCTAATGGGTATTCTCTCCGGACGCGTGGGCTTCGTCCGTCCGACCTTCGATGAATATCCGAACCGATACGATCGGGAGAACTCCGTAGATTTTACCCCTAATAACAGTGACTATTCCTACACGGCTGACGACCTGATGGTCTACTTTGAAGATAAGGACATCCAGAATCTGATCGTTGTCAATCCAGATAACCCGAGCGGCAATTACATCCCAAAGAAGGATCTCCTACGTCTGATCGAATGGGCTCGAAAGAAGAAACTGAAAATCGTCATCGATGAGTCTTTTGTAGACTTCTCTGACGAAGAGGATCACACGCTGATCGATCAAACGATCCTTAGTGCGAATCCATTCCTGTTTGTGATGAAAAGCATCTCGAAGTCCTATGGCGTTCCTGGACTGCGTCTTGGCGTCTTGGCATCCGGTGATGAGGATACGATCGCAGCAATGAAAAAAGATGTGGCGATCTGGAACATCAACTCCTTTGCTGAATTCTATATGCAGATCGAAGAAAAGTATAAAAATGCCTATACGGAGGCGCTGGTTCTGTTCCGTGCCGAGAGAACACGTTTTGCAGAGGGCCTAAAGAAAATTCCGGGCGTTCGAGTGATTCCATCCCAAGCAAACTTTATCATGGTGGAACTGAACGAAGGCATCAGCCCGAAGGATTTGCTGAAGACATTACTGATCCGCTATAACATATTGATTAAGGAACTGACGACGAAGACGAACGGCAGGAACTATCTAAGACTGGCGATTCGGAATACGGAAGATAATGATAAACTGTTGCTGGCTTTGAACGAAGTATTGGGCGAGTGAGTCACGAAAGGAATACAGATGAGAGTTATCAGTTTTGAAGATATTAAGCAGTTGAATATCTCGCCGTTGACATGTTATAAATGGGTCAGTGAAATGATCATTCACAAGAAAGATGCATTTCTGCCCATGAAGACTCACATGAACATGCCTGGAAATGTATTCTGTAATGTGATGCCCGGTATTCTTCATCTCGAAGATGGAAGTTACGGTGGCGTGAAGGTCGTTTCTCGATATCCGGATAGAATACCGGCACTGGACAGCCAAATATTGATGTTTAATGCTAATAGCGGGGAGTTTCTGGCGCTGGTTGATGGCAACTGGATCACTGCTATGCGCACGGGAGCGGTGGCGGCACATTCTGCCATTTGCCTCGGCAAAAAGGATTTTTCAACGATTGGGATGCTCGGACTGGGAAATACCGCCCGAGCATCTATGTTGGTACTGGCTTCGGTTATGAAGGATCGTGAGTTTTGTGTTAAACTTCTACGGTATAAGGATCAGGCCGAGTTGTTTCAGAATCGATTCTCAGAGTATAAGAATCTGCACTTTACCATTGTTGATACGCCGGAAGCTACCGTAAGAGGTTCAGATGTGGTCATTTCCTGTGCTACATATTTTCCAGACGATATTTGCTCCGATGACTGCTTTGATAAAGGCATATTGGTTATTCCTGTTCATACAAGAGGCTTTACAAACTGCGACCTTTTCTTTGACAAAGTGTATGCTGATGATACTGGACATGTTGACCATTTTAAGTACTTCTCAAGATATAAATACTATGCGGAAGTAAGCGATGTTGTGAATGGAACTGCGCTTGGACGAGAAAACGATTCGGAACGGATTCTCGCTTATAACATCGGCGTATTTAATCACGACATTTTCTATGCTGCAAATATATATAATATGCTTCGGGCGGATAAGGAAAAATTTGAACGGCTCGGGAAAATAGATATGAAATCGCCGCAAGACAAATTCTGGGTATAGTAGTAGACCAACCGAATAGATTCTTTTATATGCTTTCGTGAAAAGTAAAAATCTTCGCACACTCCCTTTATTGGGTTTCTTTTTGTTCGACGTTTTTGGTGAGTTCCTTGTATTTGTTCAGCAGATAATCAACGGTTCTCTTCGCGCCTTCTCCCGGGAAAGCCCAGGTCTCTTCGCGGATCTTTCTGCGGCGCTCGGCATACTGCTCGTTAGTGATCGCTTCATCGATCATGGACTTTATGTTATCGATGTTCTCCTCGTTAAGAATGTCGCCGAGCTGCGGGATGCACTCCTCGATCCAAAGAGGGGTGTCGAGCCACCAGGCATCATACTTGCTTCTGTCAAAGTTGGTAAAAGCACAGATGAGCGGCTTATCAAATATAAAGGCATATTCGTATAGAACACCGGAGAAGTCGGAAATAAGAAGATCAGACCGTGAAAGCACTGCAAAGTTGTCCACCTCGTTGTTCCACTCCAGCTGACTGCTTTCCGGAAATTCCGCCATTAACGCATCAAGCATATCCTTTTCGGATGTATAAGATTGCGGGTGCGGACGTACTATGATGTGATAACCGGTGTCCAGAAGATTCCGGATCATGCGGCCGCCGAAGCGGTTCAGGATCGAGTTTGGTCCCCAGGACGGTGCGAGAATAATGGTTCTTTCATGAGGAGGTGTCGTAGGCTTCTGAGCCAAAAGAGCAGCCTTGTCATCCATGAACGGAAGTCCGACACGGACAAGTTCTTTTGCCGGAAGATCACGGAGTTTTTCAAGTGCACGGATGTCATCCTGCTGGTGAATGCCGGAGGTAAGGACTGCGTCATAGTAATCCAGGCCGAATGTCTCATACAGCGTCGCACTGATCATGGTGGAGTGCCATGTATGGACATAATACTTTACATACTTCGATCGCTTCCACTGATATACATCCAGACCCGGTGTGGTGGAAAGCACGATAGTAGCCTTAAGAAAATTGAGCTTGGCAAACGCGCGGTTGCCTTCTCCGATGAACTGTGCGGAAAGGTGAGGGTAGTCCTTGCATGTCAGGGCAGGGTCGTCGCCGGATGCTGTCATGTAAACCACGTCAAACCCGCGTGCATCAAGCTCTCTGACGATCGGCAGGAATACCGGCCAGTAGCGCTTGTCATCTGAAAAGATAACTAAAGGTATGGTGTTCGCATCGGATTGTGTTTTCTTACCTCCGCTGATAATAAAACGCAGCTTAACTATGAGGCTTTTCAGAAAATAGATCAGCACACCGATAAGACCGATGACTATAGCGAACAGCATGCTTCCCGTGCCGGGATCTATGTATAATCTCATTTGTTTATCCTCTTTTCTTAGATGCTTCCCTTACCAGATTCCTTCTTCTTTCCAATTCTCGAGATCAAAGATATCCTGATTCTTCAGACTGAACCAGATTCCTTTGGAGAAGGAGTTTCCGTTATTTGTACTCGGTCTCCAGTCGAGCGTATAGAAGACATAGAGTTTCTCGTCAAATTTAGGATCACTGTTGATCGGGTTTCCTGTCGCCGGATTGACCGGATCTGCGACAAGATCTTCAAAGGCAAGGACAGGTGTATCGGCATTGGTCATGAACGTATAGTCTGTTTTAAAACCGGTGCTGTTGAAGTCCTTTACCATCAGGAAGGCATTATATGCCATCGTATCTTCCGGGTTCTGGTTGATCTTATCTGTGTACTTATGGCCGAGAATACGCTCTTCCATATGCTCGAGATAGAAGCCGTGGTCAGACACGATGATGATCCTGGTATTATCCCATACGCCCTCTGCGCGGAGATAATCGAACCATTTTCCCAGTTCGCGGAAGGCAGCCATGTTACTCTGATAGTGAGCCAGCTGTCCAAAAGCATCCATCTTGAGCGTCTGCCCGTTCAGGGTAAAGCGGTCGCTGTGCTCCTGATCGAATTGTGTATTATCGACATTGACGGCTGGTTTATATTCCGGTTCCTGAAGAAGTGCCACGTCATGAGTGGTACAGTTATTGATCATCAGGAAAGTGTTCTCGCCGCCATCACTGATCTTGGTGGAATCCGGCATAGCCTGAAGGAAAGAATAAGCTCCCATGAAGTTGGCATTGATACCGACAGCGGTGTGCAGCCCGCCTAGATACTGTGTCTGATAAATCGAGTCGTTGATCCAGTTCGGATCGTGATATTTTCCATCGTCATAGAACAGATACTGTGACGGAAGCGGCATGATACGGGAGAAACCGTAGCAGAAGAAGTTTCTGGTCCAGATATGCTCCTGGCGCTTGTGATTCTGCGGGTGATCCCAGTACTGGCCATACTGGGTGAGATATGCATCGATATCCGGATGATCGTTGTAGATCGTCAGATCCGGCGGTGTGGAGTATCCTGCATACGGCGGATCACATACAGTGACATCAAATCCGGACTCGTCGAAAAGCACCGGCATGACGCGCAGGGCTTCATTCTGCTTATCTTTTAGCGGAAGATCGTTTCTGGCATTCATGTTGGCCGGCTGATACTCGTAACCGCCGAATAATGCAGCAGAACCGGTATTGGTCGTGCCACCGAAGGACAGTGCATTTGGATACCAGGTGAATCCGTCAAACTGGGAGGCAAGAGCAGGGTCTTCGTTGAAAAGGTACGGCACATAAGCGGATATGGCACGGTCCATCATAAGAACGACGACATTCTTGCCCTCTTTACTAAAGGTAAAAGAAGCTTTCCGGCTATTCTCGCGGTCCAGGATCTCCTTTACCGGCTTCATCGCGGAAGAGATATGTACGGAGTTGTAGATGCCGAGGAAAGCGCAGCCGCAGCATCCTGTGAAAAGGATGACGGTAAGGATGCCGGAGTGCTTCTTCCAAAGAAGTGCGATCAGACCGATCAGCGCAAAAATGATAACGATATCCAGGATCGTCTCAAGTGCCGGGAAGAAAAGGTCTCCATCGAAGATGAGGCTGGTCTTAAGGAATGACAGGTGTCTGCCGGAGAGAAAATAGTTCACAAGAGCGCAGAATGCCAGTATGCACATCGTGATCGAGAATACACGGCGGGCTTTGGCGGTCGAAAGATAATAGAAGAGACCGCACCAGATGACCAGGAGGCCGAAAGCCAGCGCAAATACGAGAATAATATAGTTCACAGGGGATGTGTAATCCGTGAAAATAATGAATTCAGACGGGGAGGACCGGATGACGGAAGAAGGGATGAGAAGTCCGGTCAGAAGAGAGAGGAAAAGGCTGGAAAAGAAGAAGATCTTTCCATAGGGCACAGAAGGAGCCGCTTTCTTATTTTTCTCCTCTTTCTTCTCTACTTTCTTCTCCTGCGGCTGGCGGTGATCCTTCAGAAGGATCAGAAGCGGCAGAAGCGAAATGATAAAGAGAAGCGCCATGTTCGCACTGCTTCCGCGATACCCAAGGACGGTATAAAGCAGGGTGCACATACTAAGAAGGATCAGGATCAGATCGATCGCTGTTTTCTTATTCTTCGATGCTTTGACGGCATTCTTGATGAGCGAGAAGATCTGGTTCAGTGTCCAGTAGAAGACAAGACCCGATGGTGAGCGGTACAGAAGAACGAGGAAAACGAGAGCGATAGCATACATGCGGATCTCGTCTTTCTTCGATAATCCCTTCGCATAGATTCTGCAGGATACGATATTGATCAGTGTCATGAGGATCGGAAGAAGGTTGATGGAGTATCCGAAAAGTGTCAGAAGCTGATCCGGCTTTCCAAGGTCCGTCAGCGGCCCGAGTGTCGCGCCGTTTAATGACTTGTAGTTGGACAGGAAGTGGTAGGCTGCCATGAAGAACGGAATCTCCAGAAGAACTGCGAAAGAACTGCGCAGCGCATGGATAGGAGAATAGTGGTTCTGTCTGTAGAATGTCTGAAGTATCATGAAGCGCTTGTCGCCTTTGAAGGTCTTCTTCAGATGCTCGATGCCCGGAGCCAGTTTCTCTTCCTGGTCATGCTGCTCTTTCTGGATCTGGTCCGCACGGTTGTAAAACGGAAGGACCAGAAAATTCATGATCAGGCTGAGAGGGATGATGGATAGTCCGACATTTCCTACGATACCATAGGTGACACTGAAGATGCACTCAAATATCAGTTCCAGCGGAGCTATCAGCAGTTGATATAGTAACTGGGGGAAGGACATATTTAACCTCTTTCTTCCTTGCGATCAGCCGTTCGGCAACCGCGGTATATTAGGATCCGGCGTCGGAGACGGCTCCGGTGTCGGCGTAGGCGCCAGATGGTATGTGCAGTCATCCTTCGGCGTCAGGTAGTTGCCGACGATAAAGTAATCCGTTATATCGGTGTCTGCATCCTTGCAGAATTGTGTTGCCTTCATACCGGATGAAGTGCAGACGGTCTCCTTCGTGACGTTGTCCGGAATAGGGAATTCTGCTCCCGGCAGATTCGTATGGATCTGCTGCATAACGTAGTTCCAGATCAGCTGCGCATTGTTTCTGTCTCCCTTCGGGATCTCAGTCGTACGGAGACGGTTATCGTAGCCGTACCAGACAGCTGCCGCATAGTACGGCGTATATCCGCAGAACCACTTATCGACGTTATCATCAGTCGTACCGGTCTTGCCTGCAACGGCGATATCTTCTCCGTTGGCATTCTTGATCGGCATGACTTTATTCTTCGCGGTACCGGTAGTGATAACATCCTGAAGCATGCTGGTCATCAGGAACGAAGTGTCTTCACGATAGACGCGGTGCGGATTTGCGATATGCTCGAGAACGACATTACCATCGCTGTCGAGTACTTTTGTATAGGCATACGGCTCTGTATAAACACCGCCGGTGGCGAATGTCGTGTACGCTGCCGCCATCTCCAGAGGAGACATACCCTTATTAAAACCACCGATCGCAGTTGATGGATATTGTTCTGACAGACGGTCGATACCGACCTCATTAAGGAACCACAGCGCCATCTCCGCGCCGACATCGTTCCAGACCATGACGGCGATCGTATTCCTCGAAGAGGCTACAGCCTGACGGATGGTCATCGGTCCCTTAAACTTGCCGTCGGAGTTCTTCGGCCAGACTTTATCCGGGTTGGACGGGTCGAGATGAGATTCCTTGTCGTCATAGATCATGGACGGAGTGATACGGCCGAGCTCGATGGCAGGAGCATAGGCGATCAGGGGCTTGATGGAAGAACCCGGCTGACGCTTGGCATCCACGGCGCGGTTCGTACCGAGGTTGACGGTCTTTTCACCGTAACCGCCCTGCATGCCGGCGATCGCACCGGTCTTGACGTTGATGACGACCATACCTCCCTGCGGCTTCTCCGGATAGTCCTCGAGAGCATCCGGGTCCGACTGGAACAGCGACTGCGTGGTGAAAGCTTCATCCATGACGGACTGTACGTCCGCCTCCATGGTGGTATAGATATGGTAACCGCGGTTATAGACAGTGGTGGCTGCCAGTGAGCGGCTGATATTTCTTTCGTGCTGCAGATCGGTGATGACCTCGGAAACGGCGTACTCGACGAAGTAGGAGTTGATCGATGTCGCCGAGGAGGTGGACTTGGTCTTAAAGACCAGCTCCGTGTTCAAGGCATTCTCGTATTCTTCCTGTGTGATATTGCCGAGCTCGTACATCTTCGTCAGAACGATGCGCATACGGCGCATGGCATTTCTTCTGCCGGACTCACGGAGAGGATTGTAGTAGGACGGGCTTTTCGGAAGGCCCGCGAGGAAAGCACACTCTGCGAGGGAGAGTTCTTTTGCATTCTTACCGAAATAGTTCTGTGCACCGGCCTCGATACCGACGTAGTTATTGCCCATCGGCGCGAGGTTGATATAAAGCTGCATGATCTCGTCTTTACTGAGCTGCTGCTCGAGAGTCATGGCGGAGAACCACTCCTGGACCTTACGCTGGGTGGATCGCTGGTCCTGACCGGTGATGAGCTTTACGGTCTGCTGGGTGATCGTGGAACCACCGTGAGAAGCCGTACCTCCATTAAACAAGGCAGAGAGCACAGCACTTCCGATACGCTGTACGTCGATACCGGAGTGCTCGAGGAAACGCTCATCCTCGATCGCCATGATGGCCTCATCGATATATGTATTCTTGACTTCCGTATAGGCAACGTAGATACGGTCCACGTTCTCGCTGCCGGTGAGCTTGGCGATCACGGTGCCGTTGCTGTCATAAACGAAAGAGGTCTCCACGGAGTCGGTCATCGAGATATCCGCGATCGAAAGACGATTCGTCGTGGAGATATAACCGATCAGCATACCGCCGCCGAATCCGCCGATTAGAAAACTGATACAGAGAAGAAGGATCAGTACGGTCTTGATGATCGTGAGAAAGGCCTGCATGACCTCGACATACCAGTGCCTGTTATGCGCGGCGCGGGTAGGCTTCCCCTTCAGGCGGGCACGGAGCTCGTCCGCCAGAGCGGAGTCTTCCGGAGCACAGGGGATAGTAGATCGCTTCTGCTGCGCAGCAGCGGCTGCTTTTGCACGGGAACGGTCATAGATCTGCTCCCTGGAGTATCCGGAGCCCGCGCTGGCGCTTCCGGCCGGGGAGCGGTGCATAGTCGCATCCGGAGCCGGTGATTGTTTCGGCGCGGGTCCGGAGCGTGGTTTCTTCTGGTTGTTATTGTTGCCGGACGGCTGGCGGGAAGTCCGGCCGTTCGGATGATTGTCAGACATAGCGTACCTTCTTACAGGTCCTTTTGTAGGGGATCGATAAAAATCCATAATAATAATACCAGTAATCGGGGTAATTGGAAAGAGACGGAGCTTTTCCACATATATAATTGGACAGGAAAAACAAGTGCGATATAATGAAAAAAGAAAAAGTAAAGAGGATTTAAGGGATGGGGATTTTCGACAATACCAGAGTGTTTAACGGCCGATGCGTGGGCATTTCGAATGAAGGCGCAGGCGTAGTGCGGATCGAAGAAAAAGGTGCCAAAGAAGACGGCATGAAGATCTTTGTTGCCGATATGCTCCCCGGCGAGAAGGGGAAGGTCCGGATCACCGAGAAGAAGAATAACATGACGTACGGAGAAAAGGCGGGAGATGTCGCGCCCTCGAAGAGCCGTGTCCAGCCGATCTGCCCCGAGTTCCCGAAGTGCGGCGGATGCCAGATACTCCATGCAAGATATGAGAGCCAGCTCCAGATGAAGGAGAGCATGGTCAGAAACTGTCTGGTGCGTATGGGACGATTCCCGGAAGACGAGATACGTGCCTGCATGGAGAGGATCCTTCCTTCTCAAGATCAGTTTTACTACAGAAACCAGATCCAGTATCCGGTCGAGTACAGCAGAGAGAAGAGATGTGTCAATATCGGTCTGTACGAGAGAGGCAGCCATAAGATAGTAGAACATCAGAAGTGTTTCCTGGCAGACCCAGCAGCGGAGATCGTCCGGAAGGTCTCGCAGATATTCTTTTCCAGCCTTTCGAATATGGAAGCGGCAAAAGCACTGCGCCAGGTCGTGGTGCGTACCGGCCTGATGTCCAAGGAGATGATGGTCATCTTCGTGATCAGCAAGCAGGTCACATTTGATGTGGAGGAATTCGTCACATCCTGCAATGAAGCGCTGAAGGAAGCAAAGAACGGCATGCGCCTGATCAGCATCTGGACGGAGGAACGTCCGGAGGGCATCAAGTGGAAAAATCCGAAAGGTGTCTGGACGAATATCTGGGGCGAGACCACGATCAGGGAATTTCTCGCAAACCGCGTGTTCCGTATCTCGCCGGATTCGTTCTTCCAGGTCAATACCAAGCAGGCGGTCGTTCTGTATGACAAGGTCAAGGAATACCTCCGCTATGACGGTTTCCTGCCGAGAGTGCTTCTCGATCTGTACTGCGGTACAGGTTCGATCGGCATTTACTGCTCGGATGCATGTCATCACCTGATCGGTATCGAGTCAGTGGAATCCGCGGTCATCGATGCCAGAAATAATGCCAGATCCAACTTTATCGAAGATACCGAGTTTATCTTCGGCAAAGCGGAAGAATATGACTTTGGTGGCATGATGCCCGATGCTGTCGTGATCGACCCACCGAGAAAGGGCTGCGATGAGAAACTTCTGACGAAACTTCTCGACCTGGGCCCGACCCGTATCGTCTATGTCTCCTGTAATCCGGCCACCCTCGCAAGAGATCTCCAGCGTCTCTTCCAGCTCCAGCAGGGATCAGGTGTGAAGTACGGCATCAAGAAGATCTGCCCCGTGGATATGTTCCCGGGAACCACACATGTGGAGACGGTTGTCTTGCTTTCCAAGGAGAACATATCGACAAAACATGTCCGTGTCGAGTTCAATCTCGAAGAAATGGATATGTCCGGTTTCAAGGTCGGTGCTACTTATGAAGAGATAATCGCATGGGTTCAGAAAAAATATGGCTTCCATGTTACTCATTTAAATATTGCTCAGGTCAAGCGCAAGTACGGAATAATCGAGCGGCAGAACTATAATTTCACGAAAACTGATGGATCAAGACAACCCCAATGTACTCCGGAGAAGGAGCGGGCGATAGTAGATGCCTTTCGGAATTATAAAATGATTGTATAAGTATTTTCACGAGATCTGACGATTTCCATATTATACTTGTCGGCTACAGCTGAATGAAGTTGTACAAATGTGAAATCCCATTATAATTTCATATTGCAATTTCTCTATTTGTATACTAATGTATAAATGAATAGTTATAATAAATACTTTAGTATCTAACAAAATGAGTATAGATGCTCAGTGTTCATGGAGGTACAGACCAATGTGCTAAGAAGCTTTCAAAGCAAGGTGTCATATAGAATCTCAATTGTTCAAAAGGGAGGAACAGTTATGAGAAGAAAGATTATTGTTTTGATTACGGCTACGATTTTGGTGATTGGTATGGCGGTGGAGACAGCTTTAGCGGCAGATCGGGCGGCACAGCGATATGAAGTGGATTATAGTACAATAGGTACTACAACAGTAAAGTCGATACCAGATTCGTCTGGTACAAACACAAGCGGTCGTCTTTCCCCAGGGCCGACTTCCAATGCAGCAAAATTGCGGGTTTGGAATTCATCTGGAACCCAGTGGTTTGACGAGGAAACTTACGTACCTTATCCGGTAAACCCCAACACGGTTAACTATACTTTTACTTATTCTACGACTGTGAGATATAAGGTATGTCCGGTAATTGACAACCAGTATATTTGGGGAACTGCAACTATTTCGAAAACAAGCCCTAACCCTAGCGGCGAGTAATTTTCACGTAAAAAATCGCACCTAGAGTCTGGAAATGTTAGAAAAGTTGATTTTAAGAAACAGCAAGCAATCAGGCAGAATACTCTGCCTGGTTGCTATGCTTATTTTTGGGTGTTTTTCCATAACAGCAACTTGCTTAATTGTGAGAAGTGAAAAGAAAACAGAGATTGAAGATGCACTTGCTATGTGTGGCGATTATGATGTAATTGCTTATGAAACCCCGATTGGTTTTGAAGATAACTTTTTAGATTCTGAATTTATAGATGATGTTGGGTTGTATTATGAATTAGGAATGGTTACGAATCTAGATGAGCGAGAAACTTTTAAAGCGGTTTCTTTAAAAGACGAATTATCTGAAGAGATGTATCATCTGACATGTATACGAGGTTGTTTTCCAAAGAGTAATAACGAGATTGCGGTGGACATATCTGTTGCCTATACTTTTGGAGTTGCTCCATATCCTGGTGAAGAAATAGCATTGAAACTACTTGATTTCAATGGGGGGTATATTGGAGAAAAGAAATACGTTATTTCTGGTGTATTTAGGCTTTCTAACAATCATGTTTATGGTGGCTGGAATCGAGCTACATCGAATCAATACCAGATGCCGGCAATTTTCTTTTATCCGTCTGATCTTGATTCGTGGAACTGCACGAAAGAAACTGTTTTTTTTAGGGCATATTCGAAAAACAGTACAGAATTGAAAAATGAAGTTAGGAGAATAATAACCGAGACAGGTCAATCATGTTCCGGTATTGAATATAATGAACGTAGAAGTGGAGTTCTCTCGTGGTATGTTGGATTAAATGATGATGATTATTACGGTCTTTCATTGGAAAAGCGTTTTAATGATGTAAGTGAAGGCCTATACAAGAAAGACTTTTATTCAGAGATTGTTTTTCCAATTATTTCATTATTAATTATCATTATAGAAGCTGTTTCTATATATATGATTTCGAAAAATATCATAGCTGACCGAAAAGACCGCTATGCGATACTTCGAAGTGTCGGTATGTCGTCAAAAAGAATAATAGGCAATCTTTTGATGGAAATTCTTGGCATAGGTGTAGTCGGAGCAATAATTGGGATTTGCTTGGGATATGCTACTCACTTGACGATCATTAATTTAATTAATAGAGTATGGAATCTCCAATTATATGATGGCATCCATGTGGAAAAGGTAATAAAGCAAATAACCTATGATCCAATAGTTGCATCTATAGTTGTAAGCGTGTGTGCATTGGCAGTGTCTTTAATTATACCTCTATACAGATTGTATAAGATGTATCCGGCAGAGTTATTAACAACTTCTGATGGTGTATTTGTAAAAAAAGAGAAAAAACGCAAGATAAAAACAACAAGTCTGAAAGGAAGGTGGCTTGGTCTTCTCAATAAACGAATAGAGCTTCATGATGGATGTACTATGCTGATAATGATGATTGTACTTGCAGCTGCACTGTTTGGCTATGTGTTTTTCAGAGCGTTTTCCGATCAGGCTACAGCGGAAGATCAAAGCTATAAGCAGTTGACAGGACTTGATGGTGACGGGTATGTTGTTTGCCAATCATCAGATCTACGAGACCTGGGAAATAATGTCTATAATAGGCATGATGCTGGAATAGTACCAACTTTCCCGGAACTAATCGAGAATAATCCGAATGTCGAGAGAGTCTGGTCCATAATAATGAATGAATCTACCAGAATAGTCTTTGATCAAGAGCCGAATGATGGTATGAAGCAACTTCTTGGGAACCGAAGTCTAAACTATAAATCATCAGATGATCCGTGGATTAATGAAGAAAAAGTTGCGGAAGCGAGCATATTTGGACATATGGGATATGAAATGCCAGTGTATATGTACGAATTACCAACTGTTGGACTCACAGTAAATGAAATGAACGCACTTAACGGAGACGTTCTATCTGGACAAATTAATATCGATAAAATCAAAAGTGGGGAAGAAGTCGTACTAGCAGTCCCCGATGAGTTGAAGGACCTCTGTCAACAATACTTTCCTGTTGGATCCATTTTAGGTTTCGATGACATACTGCTGACGGAAGAAGAAGAAAAACTGGATAAAGAAAATCGCTTGGCTGAAAAGTGGGTCGTGTATGACAATTATATCGAAACGGATGTAGGTCAGGCTCACCTGGGTTATACTTCCTTTGGTACGAGATATGGTGTGGAAACTAAGGTTGGCGCAATCGTAGTTCTGCATGAAGAAAAGGCTGTTTCCGAGTATCTTACCTCGGGATCAGAATGGGTGAAGCAGTTATATTTCAAGACTGACTCGGATTCCGATAATTCTGAACCGACATATGGAGTGAGTGTTTTGTGTCTCCCGGAATCTTTCGAAGCTTGGGGGCTCCCAGATAGAAATTTTACATCTGTTAAGGTAGAACTAAAGAAGAATTATGATGTGTATGAGTTTGATGATTTTTGGTATAAGTCCCTGTCTGGCTCAATAGATGTTACGACAAATTCAACGTTTTATTACGCAGATAAGATAACCATCACTACAAATCGGATAATGACGATTTTCTTTATGTTGTTATTAGATCTTATTGTACTTGGTGTGGTATCAATTATTGTTGGGCTGTATACAAAAACTAGAAGTAATTTAGCCAGGTTCCAAACACTTCGGCGTATCGGACTTTCTGTAAGACAGGCAAGCATTATGATATATACGCAGAATATGTTCTATCCGCTATTTGCGACAATTACTGCTATAATACCGATTTGCATCGTACAAAAAATCCTTGATTCTTATGAAGCGAAAATAGCTGGCGGCCAATTTGATACTTTGGCAAAACCGTGGTATATAAGAATACCATACT
>DFFH01000006.1 GCA_002368805.1 Mageeibacillus sp. UBA3781 | reverse complement strand
ATCCTCGATCCGCATCTACCTGATGCTTCTCATGAACCGGGGATCCTTCGGGAAGATGGACGTCAAAACGATCTCCAAAAAACTCGGTTTCACACAGGCAGAGGTAGAAGAGCAGCTCTTCTATCTGACTTCAGCCGGTCTTCTGGAACAGTCGGAGGACGGAACACTCCTTTTAGTAGACATCAAAGCCAGAGAAGTCGACCGGTATATCGATTCCAAAGAGAATAACGGTCTTGAGATGCCGCCGCAGCACAGAGATCCGGCGACGACCCGCCTGTCTGCAAGTATCGCGGATACCTTCTTTGCCGGCCGCATGGGCTATATCTGGTACCGTTTTATCGATGAGAGCAGCTCGGTCTTTAAGCTCGATCAGAACGTGATCTATGCGCTGTTTACCAATCTTCAGGAAAGAAGAAAACTCTTCGGGAAGAATACACGTCCTGCGGAGGAGCTTCGTGAGAAATGGTGTAACCGCGGAGTCCACTCGGAAAAGGACCTCGAGAAGGTGCTTGGAGAGGACAGGAAGGTCGAAGAGTGCAGGGATTCGCTCGGTAAGAAGCGTCGAAAAGCACTCGACGATGTCGATCTGGAATATATCCGCACATGGATGCTGACCTATAAGATGGAGCCCGATGTCCCGGCGTTCCTTTATACATATCTTCGTAAGGACAAGGATATCGAGATAGTCTCGATGAAGCAGATGGATGAGATCCTTCAGGAATGGTTCTCACATAACATCCATACTGTGGACGAAGCGAAAGACTATGAGATGAAGAAGAAGGCGGCGGACAGAACGCAGGCGATGACCGAGTTCTGCGGTGAGCTCTTCAGAAAGAGACTGGATGGCCCGGATCTTCAGATCATCGAGAAGTGGGCCAATACCGACTGCTGGGAAGAACCGATCGTACGGTATGCCTATGAGGTGCTCCATAAGTTTATGGGCTCGATCACGCTTTCCCAGGTCGATGAGAGACTCATGCTCTGGAAGGAAAACGGTGTGGCCTCTGTGACCAAAGCGAAGCAGTTTGAAGCGGAGAGCAAGAAAAAGAATAAGGAAGCATACCAGGAAAGAAAGTATGCTGCGCCTTCTTCCGCTTATGAGCCGTCCATTATGGAAAATGAATATTCCAAGGATCATCTGGAGAAGAAGGAACAGGAATCCCTGGAGCTTCTCGATGATCTTCTGAAAGACGAATAAGGAGATGCCCATGGATAGTGTATTTGAGGATGTGAGATCCATCCTGGAAAACAGAAGGATCCGAAGCGAGATCCTGAGGCAGCAGAAAAATGAGCTGATCCTGAAGGAGCATCCGCAGCTTCAGAAGATCGAAGAGCAGATCTCCGAGATATCCGGGCAGATACTTTTGAATTCTCTCGATGGAAAAAACAGCGACGATCTTTCTTCGGAACTGAGAAAACTTCAGAGGAAAAAAGAAGATATCCTTATGAAATGCGGGATCTCCGCAGAGGATTTTGAAGCTGAGCCCTACTGCAAAAAGTGCGGCGATACGGGATATGTCCACGTGACCGGAAAAGACGGAACGAAGACAGAGATGCTCTGTGAGTGTATGAGAAGTCTTCTTGCGCCTGTGATGCTCTCGCGTTCCGGCGTGGATAGATATCCGGATTATTCATTTGAGAAAGGATCAGAGGAGTTCTTCTCTTCGGATCCTGTGATGCTGGGGACCTATACGAAGCTCCGTCTTCTGGCTGAGAAGGAGAAGGTTCCGAATGCGGTCTTCTACGGGGCATCCGGAAAAGGAAAGACCTTTACAGCGGTAGCCATCGCGCGGCAATATGCCATGCAGGGCAGATTCTCTTTAGTGGTCCGTATCGCCGAGGCGCAGGAACTTCTGATGGAACATAGAAAGATGATCCAGTCTTTCTATACTCCGGCGCAGAAAGAACGGATGATCGAGAAGAAGGTCTCGTATCTTACCGATGCAGATCTTCTGGTCCTCGATGACCTGGGGATCGAGCCGAGAACGGCCAATTCCGAGGCGGATCTGCTCAATATCCTCGACATGAGAGAACTGGCAGGAAAGACGACGGTCATTACGACGAACCTCGATATGGAGACGCTGAAAGATCGCTACCGCGGCAGAGTATTTGACCGCATCGACAGAAACTTCCTGAAATTCCACTTTTCTACCGGAGGGAAACGCCCATGATCGCTAATGGTGTGGATATCGTCTCGATCCGGCGCGTGGAAGAAGCATGTGCAAGAAGCGGAGAAGCCTTCTGGAGGCGGGTGCTTTCCGAGGAGGAAAGGGCGATCATTCCGAGGAACGACAAGCGGAAGACTGAATTTCTTGCCGGACGTTTCGCCGCGAAAGAAGCTGTTTCAAAAGCACTGGGCACCGGGATCGGCGGAGAAGGTGTCGCGATGACGGACATGAAGATCCTGGCAAAAGAAAACGGCGCTCCGTATGTCCTTTTGTCCGGACGGGCGAAAGAAGTATATGAGAGATATCAGGGAAGATCCATCAGTATCTCCATCTCTCACGATGAAGGTATGGCAGTCGCTTTCTGCTGTATCGAATGGGAAAAAGCAGAAGGTGAAGCATGAAGCAGGAATCCAGATGGTTCAAACAACTAAAACTGAAGATGTCTTCTGCCTTTAGAAGAAAGAAGAAAGACGACAGCGTAAAGAGCAAGAGCCCCTTTATCGAGCCGGAAGGCGAATACGGAAAGGCGGAGGATCTGGCGCATGTCTGGTCTCTGGATAAAGCGGATTCCAATGTATCGAAGGGCTCTGACAGGCGCTGGCCGAGACTGGCACTGGCAGCGGCGATCTTCTGCGGCATCATGTTCTTCGTATTTCTTCTTCTGCCGAGGATCCTTCCGGGATTCTTTAAGAACACGGATATCGCACTCTTCGTCGAAAAGGACCCTGTCCTGATCTATGACGATACATATCGGGTAGTGAAGGTCAGTGCCAGCTCTGTAATGTCGCAGGATGATATCACGTCAAAAAGGATCACGCAGGTCCTTATGAATGAGCCTGTCCACTTCTTAAGTGATGATTGTAAGAACGGTTATGTTCTGATCCGTACGATGGATAATATCGTGGGATATGTAAAGGGCGATGAACTGAACACGGATATGTCTTCCTGTGAGCCGGAACTCCATCTTTATAAGATCGTCATCGCGGATATCAGTAAGCGAGTCATGTCGCATGCCAGTAACGGTACCCTGATCTCTGAAGTGACCATGAATACTGTCCTTTACGCGGATGTTAAGCGTGACGGCGTATATCAGGTTCAGCTGCCGAACGGACAGAACGGCTGGATCAGCAGCAGCGGTGTTATCGAGCTCGATGTAAAAAAGAATACAGACGTCGTCGGAGTGCGTTACTTCGTCAGCTCCGCGCTGACCATGGTCAATGCCACATACCTGGAAGGCGGTGTCACGAAAAGAGGCATCTGTATAGAGGGCCTCGCATACGTCTCCGCATGCGTTAACGGTATTCCGATCCCCCGTGAACTGAAGGATCAGATCAATTGCGGTACAGAAGTAAGACTCGAATACGATGCGGTAACCGGTGCACTTCTGATCGACAGTATCATCCCGGGAGATATCGTGTTTCTATCCGATCCTTATAAGCCCGGAAGCAAAGAACCGTATGAGGCGGCGATCTGTACAGATACCGGTGTTCTTCTGATGCGCTCCTCGGCAGGCACATCGATCAGACTTACCAAGTTTAATGCGGATTCCGATCTGGTAAAAAGGATCATTACAGTACGAAGAGTATTCGCCTGATACCTCGAGGAGATAAGTCAGCTGTCTCCACTTTCTCCTGCATCGCGGGAAATGTAGTATTCGTGGACGAGACTACGAAATCCCATCTTTTTTATGTCATCGTAGGTGATCCTGAAGTTCCCCTTGTAGTGGCGGCCGGAGTACAGATAACGGACATATTCCAGCAGATACCGGTCCAGTTCCCGAAGACTCTTATCTGTCGTGATCACCGGGAAAAACCACCGGCACCAGGTAAACAGGTCATCATTTTCTTCGTTATAGAGTTTCTTATTAAATGTGCGTATGAGAGCCCTGGCGGCGCGCTCGTACTCGGCGCCGGTCTTCGTTTTCCAGCGGAGAAGCGCCTTTGCCTTCCTTCGGATCTTTCCTTTCAGTTTATTCTTCGTGACTTCGGATATATCCACCTGCCCGTCTTTATAACAGAAACCCAGGAATTCCCACGCATCTCCGGGAGAACTGACCGAGACTTTCTTCGGGTTGACGGACAGCCCCTTTCCTTCTATATGTCTGTAAAAGTCGGAGATCCTCGCATCCAGTTCCTCGCGGGTCTTTGCAAAGATCAGGATGTCATCCGAGTAACGGAAGTAAGAAGCGCCGATCTCTTCGAAATAGCGGTCCATGGAAAGAAGATACACGTTGGCGAAAAAAGGCGAGACCGGAGTCCCGGCCATAGCACCGCGTGGAGAAAGCGAGACAGTACCATCGGGAAGAGTGCTTTTGCCACAAAGGAGAATGACCGAAAGAAAGTGAAGAAGGTCCGGATCGTCCGTGATGACTTCCTTCAGGACATTAACGAGAGATTCTGCGGGGATCGAATTAAAGTAGTTGCTGATATCCGCCTTGAAGCAGTAGAGCGAATCGCGGTCCTTCTGCGAGAGAATGTCGAAGATGGCGTCTCTGGCGCTGACCGAGCGGCGGAAGGAATAACAGCGGGGCGAGAGTTTGCCGTCGTAACGGTAAAGAAGATACCCTAAGGCCTTAAGATACATATTCTCGTCGTCGGAGAAAGTGAAGACCGTCCGCTTCCTGGATGTCCCGCTCTTATTGATATCGCGGCGCATCGGAAGATCGAGGAGATATGGTTTTTCAGGGAATCCTGCAGAGACGGAAAGATAGCGTTTCTCCTCCACATAGGAAGATACTTCCGACTTTTCTTTCCTGGAAAGATAGCGGTTGGAGAGCTTATATCCGAGAAACTCTTCCCACGTCTCTTTAGTATCCAGAAGTCCTAAGATGCCCTGCATAGTTGAAAAACCCTTTCGAAAATGCAAAAAAGAAGAGAAACAGCTTTGAAACAAGCATGCTTGTTTTACCGGGTCTGTACCCGCACCGGCCGCCTGAAAGACCGGCCATGATGCCATGACCTATAAGGCGCGGGCTTGATCCACCTCAGGCGCGAAACCGCATTTCTCTTCTTTTTCTCTATCGAGGATATCACAAAAGAGAAGGAATCACCACTGAAAGATCATTTTCATGTGAAATGCAGTGCAAAAAGATCACTTGGACTTGTGGGAGAAAAGAGGTTTTGAGACATAAAGTTTCGGATTAAAGAGCATCAGCATCGGGAAAAGCTCCAGTCTTCCCGCGAGCATATCGAAGATCATGGTGAACTTCGCGGGAGCGGAGAAACTCGCGTAATTCTGTGTCGGACCTGCGAACTCGAGTCCCGGACCGATATTATTGATTGTTGCGGCGACCGCGGTAAAGGAAGTGATCAGACCCTTATTGTCGAAGGAGACGACAAATACAGAAGCTGTAAAGAGAATGAAGAAAGTTATGAAGTACACATTTACCGATCGGACGATCTCGTGCTCGACAGGGCTTCCGTCGATCGATATCTTCGAGACGGATTTCGGATAGACATACGACTTCAGTTCTTTACCGATGGACTTGATCAGGATGATGAAACGCGACACTTTGATACCACCGCCGGTACTTCCGGCACAGGCACCGATGAACATCAGCACGACCAGTATGACCCGGCTCGGCTCCGGCCACATATTAAAGTCAGTTGAAGCAAATCCGGTGGTCGTGATGATGGAGGCAACCTGAAATCCGGAGTGACGGATCGCGGCACTGACGCTCGATACCTGATGATAGATGTTCGCCGCGATGACGAGCGTGCTGACGATGATGATGACGAAGTAGGCACGCACTTCTGTCATCTTTACGGCCTTGCGTAGATGACGGTATAAAAGGAAAAAGTAGAAATTGAAGTTCACGCCGAAGAGAATCATGAAGATCGAAGTGACCCACTGGATATATGGCGTCTGCCCCGCAAGACTATCGCGATAAACGCCAAAACCGCCGGTTCCTGCTGTTCCGAAAGAAGTGCACATGCTCTCGAAGACAGGCATCTTGCCGCAGACGAGAAAGAGCACTTCCAAGGAAGTGAGGAAAAAATAGATCAGATAGAGAAGAGCAGCAGACTGGCGGAGCTTCGGCACCAGCTTCCCGACAGAAGGCCCGGGGCTCTCGGCGCGCATCAGGTTGATGTTTGATCCGCCGCTCATCGGGATGATCGCCAGGAGGAACACCAGCACGCCCATACCGCCGATCCAGTGTGTGAAGCATCTCCAGAACTGTGTCGCATGGCAGAGGCTCTCGACATCGGAAAGGATACTTGCGCCGGTCGTCGTAAAGCCGGAAACAGTTTCGAAAAAAGCGTCCAGCATCGAGGGGATCTCGCCGGAGATATAGAAGGGGAGGGCACCAAAGAAACTCATCACGATCCATGACAGTGCTGTGATGACACATCCTTCTTTCAGGTAGAAGGTAGAGTCTTTCGGTTTTTTGAAAGATAGCATGAAGCCGAGGACGAACAGGGAGATAGCCATGATCAGGAAGACCAGTCCCTGATCTTCGCCGTAGATCCAGCCTACAAGAGAAGGAAGGAGCATAAGTACTCCCTCGATGCGGAGTACGTGGCCGAGAATATAAAAGACCATGTAAACATTCATGCGGGAGCTCTCCTTACTTCAGGATATCACGGATCTCGTTCAGTCCGGTGTGGGTCGTCACGATCATGACCGTATCTCCGACCTCGATCGTATCGGTTCCGGAAGGAATGATGATTTTGCCGCGCCGGTTGATAAACGCGATCAGAAGATTGGACTTCAAAGAAAGGTCTTTCAGTGCTTTTCCGACAACGGGAGAAGACTCTTTGATACGGAATTCGATCGCCTCTGCACGGGAATCGAAGAGATGGTAGAGGATCTCGATCTCGCTGCTTCTGGAGGCGCGGAGTGCGCGGGCATAGGCGATGATCGCCTCGGAGGTGATGAGCTTCGGGTAGATCACTGAGCCCAGATCCAGATCGTTGATCACATCCGAGAAATTGATGCGTCCGATTTTGGTAATGACCTTCGCTTTGGATACACTCTTGGCAAAGAGTGTCAGGAGGATATTCTCCTCGTCGATACCGGTCAGCGGGACAAAGGCCTCCATCTCTTTGATCCCGGCACTCAGAAGATCTGCCTGGTTCGAGGCATCCGCATTAATGATGACCGCATCCGGAAGAAGGGCTGCAAGCTCATCGCAACGTTTCGGAGATGATTCCAGAATATGCACATCGATTCCTGTGTGAAGGAGCTCATTTGCCAGATAGTAAGAGGAAAGACTCCCTCCGACGATCATGGCATTTCGGACCTGCTTGGTAAAAACACCGATCGCCTTGAGAAATTTTCTGGCTTCGTCGCGCTTGGCAGCAAAGTAGATCGTATCGTCTGCCTGTAAGCAAAAAGCACCGGAAGGGATAGATACTTCTCCATCTCGTTCGACACCGCAGATCAGGATCTTATAGCTGATCTTCTTTCCGAGTTCGGCAATCGTTGTCTTATCCAGAAGGTTTCCTTCCGGGATCTTAAACTTAATCATCTCCGCCTGCCCGTGGGCAAAAGTATTGACCTGCAGGGCAGTAGGAAGATAGAGGATCCGGGCCATCTCCCGAGCGGATTCCAGTTCCGGATTGATGATCATGGCCAGACCGAGCTTGTCTCGAAGATAAGCGGTCTCCTGACTATAGTCGGGGGTACGGACACGTGCGATCGCCGCACATTTGCTGAATTGCTTGGCAATCGTGCAGCAGAGAAGATTCAGTTCATCCGAGCCTGTCACGGCGATCACCAGATCAGCCTCCTCTACGCCGGCTTCTTTTAGAGTATTATAACTGGCACCATTTCCCTTGATGGTGATGATGTCAAATTGAGAATCAAGGTCCGCGATGACAGATGCATCCTTCTCAATGACCGTAATATTATTGCCCTCTTTACTCAGTTGCTCGACCAGCGTATGACCGACTTTTCCGTTACCGACAATAATGATCTTCAGACTCCTACTGCTTGTATGTGAGAAAACTGAAAACATATCCGCCCCCTTGCGTATACATATTTCTACTATACTTCAAAAAGTGCCTTTTGACGCGCAAATTTGTTTGAAAAGCACAGTTTTTGCACTTTTGGCACAGAAGGGCGGGAAAAAGGGGCGGCCTTAGCCTCGTTCTGCCCAGTCCGGGAATTCCTTCGAGAAGAAGATCTGCGGAAGGACGGATAGGAAGTGCATGTCTTCTTCGTTGATCGTAAATCCGAAGATGTCCATGTTATCCTTCATTCTGTCTTCGTGCGTGCTCTTCGGGATGATCTGGATCCCCGACTGATTGAGGAAACGAAGGAGCAGCTGGGACACAGGACGTCCATACTGCTTCGCCATCTTCTGAAGGCATGGCTCTTCCGAGAAATACATTCTTCCTAAGGGGCTCCATGCCTGCGGAAGGATATTGTGCGCGCGGCAGAAGTCCAGCGTGTACTGCTGCAGATAGCCGACATGCAGCTCGAGCTGATCGACCATCGGGACGATCTCACAGTCATCAAGGATCACCTGAAGATGATGCGGCAGGAAGTTGCAAACACCGATCGCGCGGCACTTGCCCTCCTTATAGAGCTCCTCCATGGCGCGCCATGTGTCGCGGATCTTCTGTCTCCACTGAAGATCCTGTGGATTCAGCTTCGGCCAGTGGATCAGATACAGGTCGATATAGTCGGTGCGCAGTTTCTCACAGGAACGTGCAAAGGCTTCTTTTGTCTCGGTATAGCCCATCTCGGTCGGCCACATCTTGGTGGCGAGGAAGATATCTTTTCTGGGGATGCCGCACTCGGCGAGCGCCTCGCCGATCACTTCTTCATTCTTATAGAAAGATGCGGTATCGAGGTAGCGGTAGCCGAGCTCAAGTGCCTTGAGGATCGGTGTTTTTCCATCCTGGAGAGTGGACTTGTATGTGCCGAACCCGACCGGCGGGATCTCGATGCCGTTATGAAGCCTGAAGTTTTCCGGCTTCCCGGGAGTACTTAAGCGGTACATGGAGACGGTCCTCTCGGCGCCGTCTTCGAGCATATGGTCGAGGCACTCGCCCTCGTAGACGAATCCCAGCTTCTTCATGACATTGCCGGAAGCGGTGTTTCTTATGTCGTGGCGGCCGCGGAACTGCGTCTGGTGCAGGGTGTTTCTTCCGAAGTCGAGCATCGCGCCGGCCGCTTCGGTTGCAAGGCCCTTGCCCCACTGGGCTTTGGCGAAGTTGTATCCGATCTCGAACATGCCGTCCGCATCGTCATAGTAGATGCCGCCGGAGCCGATAAGCTTTCCGGTCTCCTTCAGAACGAACCCCCAGTCATAATCCGTGTCGCTGTTTTCATTGGCGACGACTGACTTCAGCCATTCTCTTGTGGTGTCCACGTTCTTGTGCGCATAGTAACGCATATATTTCGCGACTTCCGGGTCCGACGCCCAGGTATCAAAAGCGGTCTGCGCATCATCCATCGTCAGCGGCCGCAGGATCAGTCTCTCAGTCTCAATAACAGGGTTTTTCATAAAAGCTCTCCTTAGAATAAACTCCCTTCCATTATATACGAAGAGACATTAGTGTGCGCGAGTTTAAACTGCCGGGACAAATCATCAACGCGCGGTATACATCATGCTGAAAATGGGATTCTTCATTTGGATGAGAAGAGAGGATCCTCTTTGAGACGCGAGTTTTGCGTAAGCAAACTGTTTGAGCGTCGAGAACAGGATCCTCTCTACCAACAAATGAAAAAACCCGCTTTCCTCATATGAAGAAGCGGGATCATTTTCATCTGATAGATCTTATCCGGAAGAAGAACTTACGCTCTTTCTACAGCGCCGGAACGAAGGCAACGCGTACAAACATGCATAGTCTTAGGGGTGCCATCAACAACGACCTTAACGTTACGAACGTTCGGCTGCTGCTGTGTCAACGCACGACGGGAAACCTGTGAACGCGTGATGCTGATCTTTCTGCCGAAATGAGTATCTTTCTGACAGATCTCACACTTTGCCATGTAAACACCTCCTATGTGCTTCTGATACGCGACCTAAATTACGCGCAGACAAGATGATAACACATTTATCAACCATGTGCAAGCATCTTTCCTCTCATGAAGGCAAAAATTTCCGAATCTTTTTCCCATGTTTCAGAAACAGATGTTTTTTTATGTCTCAAAAGCACTGTTCCACGGGCGTTTTCATTGACGGGAAGGCTGGATGGCCGATATTATGAAAAAAGTGACATAATTTTTCATCTCCATCGAAAAAATGAGGCACCATCTGTTGTCTAAATAGTGAGGATCCTAAAGTCCCTCTTTCTTGGGGGGCGAAGAGAGGTTGGTATGAAGGACGAGGAGTTTTTCGGACGGGTCGAGAAGATCCAGCAAAAAATGTATTCGATAGCATATTCTTACTTTTCCAGTGAGAGTATGGCTGTCGATATGGTGGATGATGCCGTGTACCGCGGTTACCTGAAGAAACATACTCTGAAGGAACCGAAGTTTTTCGAGACGTGGATGATCCGCATCCTCATGAATGTCTGTGCGACGGCCTATAAGAAGACCAAGAAACACAGAAGTTTCGAGGAGTATATCGTCGAGCATGAACCCTCTTCAGAGCCGGCGCTGGACCGGCTGGAACTGAAGGAAGCAATCGCTGCTCTTCCGGAGGATCTGCGGAGGATCATTACACTGAAGTATTATGCCGATTGCTCGACGAAGGATATCGCGGATATCCTGAAGATCCCGATGGGAACGGTCGGTACCCGTGTTCGAAAAGCACTTGACCTGCTTCGGATCGAACTTGGAGGTGAACTATGATAGATATTGAAAAGGAGATCCTGGCAATGTCGGCGGAAGCGAAGGATCTTCCGGAAACGATGAATATGGATAGGATCCGTCGCCGTGCAAAAAAGAGAAAGAGGATCCACACGATCGGAGTTGTCGGCAAGTCCTTTGCCGGTGTTTTAGTGACGCTGTTCCTGGCGCTGTTTATCGCGGTAAACAGCTCGGTTGCCGTAGCCCGCGCCTTTTCTGATGTTCCGGTCATCGGAACTCTGAGCAGAAATCTGGTCGTACGGTCAGATATTAAGAAGGCCATGCGGCATAACAAAAATCTGGCGGGTGTTTTTGAAGAGGACGCCTTGATTCCGGTTGAAATGGAGGATTCCGGCACTACCGGTCAGATGAAGTGTACGGTCGATTCCTTCTATGCGGATGAACTTGCTCTGGTTCTCTGTCTGAAACTGGATACTAAACTTGAAACAAGTTCCGACAGCTACTTTTACATAACTGAGATACGTGTCATTGACCTGAATACCGGAGAAGATTTGTATGAGAATACATTCTGCTCGATGGATTATTTTGACATGGTCGGAAAGTTTCAGTTTACGGAACTGTACTGGAAACGCCCATGCACGGATTTTAAAGTTCAGTTCAACGTGAGTGACCCGCAGGCTGACTCGTATGACATGGTCCCCATCGATTCGTTCAGCTTCGAATTCCATGATGTGGAACCCACACCCGCGATCCACATCCCACTCGATGAGACGATCACCGCCTGCGGCCTGACCTACCATTTTACTGAGATCCAGGCGGCCGGCTCCATGACGAAGGTCTTCTATGAATGGCCGTATGGAGAGAATATGAAGTTCTATACAAGTGATCTTTATATTACTGATCAGGATGGGAATATCATTTCGGATGAATTCCAGGCATACGGATCCAGAATGACAGGCTATGATTACATGGATGAAACAACAGGAAAGAAAATGCAGTGCGATATTCTGCCTTCGATCTCCTACAAGGACCCGGATTCAATCACGATCCATATTTCGCAGGTTTTCTGTTCATCCTATGATCCGCGATTCCTCAAGATCGATCCGGAGAATAAGACGGGAACATTTGAAGGAAGGACATTCCCGATTGAAATCTATGATAATTCAGCAACATATTCGGATTTCGGCGCTCCGTCCATGCCATATTATGATTCTCTCGATGAAAAGATCTTCGTAGTCGTTCCATATGAGGATGACATGCCGGAGTTTAATGGTACGATCTGTCTGCTGGCGGGCGAAGGACCGAACTGCGATGGAAACACATTCCCGACCACTATGATCGACGGCAAGGAGTATCTGGTGATCGAGTACTATAAATATACGTATGATCTGGATGGATGCTACTACTTTGTCCAGGAGGATGATTCCGAGTTCCTGCGTGCCAACGAGTCGTTTGACGTAGATATCTGACCGGCCTATGTTCGGCGTGTTGGGTTTTCGGTGTCGACGAGATACATGACATTATCTTCCATATTGTAGAGGAGAAAACATAAGGTGTACTTTGATTCGGATTCCATATAATTGCAGATCCAATCGGAATTTTTGCAGTCTGGCAGGGAATCTTTGGGGGTGTTTGGGAGAAATACAACTAATGTGTCCGGATGTTCGAAGGCTCTCATATGATTTGTATAGATAAATCGAATGGGCAGATCTGAGTCGGCGATAGAATCTGCATCGAATTCGCAGTTGTAAAAATGGAGATTTGCTTGGTCTACATTCGCCTGAAAACTGTAGTCGTTTATTCGAGAAAACGAATGCCGTAGAGTTCCTTCTACACTGATGTTAGTGGCATTATACGCATCTTTTGTATCATTTAACGAGATTTGGCTATAGTTGCCGATAAAGGTGTTGTTGTCCAATGAAAAATCAAGTGTCCAATTATATTTTGTTGAGACATTTGTCTGATAATCTGGATCAACATATATACAGTGAAGAGTATTGTTCAATGAGTATGAATGATCTGCGTATGCTGTATATATTTCATCTTGATCTGTCGTAGATTTTGATGAAATTGGTTTTTTTTCGGAAACTATGGATATGCTAATATATAAAGATTGACTGCTTTGTAAAATTTCGTTAACATCGGGTCTTGAATGTTGAAAAGAATGTAATTTCAAGACTGCTAATATGCCTCCAATTAGTATCAAACTTGCCGCTAATGCTGGCATTATTATTCTCCTTAATGAGTGACTATTGAATGCGTTTGGCTGGATGTTAACAGAATCTTCGATGTATTTTGAATCTATCTTTCCTATCAATTCTAAGAATTCTTCATTCTTCATGGTGTCAACCCTCTCTTTTCTAACTCTTTATGTAGTTTTTTTCTCATTCGGAAAAGAATCTGTTTAACATTACTTTCTGAAATGTTGAACTTATGACTAATATCTTGAATAGAATCAAAAAACCAGTACCTTCTCACAAAGATTCGCATATGAGTTTTATTGCTTTTTCTAAGAAAATCATTTATCGCTTCAAGTAATACACTTTCACTAAGATTCTGAATTGCAAGGTTTTCGGATGAATAGCAGTCGGAAATTTCATCAGTTAGTTCACATATCTCAGCAGATCTTCGCATTGCTTTCTGTATCCGTAGTCTATCGATAGCTAAGTGTCTAGCAATTCGACCAAGAAATGGGAATAGATAAGATCGAGGTTCATGAGGAGGAATAAGATTCCAAGCTTGGAAATAGGTGTCATTTTCGATTTCTTTGGAAGCTTCCGCATCATGCAAAATTCCATACGCAAGAGTAAAAATCCTCTTCCCGTATTTCTCCTGTACGAATGATATCGCTGATTCGTCCCTTGATATAAACAGATCTACGATTTCATTGTCTTGCATCGACAAACTCCCTTCAAGAAATACACATAGCTATTTTTGTTCATAGAATAGCACGATTCGTTCAAAGAATCGCATAATATACATCTACTTTCATTAGCGTAAAAAACATAGAGATGGTTACACTTTGTTTAATGTGCAACCCCAATAAGATTGAACGCAAGAAAATGTGCAGAGTGTAAAACT
>DFFH01000048.1 GCA_002368805.1 Mageeibacillus sp. UBA3781 | reverse complement strand
TTTCTGCCGCTTCTAGCCGATTCAACAGATGCAACCAGAGAAACCTGATCCTGTGTCGTCTTCAGTACATAGTTCGAGTCAGCGCCGCGGCTGCAGTTGAGCTGCGGGTTGGAAGACGTCTCCACAAGTACTTTTTCCGTCGCGCAGGGAGTCCTGAAATCAAACTCGGTGCCGGCAACATCGATAAACTTACCATTCGGTACATTATCCATATCCTTTTCGGTCACCTGATCCGCATCGATCCACAGGAGCTGCTCGCCGATCCTTCCGGCCGCCTGGCCGTCGATATTAAAGTAGGAGTGGTTCGTCGGCGCGAAGATCGTTTTCTTATCGGAAACCGCGCGGTATGTAATGATGAGAGTTCCGTCCGTCGCCCAGGTATAGAGGACTTTCATATCCATGTTGCCGGGAACTCCGCAGACGCCGTCTGCCAGAAGGAAAGACATCAGCACGCCTTCCGTCTCGATCGTCCAGTTATTCTTGATCTTAAGATCCCCGATAAATGTCTCCGCTTCGTCGCGGCTTACGATCTTTCCTTCCCAGAAGCTGTTCTGGAAGTTGCCCGGTCCGCCGTGAAGGTTATTCTCGCCCTCATTCTTCGGCAGCTGATAGTCCACGCCGTCGATGGTAAAAGCACCGCCCTTGATTCGGTTCGCGGTACGTCCGATGATCGATCCGTGACCGGAGCCGGATGCCTGATAGGCAGCGATCGTATCAAAACCGAGTATTACATCGTCGATTTTTCCATCCTTATCGAGCACTTTCAGCGTGTGGATCAGTGCGCCGTAATCGATAATGGAGAAGCTCTCTCCGTTCGGTCTTGTAATCACATATTCATTGACGGCTCTTCCGTCTTTTGTCGTATCAAAAAGTACTTTTTCCGCTGCCATAAAGGTCACCTCACAGTAAGATTTTATACCGCTAATATTATTGCGTATTTTCCGCTGGAAAGTCAATTATGAATCTGCTAGAATACCTCATATCTTAAGACATATTTAAAGATCCGAAAGAAAGAAGGCGAGCTTTCTTGAGCGCAAAATGGCGTAAGTTCTTATCCTACTACCGCCCGTATATGAAAGGCTTTATCGCGGACATGTGCTTCGCGTTGATCGGAGCTGCCACATCACTTGTTATTCCTCTGATCATCCGCTACATCACCGGAACGGTCCTTTCGGACGGCTTTGCCCATGCAGGACAGACGATCGCCTGGCTCTTTGCACTAATGCTCCTTCTTCTCCTGATCGAGTTCTTCTGTAATTACTTCATCGCATATGTCGGCCATATGGTCGGCGCCAGGATGGAATATGATCTGAGAAATGAGCTTTTCACGCATTATCAGAAACTGTCTTTCCGTTTCTACGACGACCAGAAGGTCGGATCTCTCATGTCCCGCGTAACGAATGACCTTTTCGAGATCACAGAGCTATACCACCACGGTCCGGAAGACCTCATGATCTCCGCTATCAAGCTTCTGGGTTCTTTAGTTATCTTATGTCTGATCAATGTTCCTCTGGCGATCGTTGCCCTTGTGCCGGTCCCCTTCATGATCGTGTTCGCCTCGATTCTGAACCGGAAGATGAAGCGCACATTTAAGAAAAACCGTGAGCGTATCGCCGAGATCAACACCCGCATGGAGGACAGTCTCTCGGGGATCCGTGTCGTCAAGTCCTTCACCGGAGAAGATATGGAGATCCATAAGTTCACCGAAGGGAACGATCTTTTCCTCATGAGCAAAAAAGACAACTACCGCTACATGGCGATCTACCATGCAGTCCTCTGGGCTTCCACCGGACTGATCACCGTCACCGTTGCCGCCGTCGGCGCGTGGATGATCGGGAGAAACAGCCTGACTCTTCAGGATCTGATCGCTTTTCTTCTTTACGTCAACAACTTCACCGAGCCGATCCGAAAGCTTGTCAGCTTTACCGAGCAGTTCCAAAATGGCATGTCCGGATTCGAGCGTTTCTATGAGATGATCTGCATCGAGCCGGATATTGAAGATGCTCCGGATGCCAAAGATCTGAAAGATGTCCGTGGAGATATCGACTTTGAAGATGTGAGCTTTGCCTATAACACCACCTCGTCGAAGAACTCGAATGTCTTCACCGGACTGAATCTGCATGTGGATTCCGGCGAATATGTAGCCCTGGTCGGTCATTCCGGTGTCGGAAAGACCACGATCTGCAGCCTGATCCCGCGCTTTTACGAGCCTCAGCAAGGCCGGATCAAGATCGACGGGACAGATGTTTCTTCTGTCACGCAGAAATCGCTGCGCCGTCAGATCGGTATCGTACAGCAGGATGTCTATCTCTTCGCCGGAACCGTACTGGAGAATATCCGATACGGACGGCCGGATGCGACCTTCGAGGAAGTGGTAGATGCGGCCAAACGCGCCAATGCCCATGATTTCATCATGGAGCTTCCGAACGGTTACGATACGGATATCGGACAAAGAGGCATCAAGCTCAGCGGCGGACAGAAGCAGCGTCTTTCCATCGCGCGTGTTTTCCTGAAGAACCCGCCGATCCTTATTTTTGATGAAGCGACCTCTTCTCTCGACAACGAGAGTGAGCGCGTCATCCAGGAGTCACTGGAAGAACTTGCCAAAGACCGGACCACACTGGTCATCGCGCACCGTCTGTCCACGATCCAGAATGCCAAGCGCATCCTGGTACTCTCTGAACACGGCATCGAAGAAGAAGGCACACACGACGAACTTCTAAAGAAGAACGGCGCATATGCCCGTCTGTATCACACAGCAATATAAATCAATAGAAAAAGAAAACAAAACCGGCAGGGTCAGTGTTCGAGCAGTATATCGGCAAACCGGCCCTGTACTGCTTTCTGAAGGTCATCCGGTGCCAGGTGGATCTGGGTGCCGAGCATGCCGCCGCTCACGATGATCGTATCAAAAAGCTGCGCCGTTTCATCGATCACAGTCGGATACTTTTTCTTCATTCCGATAGAGGTCACTCCTCCGCGAATATATCCGGTAACCGCCATGATATCCTTGACATGCACCATCTCCAGGGACTTTTCCCCTACCGCTCTGGCTGCTTTTTTCATATCGACCTCTTCCGCGATCGGAAGTACGAATACGAAGTAATTCTTTGATTTCCCCTGCATGACCAGTGTTTTAAAAGAACTTTCATACGGCTGGCCCAGCATATCCGCGATATGTACTCCGTCGATAAACTCGTCGCAGTCATAGTAAAACGGCTCGTAAGGGATCTTTTCCTTATCCAGGATGCGCATGGCATTCGTTTTATTTTCCTTCTTCATATAAACTCCTCGCGTTTAATATCATCCGAAATAGTTCCAAAGCTCCGCGGTAACATCCGAAGCCAGAGGGCGGATTGGTGTTCCCGTGAACGACTGGATATTGCAAAGAACGATAACGACTTTTCCCGTCTCGGGATCCACTCTTACATTCGTGTTATACCCCAGCGTCATTCCGGAGTGCTCAATATATCCGCCCCAGATATACCAGCCATAGCCGTAGCCGAATGTTCCGCCGTCGAAGATCTTGTTCCAGCTTTCTTCTGTCAGAAGCGCATGCTCCATGACCTTCTGTTCCCACTTGAGCAGGCCTTCCGCTGTTCCGGTCATTACGCCGACTGCATAACTCAGCGTCTCATGCTGATGCGGGAAATCAAAATGAAAGAGTGTAAAGTCCGTTCTTCCATTGGAAGTAAGGTGTCTGATATCCGGATAGAGTTCGTTCAAGCCAAGAGGATCAAGTATATTTTTATGAATATAGTCTTCATAAGAAAGACCGCTCAGCTTCTCGATGATCATTCCGAGGAAATAATAGTTCGTGTTCGAATACTCAAGTTTCGTACCCGGTGTAAAGTTCAGATCGTATTCGGAAATACGTCTCACCAGGTCATCTTTCTCCAGAGGAGTCGTCGCGACTTCTCCCAGCATGGACTGAAGCGAGAAAAAGCTTGAAATGGAAACATTCTTCAGGTCATCCATAGTGAATCCCAGAACACCGCAGTAAAGGTAATCCGGAATTCCGGATGTCATATTCAGGAGCTGATGGATCGTGACGTCTTTTGCATACTTATACTCGGGGATATACTTATCAAGAGTATCTTCGAGGCTGATTTTCTGCTGTTCGACCAGCTGCATGATCGCCACCGCGGTAAACTGTTTGGTGATGGAACCGAGCTCAAATACCGTATCCATCGTATTGGGGATGTCTTTGTCCCTGTCCGCATCTCCCGCCGCATGTGTATATACGATATGGTCATTCTCGTAAACCAGTACAACGCCGTCAAATTTCACGGAAGAAAGATAATCGTCCGCTTTGCCGGTGTCAAATGTCCCGGGTACTGATGTGATCGATCCGGAGGATGTATCTGAAGTAACCGAAGTGGCAGAGAACGAAGTATCCGTGGTACTTTCCGAACTGCTCTCGGAAGTTTCGCTCGCGGTGGCAGATCCGGTCGGTACAGAACCGGGATCGGAAGTCTCGGATGAACTCTCTTCCGCTTTCGAAGAAGTTGTTTCCGAATTATCTTTTTTCTTACTGCACGCACAGGTGAAAGCGATCGACATAACCAGTGTCCATGCTAAAGTACGGTAAAATTTGGCTTTATGTTCACGCATCTGTATTTTGACCTTCTTACCAATGTCTTTTTCCTAATGTAGGTAGATTTTCGCATAGAACAGGAACTATTTCAATGTCTTTTTTACGCACAAAAACGCGTCTTAAAAACACCTTTGTGCTAAAATAGTAATATCAGTTAAGGAGGTCCGCAGAATGATCTTTTTCTATACATCTTTCGAGTATTCCCACAAGGCTACTTTTTTCGCGATCCTGATGGATCTTATCGCTTACGGACTTTCGATCGCCGCCATCGTTTTCTTCGTTTTGGCCGGGAAGTTCGGTCTTTCGAGTGTCCTGACAGGTATCCTTTGTATCGTGCTTGCTATCTTCTTTTATTTCTTCCTCGGAAAAAAAGCCGGTGCTTCTATCGCGAAGAAGGATTTTCAAAAGAAGATCCGCACCAATCCTCTCGTCGCGTACGAATATGTCAATGACGGCAGAGCTTCTTATGAGGAGATCGCTGCGATCAACCCGGCATTTGCCGAGCAGTATGTAGTAAATGATTTCGGCAAGCTTACCCGCCGGAAAAAGTAAAGGAGAACGAGGAATATGCCGGTCATCACGATTTCACGACAGATGGGCAGCCTGGGTGACGAGGTCGCATCCGCCCTTTCCAGCAAACTCGGCTGGGAGCTCATCACGCGTGATCTTCTGATGGAGCGGTTCTTCCCTGATATCAAGCCGGAACAGCGTTCCCGTCTTGCAGAGAGTGCGAAGTTTTACCTGTCCGAGTACAAGGACGGAAAGAGTTTCAAGGATGTCCTTTATGCTTCTCTTCTTTCTATGTCCAAAGAATCTTCTGCAGTTCTTCTCGGATTCGGATCCCAGCTTCTTCTATCGGAAAGTGACGACGCGCTGCATGTACGTATCGTAGCATCTGACTCCACAAGACTTACCCGTATCGAGAAGCACTATCACCTTTTAAGCGAAGCTTCCGAAGCTCTTTTAGCATCCACGGACAGAAAGCATAAGCGATTTGTTTCTCACGTCTTCGGGAAAGACCTGTCGGATCTTTCACTTTATCATCTGATACTGAACACCGACCATCTGACCGTGGACGAATGTGTGGCTTCGATCCTGGCCGCTTTCCGCGAGCACGAGCTACGCGCCCGTATCAAGACCGAGTCCCGCACCGAGGGATCGATGGATCATCAGAGCGAGACGCCTGTATTTAAGAATCCATCCGAAGCGGAATTTGCGAAGATCCTCGATATGTATCATATCGATTGGAAATATGAGCCGAAGACTTTCCCCGTTGAGTGGGACAGCGAAGGCAACGTCACGCTGGCATTCAGTCCGGATTTCTATCTGACGCGTTTCGATACCTATCTTGAATTAACGACGATGAACCAGAAATACGTTACGAAGAAGAATAAAAAACTGAAAAAAGTAAAAGAACTGTATCCGGGGACCAATATCAAGATCGTCTATAAGAAGGATTTCCTCGAGCTGGCAGAACGCCTCAAGAGCTTTAGTCCGCAGGATACCGGCGAGGAAGCGAGGGATCAGATTGAATAAGATCTCATATAAAAAGATCATCTATACGCAGCAGCAGCTTAGCGAAAGGATTCAGGAACTCGGCAAGCAGATCACGTCGGACTATGAAGGTCAGGAGATCGTACTTCTCGGTGTCCTCAAAGGATCCCTCTTCTTTTGCACTGACCTGGCAAGAGCGATCGATCTTCCCATGCAGATGGACATGATCGCTATCGGCAGTATCCCGGACACCACCAGCAGCACAGGCATCGTCAGGATCACAAAAGATCTCGACATCAACATCACCGGAAAGCACGTGATCGTCGTGGAAGATATCATTCGTACAGGTCTTACCACCGCATATCTTTTACAAACTCTGGAAAACAGACGTCCGGCCTCCATAGAGGTCTGTACGCTGCTTTACAACCCTGAGCGCCAGCTCATCGATCTCCCCGTCAAGTATTACGGTTTCGAGGTCGACCGTTCCTGGCTGATCGGATACGGCATGGATTCCGGAGAATACGGAAGGAACCTTCCCTTTATCGCTGAGATGGAGCACTAAAGAAAACGGAGACCCTGAAGGATCTCCGCGCACGTAAAATGAGGACAAATAAAAGCTCCAGCGAACCAACTTTCCATCCATTTCCTTCGGTCGCCCTTTATTATCTGCGAACCTTTCCAATCCTGCCGAACACCCTCATCTTGGAATTACTCAAAGCCTCTTACCGAAGCTCCTTTCCAACCAGTCCGACCCGAAATGATATGTTCTACGCGGCCTCTTTTCCATCACTATCCGATCCATCCATCCGGCAATGACCCCGTGTCACTGCATCCCTGTCGAACCGGCATCGCAACTTACTCAGTTATGACCCGTCTCCTGTCATTTCGCCTGGGTCCCTGTCTCCGGCCTGCCACCTCAAGCGGCGAACGCCCGGATCTGAAACCATGGTCTTCAACCTGACCTGCGACTTGTGTCCGCCATCGCGTACCGTCAATCGCTGCTCGCTTTCCAACTGCTTCTGCTATGGCTCTACCGGCTCCGACTTCCTTACCACTCGAACCTCACTGGATCCGATCCCGGGTATATCCATCTTCGTTTCCTGACCACTCTCTGGTCTTTCTGTTTTTCTCAGCCTCGCCTTGTGCTTCTGTAGCTGGCGGCTCTCCGATTAGAACTTGGTGTGAACCCGCATTCCCTGGAGCTAGTTTCAGTATATCATGTATTAGATGTTTGTCAACACTTTTCATCACGAAATGCGCAAAACATCTTCTAGATTTATGCACGTTGCACAAAACGTTACGTGCGTATTACAGCACATTACACACAGATTACAAAGATGCCCATATTTCAGGCTTTTTGAGCTCATGGTGATTGGCAGGCAGATGAATAATTGACTTTTCCGGAACTGGAAAAGCCTTGAAACTATTTACATTTTCGACATATTTTCTTATTACAGCTCTGTCACTTTCTATCCGATTTTCATGTGATAAAATATACCTAACTTTTATCGGAGGATTTGGCATGAGAAAGTGGTGGAAAGACGTTAACAGGGGCATCGTTTTGCTCATTATTGCCATTATTGCCGTCATTTCCTATCTCATTGCCGATACTATCCATAACAACAAAGAGAAAAAAGTTCTTAAAGAGATCGCAGCGCAGTACACTATTGACTCCGCTCCTCTGTTCACCACTCCGGAAGATTTTGATTTCTTTTCCTGGAATGGTGCTTATACTGATTCTCTCTCCGAAGAATTGTATTCCCGGGCCAAGCCCCTGGATCATTACTATGTAGATAACGAGACGGTCCGCCATCAGGAGATCGACAAGATCCAGCAGTTCTTCATGTATTACTATAATCAGCAGTACTGCCCTGTTTCCTGCACTAAAAGCCCCGGCAACATCGAGATCACACAGATTTATAACGGTTCTGCAACTGCCGTTGTAAAATCCGTTTCCAAAATCGAGTATATATCTTCAGATGGTTCCCGCGGCGTGGATGAACGAAACACTACAGACACGCTGCAGTTTTTGTACACCGGCGGTGAATGGAAACTTGTCCAGGTTTCCTCGGATCTATATGGCGGCGAGGACTATTATGGTTTATGAGGAGATAAAAATGTCCGCAAGCGACATCAGACCGGCTTTGCAGATACAGAACGTCACAAAGACATTCGGCAGGAAAACTGCTGTGGATAATGTCTCTTTTGATCTGTATCCGGGCGAAGTATTCGGTTTTCTCGGACCTAACGGCGCCGGAAAGACAACGATCATCAAAATGGTCATGGGTTTCTTCCGTCCGGACGAAGGCACGATCATCATTAACGGTTTTAACCGGAAAACACACTACGAAGCAGCGATGGCCTCGATCGGCGGCATCGTGGAGAATCCCGAGATGTATAATACTCTCTCTGCCCGGCTGAATCTGAAGATGTATGCGCGACTTCATAAAGGTGTCACTTCCGAGCGCATCGATGAGGTCCTCGAGCTGGTCGGTCTTTCTGACCGCGCGGATGACCCTGTAAAGAAGTACTCCCTTGGTATGAAGCAGCGGATCGGTCTTGCGCAGGCGATGCTTCACCATCCGAAAGTCCTTATTCTGGACGAACCGACAAATGGTCTCGATCCTGCCGGTATCCATCTGCTCCGCGATGTTCTAAAGAAACTGGCACACGAGGAAGGGGTCGCTGTTATGGTATCGAGTCATCTGCTTTCCGAGATGCAGCTGATGTGCGACCGTATCGGCATCATCAGTCACGGCAAACTTCTTCAGATATGCTCGATTGAAGATCTGATGCAGAAAGCACAGTCATCTTCTGTCTATCGTATCAAGGCTTCGAATCCTTCAAAAGCAAAAGAGATCCTGTCAGAGGTTTACCCGAACCGCATTTCCAATATCGGGTCGGATACTCTGGATATTGAAATTGATGAAACACAGATCAACGAGTGTGTGCGCACGCTTGTCGCTTCAGGTTCGGATATTCTCGGGGTTCAGAAACAGGAATCCACCCTTGAGGACATCTTCCTTGAGATAACCGGCGGAGGTTCAGAAAATGAGTAAGATCTTCGCGCTATACACCAATGAGATGATCAAACTCTCCAGAAAACTCTCCGTCTGGATACTTGTCATTCTGATGGCAGCTGCTTCCTTCTGTATTCCTATTCTTCTTCACAGGAATACTTCTATTGAAACATCTGTTGATTATTCACCTATCGAAAAAGCGGATATTACAAAAGACCGGGACACGGAGATGAATACTCTGGGTGATCCGAACAGATATGTTGAGCATACTACGCTCCGTTTTACAATAGAAAACGAGACGGTAGAGTTTTTCGCTACCCGTCTCAAATTAGATGAGGATATGCTCCGCAGCTATTCTAATCTGGCCTGCGACAATGCCATACTGACGAACTATGATTTTGATAAATATCCGATCACTTCAACATATCTTTCCTACATTTCATATGCACAGTACTTTGCCTCGTACTATGCTGTTTGCGAGCTGAATATGGAACCGTTTGGAAGCAGGAAGAACGAGTGGTATCAGAATTATGTATTTGCCACGGAGAATCTCGACCTGTCAAAAGAAGCATTTTTTAACCATGACTATTCCGCTTTAGAATCTCTTATCACCAGGGAAAACGTGCAACCATCATATAAAAGACTGATCCACCGGCTTGCCGCTCTGGATCCGGAAGGAAAACTTGGAATAGCTGAATCCGAGCACATCTGCGAAGCTATCGTTAAATGCCAGAAATATCAGGATAACCTGAACATGGGTGTGTACCAAGAGAAAAATACCTATCGGCCTCTCACTTCCGGAAAACGGGAACAATTGGAAGATTCTGTAAAGATCCTGAACTATCAGATCGACAACAGCAAACTTCCTTCCATCAGTACATTTAAAGCTACAAAGGCAAGGCAGTTCGCTCAGCGCGCGGCCAGATTCCTGCTGATCATTATGCTTGTCGTCATCGCAGGCTCAAGCATCTCACAGGAAATAGCCACCGGTTCGATCAAATCCCTGATCATTGCCCCGGCCAAGCGCTGGAAGATCTTTACTGCGAAACTTATGGCACTTACCACCTGGGTGCTTGCCGGCAGTATTCTGATCACAGCCATTTCCACGATCTCAACCGGCATCTGTTACGGCTTTTCTTCGCTATCACCTTATTACTACTGTTCCGGAGGGAAAGTAACTGTCATGTCAAATTATCTCTTTACCCTTCTTTTCTTCTTAGCTGATAACATCCCGCTTTTCGTATATCTTCTCGCTGCATTTACGATCTCGTGTCTTTCCAGAAACACCGGTATCGCCGTGGGTATTTCCACTGCTTTAGTTCTGACCAGCGGCATCTCATCGACCCTCACCCAGCTTTTCGGACAGCAGCGATGGATCGATTTCCTACCGTTTTCCAATATGAATCTGGTCGGAAAAATCTTCCCATATTATGATCTTTGCGGATTTATTGACTCGGAAGATGCGGGAATACTCGGTATTTCCAGCAATTCCCTGCCTCTTTCCTTCTCTCTTTGCTATTTGACGGTTCTTATAGTCATCCTTCTTCTGATCGCCTATGACGGATTTGTACGAAGCGACATTCAATAACCGGTTTTTTCTATCTTGAAGAATATGCCGATCCCTGTATCACATCATGCTCCCGGAAAGATCTATCTATGCTGTTTCGTACCATTCTCTTGTTGCCGATCCACAAAGGTGCGATGAGAGTTCTTTTCGCGCCATCACCGGTCATTCTGTAAATAACGATATCCGGACGAAGGTGGCGGACGATCTTTTCAAGAAGCTCTATATACTGTTCCATAGTCATCAGCGGAAACGGGCTTTTCTCATACTCGAGAGTAAGGTCGGTGTCACGCAGGATATTGAGATTGGCGATCTTGATCCCGTGGATCGGAAGAGCATTTAAATACTCGATCGTCTCCAGCATCATCTTCTCATTTTCTCCGGGAAGATCCATGATCACATGTACGATCACGGAAAGATGCCCGGATAAAGCTGAAAGACGGCGGACCGCCTCGTCAAATACCGGCAGCGGATATCCTCTTCTCATCCATGCCGCAGTTTTCTCATGGATCGTCTGAAGACCAAGCTCCACCCATACATATGTCTTTTGCGCCAATTCTTCCAGAATGCCGTACATCTTCTCACTGATCGCATCCGGCCTCGTCGCGATCGAGATCCCCACTACCTGCGGATCTGATATAGCATCTTCATACTTCTGCTTTAGTTCTTCTTCATCGCCATAGGTATTGGAAAAGTTCTGAAAATACGCGATATATTTGCCCGGGCCACACTTGGCGGCAACTTTTTCTTTCGCCTGAACGAGCTGCTTTCTTACCGGAAGATCTCTGTCCGCGGCAAATTCACCGGATCCCGAGCCGCTGCAGAAGATACATCCGCCATAGCCAAGCGTGCCGTCTCTGTTCGGACATGTGCATCCGGCATCCAGGGCCAGACGATAGATCTTCTGTCCGAAAAGCGACCGGTAATACTCATTTGCACTTTTATAATTCACAGATCCTCCCGGAAACCGCCGTGCGGATGATCTTCCCGGCCATCTTCCGTAAGATCGCTTTTCCCTTCCAGCTGTGTTCCTCTCATAACGATATTATACCCGTATCTGGCGCGCAGTTCATCGACGGTCTGATTAACCCGGTCATCTTTTTGAATCTTCTCCGCACTCTCAAAGATCGTCATCTGGTGATAGTCTTCTTCATCAGAAAGATGCGTCGTGCGGACACCGAAACTTCGAAGAGGCGCATGCCAGTCATAACTCTCATCAAAAAGCTCCATTGCCAGTTTCGCGATTTCTTTTTCATCGTTTGTTTCCGCAGGCAGCGCACGCTGCTTCTCATAAGACTTAAGGTCCGTATCCCTTACCCAGATCACTACCGTCCCGGCGAAAAAGTGGTGTTTACGAAGTCTGGAGGCAACCTGTGCCGAAAGTGTGCAGACCACCTTCCAGACATCCTCTCTATTTACCATATCGCGTGGTGTAGTCGTACTGTTGCCGACCGATTTCATCGGACGCACATACGATGCGGGATTGACAGGATCATCATCCAGGCCATTGGCACTCCGCCAGAGATAATGGCCGTTCTTCCCGAGAACCGATACCGCAAACTCCGGCGAAAGCACTGCCAGATCGCCGATCGTCCGGACGTTCATCTTTGCCAGAGCCTGATTGGTGGCCTTTCCGACGAAAAGAAGATCCGACACCGGCAGCGGCCAGACGATCTGCCGGAAATTCTCTTTCGTGATCACCGTCGTGGCATCCGGCTTTTTATAATCCGATCCGAGCTTGGCAAAGGACTTATTAAAACTGACTCCGACCGAACAGGAAAGACCCAGTTCTTCTTTAACTCTCATGCGGATCTCATCTGCAATCTCTTTCGGAGTTCCCATCGAAGATCCAGTGATATCGAGCCAGCACTCATCCAGACCGAAAGGCTCGACCAGATCCGTATATTGCAGGAACATCTCCCGGATACGCTCCGAGTAATAGACATACTGATCAAAGTGAGCCGGCACGACAAGAAGATCCGGGCACTTCTGCTTCGCCTGCCAGATCGCTTCCGCTGTCTTAACTCCGTACCCCTGTGCCAGCTGATTCTTCGCGAGGATGATACCATGGCGCTGCTCACTGTCACCGCCTACAGCCATTGGAACGGACCGCCACTCCGGGTGACTCTTCATCTCCACAGAAGCGAAGAAGCAATTCTGATCCACATGCAGGATATTCCGCTCTGTCATTTCGCCATTATTCCTTCCTCAAACGTTTGTTTGATTTTGATTTTATCATAAAGCTTCCCTGTTTTCCATGCTTTTACAAATTGTCCATCTTTTCTTCGCAATTTTGCTTTCTTTTTGTCTTTGAGAATTGTATAATGGCAAAGAACAAGTTTTTTTGTTGTTGTAAATTTGGGGATCCCATTCAATTTGGGACATGACTTTCAAAAGGATGGTGCAAAAAATGGCAAAACATCGTATTCTACTGGTTGACGACGATACCGACATCTTGGAGATCAACCGCTCATTCCTTACAAACGAGGGCTATGACGTAAGTGTAGCCACAAATATCGCACAGACTCTTCAGAAGGTAGAGACAAACTCTTACGACTGTATCGTGCTCGATATTATGCTTCCGGATGGAAATGCATATGATCTTCCTTCGAAGATCCATGTATATTCAAATGCTCCGATCATTTTCCTGTCGGCAAAGGATCAGCTAGAGGACAAGATCACCGGATTTAAGGCCGGCGGTGATGACTATATGACAAAGCCGTATAACCTTCCGGAACTGTCCGCTCGTATCTCTGCGCACATCCGCCGCAACATGACCCGTGACGGTTTCCTGATGGAATTCCCGCCGCTGACGATGAATGTAAAGACACGTGAAGTTACTCTGAACGATGTTCCGGTTCATCTTACAAACCGTGAGTTCGATATCCTCCGTCTTCTGGCAGAGACACCGAACGTGATCGTTCCTTTCGCACGTATCTACTCCCATGTATGGGGCGATGACGGTCTTTGCGACAATCACCTCGTCATGGTTAATATCAGTTACCTCCGTAAGAAGATGGAAAAGGCAGATCCTACCGTTCAGTTCGTTAAGACGGAGTGGGGTTCCGGCTATTCCTTCACCTACCCGCCGATCCGCAATACCATGCGCGCCGAGTAATCCTTTTTCGGAAGCGTAAACTATTATGTCGCCGGATAGTAGCAAATTAAAGAAACGCAATCTTTCTGTCGGCATATCTGCACTTATTTTACTTATAACTATCACTGTCATGTCTCTGGCTTTTTTAGCAGTAAACCAGCGGCGCGGCAGTGATTTTTCTTATACGATCACCGGAGCTGTCAATCTCAATTACTGGCGGGAGACCACTGGAACACCTGTTACGATAAAGAGTGGATGGGAATTCTATCCGAACCGCCTTCTGACCCCTGAAATGATTCGTATAAGCCGTCTGGAAAGCAGTAACGTCCGCTATCCGTACTATAAGGGAGTCACCATTACTTCTGACGGATGGCTCGATCTTGGTGAAAAAGCGGAGCTGTATTCTTTCGGTGAAGATGTAAAAAAGATGAGCCGGTTCGGTGTCGGAACCTACCGCATCGAACTCGTGCTGAACAAGTCGGTGGACTATGTAACACTGAATATCCCGGATATCGCTCAATCCGCGACGATCTGGGTAAATGGAAAAGCCGTCCGCCACTACGGAACAGTCTCCGATTCCAAAGAGTTCTACGAACCTTCCCAGGTCTGTACCGATATTCAGCTCGTTCCTATAGATGGAAGGATCGAGATCGTCATCGATTGCGCCAATTATTCGTCGCCATATGGAGGCATCCTTTACAGCCCATGTATCGCCTCGACGGCAACGATTGGCATGATCGAGTACTCAGTACGCATGTATCTGACTGTTCTTTGCGCCTTCTGGGTCTTCTTCGCGATCGGAGGCAACTACATCGCAAAGACATTCAACGGCAAGACCAAGCTTTATTTCTTCCTTCTGATGTTCCTTGCCGATATTCTCTATGAGATCTTATCTCCGATGGTCACCATTTTGCCCGGAAACTGGAACAAACTCATCATGATCACGCTCATGATCTTTGCAAACTACTGGTCGTTCCTTTTCTTCCTTTCTTTGTATCCGAAGGGCACCACGAAGCTGTTTGACAAACTGCGTTTCTTCGAGATCACCATCTTCTCGATGCTTACCTGCTGTTATCTTCTCACCTTCTGGTGCTTCCCGAGTCTGCTGTATCTGCCGTCTTCCGTTGTCGCGAACATGGTATTGATCCTGATCACGAATATATACAATGTCTTCCGTGTCCTTTATATGAGCAAGCATTATGAGCACGGAAAGTATCTTTATATGAGTTCTGCACTGCTCACCGTGGCCATGCACTTCTCCTTCTTTGTCCGGCACCAGTACTTCGTGTATATCACTTTGCACGCTTTCCTTCTGATTTTTCTGGCGATCGGATTTACTCTTTACTTCGTCAAGGATTATGTGCAGACCTATGAGAAGCTCGAAGACAACAACAGAAACCTCGAGAGCGCCGTCGAAGAAAAAACCAAGTACATTACCCGCGTAAACCAGGATCTTCTTCACAACCACGAGAGGCTTCTGGAGAATGAGGAAGCAAGAAAGAAAGTCATGTCCAATGTCTCTCACGACCTTAGGACACCGATCACCGCGATTCGCGGTTATATCGAACTAATGCTCAATGCCAAAGAACCACTGTCCCGTGAACAGGAAGTGCAGTATCTTTCGAACATGCATACCAGAAGCGTGCAGATGGAGCAGCTGATCTCCGACCTTGTGCAGCTGACCCGAATGGAATCCGAGAATGATACGATCGAAAAGATGCCCATCAGCATAAAAGAGATGGTACAGGATCTTTTCCAGCTGTATCATGCCGAGTGCGAAGGAACGAAAAAAGTCATGCACTTCCATGCTCCGGAAGATGACGACCTTCTCATCGATGGCGATCCGAAAAAGCTTCTCCGTGTATTTGAGAACATTATCGTTAACGCGATGAAGTACACCCGTGAAGACGGAGTGATCGACATCACCTGTCACCGCTACGAAGACCCGGCAATGCTTGGCGGAAATGCTGTCGAAGTCCTGATCAAGGATAACGGTGTCGGAATCCCGGCCAACGAAGTTCCGTATGTATTCGACCGTTTCTACCGTGCTGAGAACTCCGGTATCAATAAGACCGGATCCGGTTTGGGACTTTCTATCGTAAAGAGCATCATGGATAAGCACGGCGGTAAGATCTGGGCAGAAAGCGAAGAAGGAAAAGGGTCCGAATTCCATATCGTGTTTAAAGCTTCCGAATATACCTTTGACGAAGAACCGGAAGACGAAGAATAAAAAAGAACTGCCTTCTCTTTACGGAAAAGCAGTTCTTTTCTCATCATTAGTCCTTAAAGATAATCAGGCTTCTTCTCCGAGTGCAACATTCAGAGCATCTACAAGAGCGTCGCAGTCCAGACCGTGAACCATGCAGGCACCCTCGATCGACTCACCATGAGCCATTGCACAGCCGAGGCAGTGCAGACCGTTATTCATGAATACAGGAACAAGTTCCTGATGCTCGTTGAGAACTTCAGCAATGATCATATCTTTTGTAATAGCCATATTTTTCTCCTCCTTTGGATTATCCTTTCATTTACACAAGTATCACCTTACCACGACTCAATGAATAATGCAATTTCGTTTTTTTGACCTTTTCATGGTATAGTAAAGATATCTTGATTGCCGGGAGGTTCCTATGAAACTTAACTATAAAAGAACATTCCTATCCGGCCTTGCTTTCCTTGCTATAACAGCTTTCTGGCAGATGTATGATAACGTCCTGCCGCTCATTTTAGGAAACACATTTCACTTAAACGAGAGCGTAACAGGAGCGATCATGGCATCGGACAATATCCTGGCCCTTTTCCTTCTTCCGCTCTTCGGCAAGCTTTCCGACGGAACAAAGACAAGGATCGGTAAAAGAATGCCCTACATCCTTTTCGGCACAGGTGTCGCCATCATCCTTACCAACCTTCTTCCCATCTGGGATAACAGCTACGCGAGATCTCCCTCCCAATTCAAGCTCATTTCATTCATTATCACCCTCGGACTTCTCCTGATCGCCATGTCAGTCTTCCGTTCCCCGTCTGTCGCGCTGATGCCGGACATCACGCCGAAACCTCTGCGGTCCCGCGGAAATGCGATCATCAACCTTATGGGTGCACTGGGCGGCATCCTCTATCTGATCTTCTCCGCGCTCATGTATCCGGAGTCGAAGACAAAAGAACTCGACCATGTAAACTACCAGCCGCTTTTCATTTTTATCGCCGCACTCATGTTTGTCGCGATCGGCATCATGCTGATTACCGTAAAAGAACCGAAATGGTCTAAGGAAAACGACCTCATCGAGAAAGAACATCCGGAATGGGATCTTACCGAACAGGGAAAGAATAACCATGCACGCCTGCCCGGCGCAGTCAGAAGGTCCATGCTCTTTCTTCTGGCATCTGTTGCCTTGTGGTATTTTGCCTATAACGCACTTACTACCTGGTTTACCTCCTATTGTTCCAACCTCATGGGGAAGAACCTGGGATTTGCCTCGACATGCTTTCTTATAACGAATGTCGGAGCGATCATATCCTTCATTCCCGCCGGAATCCTTGCCTCTCACATCGGAAGAAGAAAAACCATCCTGATCGGAACACTAAGCTTCAGCCTATGTTTCGTTTTCGCCTATTTCATTACTACGAGCGGCAGTAACAGCGCTCTTTTTACCATGTATATCGACTTCTTCATCGTCGGCTCCGCCTGGGCCCTGATCAATGTCAACTCGCTTCCCATGTGCGTGGAAATGTGCAGTGGCGCGGATACCGGCAAATTCACAGGTTATTACTATGCCGCATCTATGAGCGCACAGGTGGTTACACCGGTGCTTGCAGGAACACTTCTAAAGCATATCAGCTATAAGATCCTCTTTCCTTATGCAGCAGCATTTGCATTTTTAAGTTTTGTCACGATGCTCTTTGTCAGACACGGTGATAACAGGGCGATTGCGGCAAAGGGACTGGATGCTTTTGACGAAATGGAAATATGATCCAAAATAGAAAAGTGTCTTGACAAAATTAAATAATATGCTTGTTTGCCATTTTGGCAGAAAAAACGAAAAAACCCTTGACAATAGGCGCTTACACGTACATAATAACTTTGAAATAAAGCCCTGAAGGAGGCAATGAAAATGAATAAATCAGAACTTATTGATGCAGTTGCAAAGAAAACAAACATGACAAAGAAGCAGGCTGAGGCAGCTATCAACGCTACTCTCGATGCTATCGGTGACGCTCTCGCTGCTAAGAAGCCGGAGAAAGTCGTTCTCGTTGGCTTCGGTACATTCGAGACAAAGAAGCGTGCAGCTCGTAAGGGCAGAAACCCGAGCACAAAGGAAGTTATCTCCATTCCTGCTTCCAAGGCTCCTGTTTTCAAGGCTGGTAAGGGTCTGAAGGACAAGGTCAACAAGAAGTAATTTTTGTTAATTATGATCTTTTTAAGAGCTGTCTCAAATGAGGCAGCTCTTTTTTTGCTTATCCTCTTCCATACTTATTCACGACTTCATTCATTGTCGCATCCAAGAGCAGCCCCAGCACCGTGAGTACACGCGTATTCTCCTTTAGTTTTGCACATCTCCTGATCGCATACCGGAGATTTCTCTCAACCTGTGATGCAGTTATATGAAACTCAGGCTGAGCAAGCGGATATAAAGACTTGGAAGCACACTTAAGAAGCTTCGGTTCCTTATAGAGACGGAAGAGTAAGACACGTAGGATCCTTGTCCCCATCAGGGTCTCTGAGAAGCCGTATCTTCGGATCACAGTATCGATCGCACGATATATTACCGCATCCTCATAAAGAGAATCTGAAGGCGATGCCTCACGAAGTGGCAGGACCCGTTCTTTTACCTGTCCGAGAACATAGTTCTTCCCTCTCCGCCCATCAATAAGATAGTGCATCTTTCCTTCTGTATCACTCAATCCGATCATACCGCTGCTAAGAAGCAGCGAATTGACGCAATTCAAGATCGCCCGGTCATCACAGGCGATATAAAAGCCGTATTCACTTTTTAGTTTTTTCGGGGTAAACGATTCTTTTTCAATAGTTCCCACAGATCTGTAATGCCTCATATTCAAGCCTGCTTTCTTACGTTTTTTTGTATTAAAGCATGCATTCGATTTGAGAAACAATATGATATATGAGTAGTTTTGAAAACAATTTATGACAATTGATCAGGATCTTTCTTATCCTTCGTCTCTTTTGACTCTTTCGATTCCTTGGTGTCACGGCTTTCTTTCTCTTTTTCCGTCTCCACCAGCTCGATAGAATACGCATATTTTGCATATGGAGTGTACTTGACCGTGACCTCATCACCGACTTCCCGTTCAAAGGAGAACGGGTTGACGTAATAAGTAGCGCCATCGATCTTGACCTTATCTTTCATGCTGCTGACAGACTCGATCGTACCGCTCTTCATGCGGTAGGAAGAACGAAGAACAGTTGTCGTATCCAGAAGCCTCGGAATCGAGAAATTTGCCAGCTGGATAAGCAGTATGAGCATCAGGACAACCGGCAGAAGGAAAAGAAAGCCTCTCTTCCATCTGTTGTGCTGAGTATTCTTTACTGACCAAAGGAAAACGATCAGAAGGATCAGGCTCACGAACAGATGTCCGCCTAAATTCGCCCAGAAATAGCTCATGATCTCTCCTCCTTCTTTATTCTTTCAGGAAACTGCAAAATACAGTTTCCGTTACCAGCGCATCCACCTTAAGATCCCATGTATCTGCGGGAAAAGCACTGAATACATTCTTATTTGCGGTCACTCCGATAAAGAGCGGTCTTAGCTTCTTATCCATCTTACCGCAAAAGCGGTCATAATAACCTTTGCCCCTGCCGAGTCTGGTTCCGCAGCTGTCATATGCCATCCCCGGAACAAGCATGATATCGATCTGCGCCGGATCCACTTTCTTTAAGTTCTCACCGGGCTCCGGTATCGAAAAACTGCCTTTTTCAAAGGAATCCGTCGTTTCCGCTTCGTAGAAAGAGATCTCCTCACCTTCCACACGAGGGAAACACATTTTTACGGATCCCTGCGGAAGTTTCTCCATAAGAGGATCCAGCCGGAGTTCTTCATCGATCGGCATATACAGAGCGATGCATCCGGCAGCCTTAACTTTATCTTGCCACTTTTGCGGCCATTTCTCAATATCCAGGATCGGAAGACTAAAAGATGGATCCGACGTTCTTCTCCGATCACGAAGAACACGTCTCAGCAGTTTTTTGGCCCGGCGGATATCCTCACTCATGAATCCTCACCTGCCGAAGCATCTGCCAGCATCTTCTCAAAATCATCCTCCGAAATCACCGTGACTCCGAGAGACTGCGCCTTCGTAAGTTTCGAGCCCGCCGATTCACCGGCAAGAACATAGGAAGTATTCTTGGACACAGAGGACGAAACTGTTCCCCCTTGTGCCAGGATCAGTTCAGAAGCCTCATTTCTGGTGTATTTGGAAAGAGTTCCTGTCAGAACGAAGATCTTCCCGGCAAACGCCGTTCCGGATTTCTCACCGGTCTCTTCTGTCATATTGACACCATAGCTGCGCAGCTTTTCGATCAATGCAAGGTTACTCTCTTTGCTGAAGAAGTCCGCGACGCACTGCGCAGTGATCATACCAAAGTCCGGAAGTGCCGCCAGCTCGAGAACAGTCGCTTTTTTCAGTTGATCCATGCTGCCGAACGCTTTTGCCAAAGATCTTGCCGCAACCACTCCGACATTACGTATTCCGAGTGCCGCGATCAGCCGCGAGAGCGGACGGTGCTTGGATTCCTCGATCGACGCCAGAAGATTGGCAGTAGAAGACTCACCCATACGGTCCAGCATCGAAAGCTGGTCTTTCTTCTCGGAAAGTGCATAGATATCCGCAACATCATGGATAAGATCCGCATCCAGAAGCAGATTGATCATACCCGGTCCCATACCATCGATATTCATCGTGTCCTTCGAAGCAAAGTGCATCATCGCACGATACGTCTGTGCCGGGCAGAGCTCGTTAACGCAGTAGATATGCGCTTCTCCTTCTTTACGGAACACCTTCTCGCCGCAAGCGGGGCAGACATCCGGCATCTTAAAAGGCTGTGCGCCTTCCGGACGAAGATCAGCATTCACCGAGACGATCTCCGGGATGATTTCACCGGCTTTTCTGACAACGACCATATCACCGATATGGACATCCTTCTCACGTATAAAATCTTCATTATTGAGAGTCGCCTTACTTACTGTTGTTCCTGCAAGATGAACAGGATCCAGGATCGCAACAGGAGTAAGTTTTCCTGTTCTTCCTACCGTTACTTCCACAGAAAGAAGGCGCGTCTGTTTTTCTTCCGGCGGATACTTGTATGCGATCGCCCAGCGCGGGATCTTCGCCGTTTCACCGAGGATCTCACGAAGACTGATCTCGTTGACCTTGATGACAGCGCCATCGATACCATAGCTCAGTTCTCCTCTGGATTCTCCGATATTCTCGATCGCATTCCAGATCTCTTCATCTGTCTTACACTCGATAAAACCGGGGCTGGCCTCAAATCCGAGATCCGAGAGAAAGCGGAGGGTATCTGCATGTGTGCTAAACTCCCTGCCTCTTACTGCCTGAATATTGAACACAAAGATCGAGAGCTGGCGCTCCGCTGCCACTTTCGCATTCAGCTGGCGAAGCGAACCTGCTGCAGCATTTCGAGGATTGGCAAAGGTCTTCTCTCCCTGCAGCTCCGCCTGTTCATTGACACGCAGGAAAACCTCGAAAGGCATATAGACTTCACCACGGACCTCCAGATACGGAATCGACGGATCGATCGATTTCGGAAGGTTCCTGATCGTTCTTGCATTCTCCGTGATATCTTCGCCCACAAGGCCGTCACCACGGGTCGAGGCACGGATCAGACGTCCGTTCTCATATTCAACAGAGACAGAAAGACCGTCGATCTTTCGCTCGACGACGAAAGAAAGGCCATCCGTCCCGACTGTATTTCTGACACGATTTGTAAATTCAAATACTTCTTCTTTGGAAAAGATATCGCCGAGGCTCTTCATCGGCACGGCGTGCGTAACCTTGGAGAACTTCTCGTTGACTCTTCCTCCGACATGTTTCGTCGGAGAATCAGGTGTCGCATAGATTGGATATTTCTCTTCGAGATCTTCAAGCTCACGAAGCATGGCATCATATTCGAAGTCGGAGATGACCGGTGCATCATTCTCATAATAGAGCTTATTATGTTTTTCCAGTTCCGTTCGCAGGAACTCCATTCTTTCCCAGATCTCCATGCGGAAAACACCTCTTTATCTTCTGATTATTCCTTCTTTTCGTCCTCCGGCGAAATAGATGACCGGGAGGATGGAAATGACAAAAAAGAAACCGCCCCATACTAGAAGATCGACACCCAGAAGGTTCCCGACCTTGGAGAAGATGCCTGTCTGCGGCACCGTAATGAAAGGAGACAGTTTATAAAGATCCGTCTTTAAAAGACGGTAAAGCGGATTCATAACACATTCATAGCACATACAGACCGGAAGCGCCATGATATAAGCATCCGCGATATATCTCGTCCACTCGGTCTTCCGAAGAAGAACAAGCACGATCGTCCCCGCAAGAACGATGGCAACAAACGCGGACTCGATCGAGAAGGCACGCGAAGTAAAAATCCGGATGCAGTACACGATGCATCCCAGCACGGAAAGGAAAAGAGCGATCACATCCGAGCTCTCCATGCGCCCAAGAAACAGCATCACACAGGTGATACCCATGATCACAAATAAAACTAATACAGCAAAAGCAATTGCAGGCAAGTGCATCTTACCCGCAACTGCTTCTGTTGCTTGACATGTGATATCTGAAATGATGCGGAACGGATAAGTAAGAACCGTTCCCCAAAACAGAAACATCAATATGGAAACGATCAATGCACGTAGATCACTTCGCACGATATAAGCCTTTCAGATCAATTAATCTTCAAACTCGTACGGATCGTAATCTGCAAGCAGTTCCTTAAGAACAGCTACTTCCTCAGCAGTAAGAGTAATACCCTTACCTGCACGCTCATGTTCCGGAGCCCAGTCACGGATATCCAGCTTCGGCTTACCGTCATTCCAGCGGATGATGTTGACCTCACGATTCCAGTTAGATTTACTTGTTGAAAGGATACCGATCTCCTTTACAACTTCAGACTTAATTTCTGCCATATCTCTACTTCCTTCCTTTGTGCGGGATCAGCCCCCGGCACCCGCCGGACCCGCGCAAAACTGTTTTCAATCTTCATGATTATAACATATATGCTATGGCTATTTTCAACTCTGTAGTTGAGATTTATAAACCGCTGATAAAAGAATACCATACCAGCACTTTAATGGCACTAGCCTGATGCCTCTACCTGATCTAATTCAGGCTACTTATATTTTGGTGATCGGCTCAATTCCGTTATCCTTAACAAAATCTCCAGAAATCTTTTGCCCTTAACTATCCGGCACTATAACGTATTGTCTGATTGAGTACCGTTGTCGATATCGATTCTAAAAAACCTCCTTTCGCATTTGGCCGTGCTGATCAGCATGATACAAGGGGTGGAATTGGAATCTTGGTTTGTTTAGTTTCCCGTATCGATACTCTGCTTCCAGCCTTGGTCATTACCGAAATTTCAAGCACAATCAGTGTCTATCAATCTGACAACTATATTATACAAAACAGAACGTTTGTTTGTCAACTTTCAAACTGGAATAAGCCTATGCTATTATATATACTTAAAAGAACAATTCTTTCGAAAGGAAATAACTTCCTATCATGCACTTTTTCGAGGCTGCCGCTACTGTTTTCGCGCTTCATATATCGATTCTTCATATCTTTCTTATTCTGGTTGCACTCGGGCTTCTTTTCATCGCATTCATGGTCCTTTCTGCCGCTATGGTCAAGGTCGACCGCCGCGACATCTACCCGAAGAATAAAGTCCCTGAAGATACTAAAGAGGTCCGTATCGGTTTTTTCTCCGACACACACGGAATCGGCTGTCTGCGCTCCCCCAAATGGATCGCCAGGCAGTTTATCTCCGCAAAATGCGATATAGTTCTTTTCGGAGGTGACTGCGTCCACCATAAAAACGTTCACGATACAGATACAAGGATGCTTACAGAGGTTTCCGCCATCTTAAAAGAAAAAGGCATAGATCTGATTGCTGTACACGGAAACCACGACTGGATCCTGAAAAAAGAAGATTACGACAAAATGGGCGTAAAGCTTCTGGAAAACAACTGGTCAGAGATCCATACCAGTGATTCGGCATTCGCTTTATGCGGCATAGCCGACAGCGAAAGAGGTAACCGCCCATGGGGGAAAATCAGTGAAGAATTCAGTAAATATGCCGGATTCCGCCTGGTACTGGTTCATAACCCCGACTTCATCTATTCTCTTACCGATGCCACAGATCTGGCTGCATCCGATCTCCCTTGCGACTATATTCTTTCCGGACATCTTCACGGCGGACAGGTACACCTTCCGGGAAATCTCGAATTCGTCTTCTTCAGGAAGGACCGGATCGCACGCGAAGAAGGCATCTTAGGCGGCGAATACACATTCCGCGGCTACAAAGGCTTCATCAGCAAAGGCACCGGCACCGGCGCCCTCCCGATCCGCTTCATGGCACGCCCCGAGATCCATATCCTCAAGTTTCATATCTAACAGAGTACACCATATTGATTTCCAAAAAGATAGGATCAAATCACGATCTTGGAGCAAATGATCCTATCTGATAATCATGATGATAGGATGAAATTGCAGATTGCGAGCAAATAATCCTATCTTAAAAGCGAAATGATAGGATCAAATCGCGGTTTTTCGACAAATGATCCTATCTGACAACCGAAATGATAGGATCAAATCATAGATTTGCAGCATGGGATCCTATCTGACAAACAAAATGATAGGATCGAATCACAGATTTGTGGCAAGAGATCCTATTTGACAAACAAAATGATAGGATCAAATTGCAATTTAAAAAGCAAATGATCCTATCATTCGGAATTCTTTCTCGTGAAGAAATACCCATAAACGTGTATGAGCTCCTCATACTGGTATTTTTATATCCTAGATCAAGTAATCTTCCCGCACAAAAAAGGCAAATAAAAAAGAGTTTTCCGAGCCTTTGCAGAAATAACGGAGAAGAAAAGTAACGCGAATATCAAGGTAAAAGAGAAAGAAAAACACCTTCGCCGTGCTTCCCCCGATCACAGCCACGTAAGATCAAGTAAGCAAGCGAAATAAAAAAGGCGGAAATCATTTCGAAGTGCCTCCGCAGGCGCATAGCGCCGAGGACCAGCACGAGAAAGATTCCCGCCTTTTAAATTCTAAATAGCTTGCTTACTTGATCTTAGCCGGTTTGATCTTCCAGATCCCCTTCGCATACTCGCTGATCGTTCTATCCGAAGAGAACTTACCGGAATTGCAGATGTTGATCCAGCACTTCTTTGCCCAAGCCATACGGTTCGTATAGTCTCTGTATGCCTTGTCTCTGGTCTTTCTGTAATCGTCGAAGTCACCGAGTACATAGTAGGTGTCACCAGGCTGACAGTTGCTGCCATAGATAAGGCCATTGAACAGATCCTGGAACATGCCTGTTCCCTCATCGTTGAAGGTACCATCCACGAGACGGTCAAGGACCTTCTTCAGACCCGGGATGTTCTCATACTGCCACTTCGGATTGTAGTAAGCACGGGTTGCTTCCATATCCTCGACACGGCAGCCGAAGATATAAACATTGTCATCTCCAACAGACTGTGCGATCTCAACGTTTGCACCGTCCCATGTACCAAGGGTGACCGCACCGTTCATCATGAACTTCATGTTACCTGTACCGGAAGCCTCGAGGCCGGCTGTGGAGATCTGCTCGGAGATATCTGCTGCCGGGAAGAGCTTCTCACCGTTACTTACGTTATAGTTCTCGATAAATACGACCTTCAGGCGTCCTTCCATATCCGGATCGTTGTCGATCATCTTAGCGATCTCGTTGATAAACTTGATGATCGCCTTGGCACGGAAGTATCCCGGAGCAGCCTTTGCACCGAAGAATACGGTTACCGGCGGCATATCGAGCTTCGGATTCTCCTTGATCCTGTCGTAGAGGTTCAGTGCATAGATCGCATTCAGGAGCTGTCTCTTATACTCATGCAGACGCTTGATCTGTATGTCGAAGATAGAATCCGGATTGACCTTGATGTCCTTGGTCTTTTCGAGGTAGTTGCAAAGAGCGACCTTATTGTCTCTCTTAACTTTCAGGAAACGCTCCATGACCTTCTTATCGTTTGCGTATTTCTCGAGTTTCTTGAGCTGATCAAGATCGGTGACCCAATCCTCATTACCGAGGAGGTCTGTAATAAGAGCCGCCAGACCCTGGTCACAGACACGGAGCCATCTTCTCGGGGTAACACCGTTTGTCTTATTGCTGAACTTCTCCGGATAGATCTCATACCACTCTTTGAGGGTATCTCTCTTGAGGATCTCTGTATGCAGTGCAGCAACGCCGTTTACGGAATAGGAACCGTAGATCGCCATCCAAGCCATCTGTACTTTTCCATCGGAAAGGATCGACAGACGGTCAACAAGCTCGGAGTACATGCCCATCTCGAAGAACTGTGCTCTCTGCTGGTTGTTGATGCCCTCGACGATCTCGAAGATACGCGGGAACAGGAAGCGGAAGATGTTGCAGTCCCACTTCTCAAGAGCCTCTGCCATGATGGTGTGGTTGGTGTAAGCAAATGTATGACGTACGATCTCCCATGCATCTTCCCACTTCACGCCGTTCTCATCGACGAGGATACGCATGAGCTCCGGAATACCGATAACCGGGTGGGTATCGTTGAGCTGGATGCTGTTGAGCTCGGCAAACTTAGAGAAGTCATTGCCGTGAACAGCCTTGTAGTTTCTTACGATATCCTGCAGAGATGCGGATACGAAGAAATACTGCTGACGAACACGGAGCACCTTACCATCGTAAGATGTATCATTCGGGTAAAGCACTCGGAAGATATCGTGTACGCGGTTTCTCTCGATCACTGCGTCATCGAAACGCTGGGAGTTAAAGAGATTGAAGTCAAATTCCTGAGCCGGTTCGCACTTCCAAAGGCGCAGACGGTTTACGTTATGTGTATTGTAGCCGGTGATCGGCATATCGCACGGGATCGCCCATACGTCGAAGTCATTGAAATGAACGCGGATCTTATCCTCGTATCTCGGGATAACGAACGGATAGCCGTTCTCCATCCAGGAATCCGGATGCTCTCTCTGGAAACCGTTCTCAAATGTCTGACGGAACAGACCGTAACGGTAGAGGATACCGTAACCTGTTACCGGGAGATCCAGTGTCGCACAGGAATCCAGGAAACATGCAGCCAGACGGCCAAGACCGCCGTTACCGAGAGCTGCGTCGGTTTCTTCCTCAAGAAGATCGGTCAGGTTGATGCCGAAAGCCTGCATAGCTTCAACAGCCTGCTCATAGATGCCTAAGTTTACGAGGTTATTCAGCATGGAACGTCCTACCAGGAACTCTGCAGACAGATAGTGTGCCTGACGGACTTTAGCATATTTCTCACGTGTTTTCTCCCAGTCATCCGCCATGATCTCGACGATAGAACGGGAAAGCGCAAGCCAGTAGTCTCTCATAGTTCCCTTATCCGCACTCTTACCGGAGCAGGATTTTACCTGGAACGCGATCATATCGTGGAGCTGCTGCGCTGTGATACTGTGGGTATTTGTCTTCGGATCGACAGTGATTTCGCGGCGGGCTGCAGATGTCACTGTAGTTTTCTTTGCAGGTGCCTTTTTTGCTGCCGTAGCCTTTGATGCAGCTGTCTTAGCAGTAGCTGCTTTCTTTGCCGGAGCTTTTTTCACTTCCGTTGTTTTCTTTGCCGAAGCTGCCTTCTTCGCTGCCGGTGCTGCTTTCTTGGCGGCTTGGGTCTTCTTTGCTGCCGGAGCTGCTTTTTTCGCGGTAGCCGGCTTCCTGGAAGCTGTCTTCGATGTTACTTTCTTCTGTGTTTCTTTCTTTTGTGCACGTTCACTCATAACGATGCACCTCCTTTTCCCCATAGGCATTTATAAAACCACATTTGCTATTGTATCAGACTTCACAATTTCTGCAAATCAATGTATTCTTATATATAGGATTTTTCGGGAGGCAGTATATGACCGTTACGTCACAGACCATTGTTTTGACGCTGATTGCAGCCCTTATGGCTGTTCCGGCTTTTTTCATGTTTAATAAGATGCCAGAGGCCTGGCTTCAGGATTATGATTTCGATCCGAAAGCGGAGAATGTCCGGTGGGCCAAGCGTCTGAAACCCTTCCATATCGCGATTTTCGCCGTTATCTATGCTGCACTGGTCTTCCTGAGCTCTGCCAAATACCCGGATTTCCTTTCTTTCGATCACTATCTGCGCGTAATCGGCTTATTTATTGCGCTTCCGGGTTTTACCGTGATCATCATGTCAGACAAACTGAACCGCATCATCCCCGATCACGTGATCGTGTTCAATATCGCCCTTTCCGTGTTCTACTTTATCAGCGACTTTGCAGACGGCAGTCTCTGGATCAGCAGCGGAAAGCCCTGGTATTACTTCATTCTTAACCGTCTTCTTGCTGCCATCGTCGGAAGCGGCGCACTTCTTCTCATCGGTCTTCTCTCCTCCGCCATCGCGAAGACAGAGGCCATGGGCATGGGAGATGTCAAGCTTCTGTTCCTCTGCGGTCTTCTTTCCGGTCTAAAAGGACTGATATTCGTCGTTTTCATCGCCTTCGTCTCTGCCGGTATCGTGGCAGTACCGATGGTGATCAGAAAGCGCATCCGTATCGCAAAAGAAGAAAAAGAGATCCGGGAGAGTCCGGATCCGGCCAAAGCCAGAAAGATCCTCGCCAAGAAGAAACGCGAGATGCACTTTGCTGACGACCCGGACTATCTGGCATTCGGACCGTTTCTCGTACTCGGAACAGTGCTTTTCCTGCTGTACGAACCGTACTTCCTGGAACTTTTTGAGCAATACTTCGGTCAGTTGACGGGGGCAATCTAATGTCGGATCATCAGAAAAGAGGTTCCTCCGGATTTACATTCATCCTGAAAAACAACATCCTTCCATTCCTTCTACCATCGTCATACCCGAATATCGGTATTGTCATGGCGGGAGGCTTTGGTCTTACATTCCTTCTTCAGATGATCTGGCAGGAGATCCCGGATGAGAAGCTTTTCTTCTCGAAGACGTCTCTGATCGGATTCTCGGTGATCACGCTGTTCCGTCTTCTGGCGCTGCTGCTGGTATTTGTATTCGTGACCGAACACTACAAGATATCCGAGCATTACACCTGGGGAAGAAATCCCGGTCTCGGCGCTCATTTCATCGCATTTATGGTCGGTGTTCCCGCCATGCTGATCGCCATCGGCCTTCATAATCTTTTTATCTACTTCGAGCTGAAGATCGGAAACCCCATCCCTCCGCAGCTCTACTACTACATCACCTCTGAGGGCTCGGTCTATGGACTTATTCTCATGGTCATCATGGTAGTCATCTTCCCGATCCTTATTGAGGAATTATTCTTCCGCGGGCTGGTCTTCTCGGTCCTTCCGGACAAGTGGTGGATCCGGATCTTTGTTCCCGCGGTCTTAAGCACTCTTTTTGCCGTAAACCGACTGGAACTTCCGGCATATTTCGTGATCGGGCTTCTCTGCTCGCTGGTTCGCTACTTCACGGATAATACTATCTGCTCCTGTATTACGAGACTGGGATTCTTCTGTACGAAGATCCTGATGGCGCCGATCCTTCCGACGCAGGATCCTTCCGAGGTACAAAATGCGATCGATTATAACCGCATGACGATTTACGCCTCTCTGATCGGTATTGCACTTGGTATCGTAATGCTTCTGGTCCTGATCCGTCAGCTCCGTTATCTCCGTTATCTTCAGAAGAACGAAGATATGCGCTGTGAAACAGAGGAAGGAAAGCCGCTTTTCATCCCTCTTTCTGAGCATTTTCACGCTGATTTCATCATCGGAGTCTGCTGTCTTCTTCTGTGCTGGATCATGTCCTGACAGGAACATGCATCCGCCTCTCGCCTTATCCGGGAAAGCTCTTACGGCTTTGTCTGAGAAGGCTGTTCTCCGCTCTTAAAGATCCCCTCGTCCTTATCACCGTCTCGGCTTAAGAAAGAATAGGCCGGTAGCGGCTTTGCCACCTTAAGAAGATAGGTCATCTCCGCATGCGGCGTGGAATCAATAGGATCCCCGTTCTCATCGAAGATCTCTTCTGCCGTGATCGGCTCCGGATACCCTTTTGGCGTCAGGACATGAAGCGTATCGCCCTTAAAGATCTTATTTCTCTGGGATACGACCGCGCACCCCTTCTCTTCGTCATATGCCGTGACCACACCGACCACAAATGCCGGTCTGTGGTAGGTCTTATCCGGGAAGATCTGGGCATTTTCGCCCGGTCTGTCATAATAAAACCCAGTCGCGAATTCACGGTGGACAGTCCTGTTCAACATCTCCTGCCATCTGGGGTCCTCTTTATAGTTCTCCGGATCCTTCATGTAGAGATCCACTGCCTCTCTATAGGCTTTCGTTACGGATGCCGCGTAAAAAGCACCCTTAATGCGGCCTTCGAGCTTAAAGCTCGTAATGCCTGCTTTAATGAGCTCCGGAATGTGGCTGATCATGCACATGTCCTTGGAGTTAAAGATATATGTGCCGCGCTCGTCTTCCTGGATTGGAAGCGGTGCCTCGAGGCGCTTCTCCTCGACGACATAGTAGCCCCAGCGGCACGGCTGCGCACAGGATCCGGAGTTCGCGGATCTTCCCGTGAAATAATTGGAAAGAAGGCATCTTCCGGAATAAGAAACGCACATCGCTCCGTGGACGAAGCACTCCAGCTCCAGATCCGCAGGGATGGCTTTTCTGATCTTAATGATCTCATCGAGCGTCAGCTCTCTGGCAAGAACGACACGTCTGGCGCCCTGCTCGTACCAGAACTTACAGCCTTCACTGTTGGTCACGCTCGCCTGGGTGCTGATATGGATCTCCAGGTCGGGGGCCAGTGCTTTTACCTTACGGAAAATACCGGCATCGGATACGATCACGGCATCCATGCCGATGCCCGCCAGAAACAGGATCTCGTCATCCAGACGGGAGATATCGTCCTCATGCGCCATGACGTTGACTGTGCAGTAGCACTTGACGCCTCTGTCATGGGCATATTTCACACCCTCTTCCATCTCTTCGTGAGTGAAGTTATCGCTGAAAGTACGTAGTCCGAAAGATTTTCCGGACATATAGACAGCATCCGCGCCATAGGCGACGGCCGTCTTCAGTTTTTCCAGATTACCTGCCGGAGCTAAGACTTCCGGCGCGCGAGGATCTCTTGTCATATTACATCTCCGGGGATAGGCGGGATAAGGGATCAGCCCTCATCACCTGTCGGTCCTTCGTCATCGATGACCGCATTATCGTTCCAATTGTCCTTATATTTCTCAACATTGGCTTCATGCTCTTCCTTCGTAACCGCAAAGGCCGTTCTTCCGTCGCCCTTCGCGCAGAAATACATGAAGTTACAGTTCGGTTCCGGATAGAGCGCTGCCTGGATCGCATCAAGACTCGGCATACAGATCGGTCCCGGCGGGAGTCCTCTGTATTTGTAGGTGTTATACGGGCTGTCCCACTCCAGGTCCGAAGCCGAAGCTGCCCATACATGGCTCATGCCTTCGAGCTCACGCAGATAGTTGATCGATGCATCCGAACCCAGGAACTGCATATCCGGATCTTCCGACTTCAGACGGTTATGGAATACCGCCGAGATAAAGAGCATGTCCGTCTTATCCGTCGTTTCCTTCTGGATCAGGGAAGCAAGTGTCATTACCTCGTCCATCGTCATACCGAGCTTTTGCGCACGTTCATAGAACTCATCGTAGAGCTTGGAATTCATGTTTCTAAGGAACGTCGCGATGATCTCTTCCTCACTGGCGTTCATATCGAAGTCGTAAGTATCCGGGAACAGATATCCGCTCAGGATATAGTCACGGTTCTCGTTTGCGGCAATTGCCGATACAAATGGATAATCGACGAAGAGATTCGGGCTGTTCATGCACTCGTCAAGATGCTTCTCGTCAAAGGCCAGGCCCTTCTCCTTCAGTTTCAGCTTTACCTCTCGATACGTGATACCTTCCGGGAAAGTAATACGAACGACTTCCGGTTCCTGGCAGAGAAGATACATCATCTCATCATATGTCAGTTCCGGCGTAAGGAAATGCGTACCGGCAAGATAACCGCCGTCAAAGCCGTTAAACTTACTCATGATGGAGAAGGTCATGGTGTTCTTGATGAGACCTGCCTTCTTCAGCTTATCGGCAATATCGCTCGTGGTATCACCGGAACGGATCACGATCATGACCGCACCGGGCGTATCCTGATTGATGACCAGTTCTTTTGTGGCGATATTCTTCTCGAGCGTCTTAAATCGCGTATTCTGCGAAATGACATAGTTATAGCCCAGGAACACACCGATGACACCGCACACGATCAGCGCGGTAACTACGATCAGTACACGCAATGCAATCGATACTTTTCTCGAAAACATGCCGTTATATCTCCTTCCGGCGGATGCCGTACGCCCTATTTTCCGGCAAAAGCACCTGCCTTATCAGCTGTTCTTCTTCGCGGCACGGTCCTTCGCACGGAGCTCGGTAGAAAGGATCTTCTTACGAAGACGGATGTTCTTCGGTGTTACTTCACAAAGCTCATCATCACCTACGAACTCGAGGCACTGCTCGAGGCTGTAGTTGAGAGGCGGAGTCAGACGAAGTGCATCGTCAGAACCTGCCGCACGCATATTGGTAACGTGCTTCTTCTTGCAGACATTGACCGTGATATCCTCATTCTTCGGGTTGATACCGACGATCATGCCCTCATAGACCGGAGTTCCGGCGCCGATGAAGAGCTGTCCTCTCTCCTGTGCATTATAAAGACCGTAAGTCATTGCCTCGCCGCTCTCAAACGCAACCAGCACACCGTGGGAGCGTGTCTCGATCTCGCCGGCAAACGGCTCAAATCCGCTAATTACGCTGTTCATTATACCATTGCCCTTAGTGTCGGTCAAAAACTCGGTACGATAGCCGAGGATACCTCTGGACGGTACTTTGAACTCCAGACGTGTATAACCTTTCTCCGGCGGGAACATATTGACCATCTCCGCTTTTCTTGCGCCGAGCTTTTCGATAACGGCACCTACGAATTCCTCCGGTACGTCAATAAGGAGCATCTCGACAGGCTCGCAGAGAACGCCGTCGATTTCCTTCATTATGACCTGCGGACGGGATACCTGGAATTCATATCCTTCACGGCGCATGGTCTCGATGAGGATGGAAAGGTGGAGCTCACCTCTTCCCTTAACTACGAAGGCTTCTGTTGTATCTGTTTCCTCGAGTCTCATGGAAACGTTGGTCTCCATCTCCTTGAAGAGTCTGTCACGGAGGTGACGGGAAGTAACGAACTTACCGTCCTGTCCGGCAAACGGGCTGTCGTTTACGGAGAACGTCATGGCGATCGTCGGCTCGTCGATATCGACGAAAGGCAGCGGCTCCGGGCAGTCCTGCGCACAGATGGTATCACCGATGTTGATCTCCGGAATACCGGCAACACAGACGATCTCACCAACGGAAGCTTCCTGGACTTCCTGACGGCCGAGGCCCTGGAAACGGAGGAGCTTAACAATACGAGCGTTCTTTGTGGTGTTGTCATCATATGTGCAGACAACGACCGGCTGGTTCTGCTTGATCGTACCTCTCTCGATACGGCCGATCGCGATACGTCCGATATACGGGTCAGAGTCGATATTACTTACGAGGAGCTGAAGCGGTCCTTCAGTATCTCCTTCCGGACACGGGATATTCTCGATGATCGCATCCAGAAGCGGGCAGAAATTCAGTTCTTTTCCATCGATATATTCCTGAAGATCAGTGGTTGCGAGACCGACCTTACCGGATGTATAGATGATCGGGAAATCGATCTGATCGTCATCCGCGCCAAGTTCGATGAAGAGCTCGAGGACCATATCCACGACCTCAAGAGCACGCTCATCCGGACGGTCGATCTTATTGATGCAGACGATCGGCTTAAGTCCCATTTCAAGTGCTTTTCGAAGAACGAAACGGGTCTGCGGCATCGGTCCGTCATAAGCATCTACGACCAGAAGAACGCCGTCTACCATCTTTAAGACACGCTCGACCTCACCACCGAAGTCCGCGTGGCCGGGAGTATCTACAACATTGATGCGGTAGTTCTTATAGGAAATAGCGGTATTCTTCGCCAGGATCGTGATACCTCTTTCACGCTCGAGGTCGTTGCTGTCCATGACCTGCTCAACGATCTGCTCATTCTCACGGTAGATACCCGCCTGCTTGAGCATGGAGTCAACGATCGTGGTCTTACCATGGTCAACGTGAGCGATAATAGCGATGTTTCTTAAGTTCTCAATCTTTGTCATACTTCTTTTCCCCTTCTGGTTTCAGATCTTTCTTTCTATCTTTTTCCCTCATATATATTCGTATCGGCGTACCGGCGAAATCGAAATTCTTTCGGAACTGGTTTTCCAGATACCGCTCATATGAAAAATGCATCAGATTGCTGTCATTGACGAAAAGGATGAACTGCGGCGGATACACGGCCACCTGCGTTCCATAGTATATCTTTAGATGTTTGCCCTTATCCTGCGGTGTCGGCACCATCGCCACACACTCGGTGATAAGGTCATTGAGCATACCGGTCTTCAGTCTTCTTCCGGCATTCTCATAGACGCGCTTGATCAGCTCGAAAAGCTTATCGACGCGCTGTCCTGTCTTCGCGGAGATAAAGACGGCCGGTGCATAGCTCATGAAGGAGAAACGGTCCTTAAGGATCTTCTCCATCACCTCGAGCGTTCCGGTATCTTTCTCCACGAGATCCCACTTATTCACAGCAAAAATGCAGGCCTTGCCCGCATTATGGGCATAACCTGCAACTTTTGTATCCTGCTCGGTAACACCTTCTGTCGCATCGATCAGGATGACGCAGACATTGGCTTTCTCGATCGCGGAAAGAGAACGGATCATGCTGTATTTTTCGACAGCGTCCTCGATACGGCCCTTCTTTCTAAGTCCGGCTGTATCCACGATCGTAAACTTACCGTGTTTATTTTCGACCAGCGAGTCGATCGCATCTCTCGTCGTTCCGGGAATATCGGAGACGATCGAGCGCTCGGAACCGGTCATATAATTGGAAAGAGAGGATTTACCCGCATTCGGCTTACCGATCAGGGCGACACGGATCGTATCATTTTCCTGATCTTCCGGTTTTTCTTCCGGAAACTGCTCATAGATCGCATCGAGCATCTCACCTAATCCCAGGCGATGGGAGGAAGAAATCGGATAGACTTCTCCCAGACCGAGATTATAGAACTCATAGAGCTCTGCCGGCGGCTCGCCGACATGATCGACCTTATTGACTGCCAGAACGACCGGACGATTCGCTTTTCTAAGCATCGTAGCAATCTCTTCATCGGCAGCCGTTAAGCCAGACTGCAGATCACACATGAAAAGGATGACATCGGCGGTCTCGATCGCGATCTCCGCCTGCATACGCATGCCCTTGATGATCACATCGTCCGACTCCGGCTCGATACCGCCTGTATCGATCATGACAAATGCACGCTCACGCCAGACTGTCTCGGCGTAGATACGGTCACGGGTAACACCGGGTTCATCGTGTACGATAGAGATACGCTCGCCATAGAGCGCATTGAACAGCGACGATTTTCCCACATTCGGGCGTCCCACGATAGCCACCACGGGCTTTGTCATGTGTCTTCTCCTTTCCGGTTCACAAAAAAATAGCAGTGATTCAACTTGTTTGAGTAGGATCACTGCCGATTATTCGTAGTAGTACGTCGATTAGCTATTAAGCCATCTCATCTGCTTTATTGATGATCTCCTTGCCATCAAGATAACCGCAGGTCTTGCAGACCTTATGGCGCAACATCTTAGTGTGGCAATTGGGGCACTCTACCAAACCTGGCAATACGAGCTTCCAGGCACTTCTATGACGAGAAGTTCTAGCTTTCGACCATTTACGCTTCGGATGAGCCATCGCATCCACCTCCAATACAAATCTTAGATCTCTCTAATTCATTCGCAGCCACACTAAATCCCTGAGGCGCGAATGATATTATGCACTAATGAAAACCCTTTGTCAAGCAACTTTCAAAGAGTTACCGATAGATTTTATACATAAATTTCTTATTTGGCAAGATGTACTTTAAAAAACATTGTATTTCGCATCGGGTCCTGGTTCGGAAAACAAAGATCATACTCCAGCATCGCCTTCTTTACGCAGTATTTCCGGCCGTCGATCCGGACTTCCTCGTCTGCGGTCTCCGGGAAGAAAAGGATATTAAATGTCTCCATCTTCAGGTCGAAGTCTCCGTGGGTCGTGCGCATGACACCCTCTGTGAGGGTTCCCTCCTGAAAGGTCATCTCCATCTCGGTCGATCCTTTCCGTGTCATACGAAGGAGTTTTTCTCCTACCCGGTAGCTTAAGAGAAACTTCGATTCGCCCTCGCCCTTCTGTTCTTCCGGCTGGACCCAGGACACGCGGATCCGGTCCTCGGACTGTTCGAAGGATCCCTCATGCATCTTCTCTTCTTCTTCAAAAGCACTCTTGATACTCACCAGACAGGGCTTCTTATCCATTTCTTCTCTCCTTGCCAACGAATGAGACTAGTTTACCATAAATTTCAAGTGCGAATCGCGAATGAAAACAGAAATCAGCGCAATCTTAAAGCGAATAATTCTCCTTCGGCTCAAACAGTTTGCTTACGCAAAACTCGCCGCCGTAGAGTTATTCGCTTTATTGCTCTGATTTCATTACTCATGCGTATTTGCACTTGAGATTTATAATAAAATAGTAAATAATAGGCATGGCAAAAATTCGAAGAATAAATGGAGTACTTCTTCAGCAGAGGTATTTTAGGAGATTTATAAAATGAAGGACTTTACTGTTTCGGCGAAAAATTCAGGCAAGAAAGTGATCCGTGCTGCGATCCTGGAGTTTCCGAACCTGACTCCTTCCGTTCTTCAAAAAGCACTGAAGCACAAAGATATCCGTATCAACGGCAAGCGCATCTCTTCCGATACTGTCGTAAATGAAGGCGATAAAGTGGAGCTTTGGATCCCGGATGCGCTTTTTGAGAAGACACAGGAATCCAAAAAGCCCGAATATGATGACTATAAGGTCGTTTTCGAGTCGGATGATCTTCTTCTCGTGAATAAGCGTCAGGGACTTGCCGTCCATGGCGGCAAAGGAATGACCGGCGACTGTCTGATCGATATTTTAAGGAAAGACCAGCATAATCCTTCGCTGGATCTTTGCCACCGCATCGATATGAATACCGGAGGCATCATCCTCACCGCAAAGAATAAGAAAAGCCTCGAAGATGCTATCGCACTTTTCAAAGCGGACCTGATCACCAAGCGCTACCGCTGTCTGGTACGAGGTGTCCCGACCGTCGGAACAAATGTCATCTGCAGCGATGAGGCCATCATGAAAGAAGTCTCCGCATATCTCGAAAAGCCCCCGACGGGAAATGTCTTTATCCACGATATCCCGAAGGACGGCGATCTTCCCATCACTTCCCGCTACCGTGTACTGAACATCTATAAAGGCGCAGGTCCGGACGGCGAAGATGTCTCGGATATCGAGGTCGAGCTCGTTACCGGAAGAACACACCAGATCCGTGCGCAGTTTGCCCATCTCGGACACCCGATCATCGGCGACGGCAACTACGGAAGAAACCAGTATAATCTTCACTTCAAGAATCTTCGTGGAGGGAAGGTGCGCTACCAGCAGCTCTTCGCCTCTACCCTTCTTTTCGGAAAGATCCCGAAAGAGAATATCCATCACCGGCTCTCCGGAAGATCGTTCTCCATCGAGCCGCTCTATGACGTAAAACTGAAATAACTTCTTTAAGAAAGGAATACTATATGAACTGTTTTAAGAGAATACTGACCAGAGTCGCCACTGCTGCACTTCTTATATCCACACTCTTTTGTGCGACCGCCTGCAAGACGACCCGTTATGAAAAGAAAGCAGCGGCCAAGCATCACGTGGAGATCGAGGTCGAGGGATACGGCGTGATCAAAGTCGAGCTCGACAGCGCCATGGCTCCGCTCACCGTAGATAACTTCCTGGGACTTGCCAAGCAGGGTTTCTATAACGGATCTACTTTCCACCGCATCATCAAGGGCTTCATGGTACAGGGCGGTACCGCTCCGGCAAGCTGGACAGGAGCACAGCCGCACAGCATCATGGGCGAGTTTCCCGCCAACGGCTATACATCAAACACCTTAAAGCACCTGCGCGGTACGATCTCCATGGCCAGACTGGCCGACAACAATAACAGTGCTTCGTCACAGTTCTTCATCTGCCATCAGGACCGCCCGGACTTAGATGGAAGCTATGCCGCTTTCGGTCAAGTCACCGAAGGTATGGAAGTCGTTGACAAACTCGTTGAGGTTCCTTACGGAGAAAACGGTGCCGTAGAGGAAAAAGACCGTCCTGTGATCAAGGAGATCCGCGTCATCGACTGATTTTAAAAGATGCTGCATAAACGGAGGGGAGCCGGAATGCGCGTCTGATTATAAAAAGGATAATGAGGTACACAAATGAATCTCGCTGAACTGAAAACAGGCCATTCCGCCAAGATATTAAAAGTAGGCGGTGAAGGCGCGCTGCGCCAGCACTTCCTGGATATGGGAGTTATCCCGGGAGCGGAACTGAAACTCGAGAAGCTCGCTCCGATGGGCGACCCGATGGAACTTCGCATCCACGGCTACGAACTCACACTGCGTCTGGACGACGCCAAACTGATCGATATTGAAGAGATCGAAGAAAAAGAGCCCGATACCAGTGCTTTTGCCGAAGAAAAAGAAGGAAAGAAGAAGAAAGAGCGAAGGATCATCATCGCTCACCCGGGCCTCGGCGAAGGCGGTAAATACCACGTCAAAGCTGACGAAGACCCGCTTCCGGATGGCACAAAGCTGACCTTTGCTCTCGCAGGAAACCAGAACTCCGGTAAAACCACGCTCTTTAACCAGCTCACGGGATCAAACCAGCATGTCGGAAACTTCCCCGGCGTTACTGTCGATCGCAAAAGCGGAGTGATCAAGAACAACCCGAACACGGAGATCACAGATCTTCCGGGCATTTACAGTATGTCCCCTTACACGGCCGAAGAGATCGTCTCCCGTCAGTTTATCCTTGACGAAAAGCCGAAAGGCATCATCAATATCGTCGATGCCACCAACATCGAGCGTAATCTCTACCTGACCATGCAGCTCATGGAGCTCAATGTTCCTATGGTCATCGCGCTGAACATGATGGATGAGGTCCGGGGTAATGGCGGTTCCATCCTCGTTAACCAGATGGAGCACGAGCTCGGCGTTCCGGTCGTCCCCATCTCCGCTGCCAAGAACGAAGGTATCCACGAGCTGGTGAACCATGCCCTTCACGTTGCGAAATATCAGGAGCGTCCGGGACGTCTGGACTTCTGTGATGAGAACGACCGTGGCGGTGCGATCCACCGCTGCCTGCATAGTATCATGATCCTCATTGACGACCATGCAAAAGCCGCAGGTATCCCCGAGCGTTTTGCAGCCACGAAACTGATCGAGGGCGATACCCGTGTGCTCGAAAGGCTTGCTCTCGACCAGAATGAGAAAGAAACTCTCGAGCACATCATCGTGCAGATGGAGGAAGAATCCGGCATGGACCGTTCTGCCGCCATCGCCGACATGCGCTTCACCTTTATCCAGAAGCTCGTCGCAAGTACCGTAATCAAGCCAAAAGAGAGCAAGGAGCATCAACGGAGCCGCAGGATCGACAAAGTCCTCACCGGCAAATATACGGCGATCCCTGCCTTCATCCTGATCATGGCAGCTGTTTTCTTCCTTACTTTTAATGTATTCGGAGCATTCTTCCAGGGTCTTCTTGAGAACGGCATCGACAAGCTCACAGAAGCTGTCGATTCCGCCTTTGTCTCCTGGAATGTCAACGAAGTGATACGGTCCCTGGTGATCGACGGTATATTCAACGGAATCGGAAGCGTACTTTCCTTCCTGCCGATCATCGTGATCCTCTTCTTCTTCCTCTCGATGCTCGAAGACTCCGGTTATATGGCACGTGTCGCATTCGTCATGGACAAATTTCTCCGAAAGCTCGGTCTTTCGGGCCGTTCGATCGTGCCGATGCTCATCGGCTTCGGCTGCACCGTCCCCGGCGTTATGGCTTCCCGTACACTGCCTTCCGAGCGCGACCGTAAGATGACGATCCTTCTGACACCTTATATGAGCTGCTCCGCGAAGCTTCCGATCTACGGATTCTTCGCCAGCACCTTCTTCCCGAAGTACAGCGGTCTGGTCATGGTCGGCCTTTACTTCATCGGCATCCTCACCGGCATAATCGTCGCCTTCATCCTCAAAAGCACTGTCTTCAAAGGGGAAGCGGTTCCTTTTGTCATGGAGCTTCCGAACTACCG
>DFFH01000063.1 GCA_002368805.1 Mageeibacillus sp. UBA3781 | reverse complement strand
CGCAGTGCTTCATCCCGATCATCACGCTCCTTCGCAATGCCGCGAAGAATGCGCTTCAGTATAAGCAGGAACTGGCGATCGTAAAAAACCAGGATATCGATATTTCCAACTTTGAAGAGAACCTCCTGATATTTAAGGACGACTTCGGAAGAAACTATAATCTGGCACACTCGCACTTCGAGAAAGCGATCGACGAGATCGACAAGACGATCCAGCATCTCGAAAAGGTCAAGAAAGAACTTCAGGGATCCGACAACCAGCTCCGCATCGCGAATAATAAAGTCGAAGATGTCGATGTAAAAAAGCTGACAAAAGGAAACCCGACCATGCAGGCCAGGTTTGAAGAGATCCGTAAGAATAAAGAACTCTGATCCTTAGTTCATAAGAAGCAGGCACCAATATGTGGTTCCGTTAGCCTTAATGTATCCAAGGCCCATTTTGGAATACTCTGAGTTGAGCATATTTTTTCTGTGTCCATCAGAAGCGTACCACAGATTAAAAATCTCAGTTACTGTTGAACCATTTGGAGCAGCGTTTTCTCCAGCTTTAGTGTATGTCAGCCCAACATCGAAAAGGACGCGAGTCCCCTTGTCACCGTTTGGACGAGTATGCTTATATTTTTCATAGTCCTGCGCCATTTCTGAAGCGCGGATGCGTGCTGCTTTATTCATAGAATCGTTGAGTGAAAGCGCAGGTACGCCAGCTTCTGCACGCTTTTCGTTGATCAAATTGAGCAAGGTTTCAGCGCCGGAACTTGAAGCATCTCCGCTTGGCTTCGGCTTCGGTGTAGGAGTATTCTCCTTTGGGGCTGGTGTTGCTGTTGCCTTTGGCTTTGGTGTTGCTGTGGCTTTCGGCTTCGGTGTGGCAGTAGCCTTCGGAGCTTTTGTCGGTGCCTTTGTAGGATCGGTGGATGGATTATCTGTAGAGCCTGCACCGGGTGTTGTTTCCGCACCAGAAGCCGGGGTGGAGTCGGACGGAACATAATCCGCAGATCCGATGTCTGTCTCAGTGGGCAATGAAGATTCTGTTGTGCTGGCGGAAGTGTCTGTTACTTCGCCGGATGTTTCGGAAGAACCATCGGTCAATGAAGAAGTACCGGCCGTTTCCGATGTTTCTGAAGTTGTTACGGAAGAAGTGTCGGTAAGGCTCACATCGCTTTCTTCGCTCTTGCGCTTCGCGCAGGAAGACATGGCGAAAACAGAGATGATCAGTAAAAGTCCGATGGTAAGTGCTAATGGCGTGTTTCTTTCTGAAGAATTGTGTTTTTTCATCTGGTCAGCATCCTGTGTTTTTGAAGTTAGTATAGTGTTTATTATATAAGGTGGACACTTTAAGTGCAAATGGTTTTGGTGTTTGAGGAGGCGGAGGCTCTCCAGATTCACGGAATATTTTCCTGTTTTTTCAGATCACGGGCATATGGTAAAATAAAAAACAGGATACACATTCTAAAAGAGGGTCGAGGAAAAGATCATGGAGCTGTCATCCACTCCGCGCGGAGAGCGCATCTATATCGGTTTTTTCGGCATGAGAAATGCCGGCAAGTCCAGCGTAGTCAATGCTTTTACCAATCAGGAGATCGCTATCGTTTCCGATGTGAAGGGGACAACGACGGATCCTGTGTATAAGGCGATGGAGCTTCTTCCCCTGGGCCCTGTTATGATCGTGGATACTCCCGGTATGGACGATGAAGGCGAACTCGGACTTCTCCGTATCGAGAAGTGTAAAGAAGTCATGGCGAAGGTCGATATCGCGATCCTCGTCGTCGATGGTACGCTCGGCATGAGCGACGGCGACCGTATGCTGAAGAAGATGTTCGAGGAGCGGAATCTCCCGTATATCACGGTATATAACAAACTGGACCTGGTGCAGCAGCGCATCGGGAAGGGAAGGACCAGGGAAGTCCCTCAGGACAGCATCTGGGTGTCGGCGTCCGATAAGATCAATATCACTGATTTAAAAGAAATGGTGGCGCACCTGGTGGTCGATCCGAGTAACGGAAGGAAAATCATCGCGGATCTGATCTCCGAGGGTGATATCGTGGTTCTTGTTACCCCGATCGATGAGGCGGCGCCGAAAGGCCGCCTGATCCTTCCGCAGCAGCAGACGCTCCGTGATATTCTTGATACCGGCGCGATCGGCGTGGTGACGCAGGTCCCGCAGATCCCGGAAGTCCTGGCTTCTTTGGCAAAAGCACCTGCCCTTGTCGTGACCGACAGTCAGGCATTTAAAGAGGTAAATGAACTGGTACCGGAGGATATTCCGCTGACATCGTTCTCGATGCTCTTTGCACGGTATAAAGGTGATCTCGGGGAAGCGATACTGTCTGCCAACTATCTCGATAAGCTGGAAGACGGGGCGAAGATCCTCATCTCCGAGGGATGCACGCACCACCGTCAGTGCAATGATATCGGCACGGTAAAGCTTCCGAAGATGATTGAAAAAACGACTGGTAAGAATTTCCACTTCGAGTGGTCTTCCGGTGATTCGTTCCCGGATGATCTTTCCACCTTTGACCTGGTGGTCCACTGCGGCGGCTGTATGCTGAATCCCAGAGAAATGATGCACCGCATCCGCATCTGCCAGAACGCGGGGGTACCGATCACGAACTATGGTGTGATCATGGCGAAGATGCAGGGGATCCTGCCGCGCGTTTCCGCACCGCTTCTGGGAAAGAAATGACTTCCTGATAATCGGTTCTTCAGGGAAAAATAAATATCCCGGTAATCAAGTTTCTTCAGCGAACTGCGCGTCCAGTTCCCGGTCTCTGGCCTGACGTTCACGGATGGTCTTTTCGATCATCATGTCCTTGACCTTCATGAGACGGGTAGTGGCGGAACGCTCACTCTCATCGAGCTTCATGGTGATATAGCGGATCTTCTCCTCGTAGTCCGGGATCATGACGTGCTCGAGTGCATTAACACGACGGCGTGTCTTCTCGATCTCGGAGGCCATGAGCTGGCATTTCTTTTCGATCTCGGCAAGTGCGATGAGGTCGGGCATGATGTCCGACAGCGCAAGGATCGCGTCATCAAGATCGATCGGGGTGAAGGAATAGCCGTAGGAGTAGATATCTCCTTCGTCCGCTGTTTTGTACTGTGCCTTGAAAACAGGGACTTTGACGCTCATTATGTTCTTTTCGGATACGTCGAGCGTCATGCTCTGTTTGTGGTACATCATGGCGACGGCGATCGCCTGATTGGACATCAGGGATCTGGCGACAGACATATGCTGGTTGGCAACTTCGAGCTTGGCTTCCACTTCTCTGCGGATGCGCTTATTCTCACGCACGGCCTCGAGGAACTGGCGCATGAGTTCATCACGCTTGTCCTTCAGAAGCTTATGTCCGCGGCGCGCGGTAACCAGACGCTTCTTCAAGCGCGTCAGTTCCATTCTGGTTGGATTTACATTCGCAGTTGCCATTATCCTTTACGTCCTTATTTCTCGTCGTAATACTTATCGAGGAGCTTATCGCTGATACGCTTGTGCTCCGATCTCGGAAGGATCCTAAGGAGCTTCCAGCCGAGGTCGAGTGTCTCTTCGATGGAACGGTCTTTGTTGAAGCCCTGGGATACATATTCTTTTTCAAAAGCATCCGCGAACTTCGCGTAGAGCTTATCCATATCAGTAAGAGCCGCTTCACCTAAGATGACCATGAGTTCTTTTGCCTCTTTACCACGGGCATAGGCGGAGAAGAGCTGGTTCATGGTGTTACTGTGGTCCTCACGGGTCTTGCCTTCGCCGATACCCTTATCCTTCAGACGGGAAAGGGAAGGAAGAACATCTACCGGCGGCATAATGCCTTTTCTGTAGAGCTCACGGGAGAGGATGATCTGTCCCTCGGTGATATAACCGGTAAGGTCAGGGATCGGGTGGGTCTTATCGTCCTCTGGCATGGTCAGGATCGGGATCATGGTGATGGATCCGTTCTTGCCCTTCTGGCGGCCGGCTCTTTCGTACAGGGACGCAAGGTCGGTGTACATGTAACCCGGGTAACCACGGCGGCCCGGAACTTCTTTTCTTGCGGCGGAGACCTCACGGAGAGCATCCGCATAGTTCGTGATATCCGTGAGAATAACGAGTACGTGCATGTCGAGGTCAAAGGCCAGATATTCTGCGGCGGTCAGCGCCATACGCGGGGTCGCGATACGTTCGACGGCCGGGTCGTTCGCAAGATTTATGAAAAGCACTGTTCGGTCGATAGCGCCTGTCTCTTTGAAGCTGTCCATGAAGAAGTTCGCTTCTTCGAAGGTGATACCGATCGCGGCGAATACTACGGCGAACTTCTCATCGGTGCCTCTAACCTTTGCCTGACGGGCGATCTGGGCAGCGAGGTTCGCATGCGGGAGACCGGATGCGGAGAAGATCGGGAGTTTCTGTCCACGAACCAGAGTGTTCAGGCCATCGATGGCGGAAACACCGGTCTGGATAAACTCATTTGGGAAGTTTCTGGCCGCCGGGTTCATCGGGAGACCGTTAACGTCGAGTCTCTTTTCCGGGATGATCTCCGGACCGTCATCGATCGGACGGCCAAGTCCGTCAAATACACGTCCCAGCATATCCTTAGATACCGGAAGCTCCATCTGTTTTCCGGAGAATCTTACTTTACTGTCGGCCAGGTTGATGCCGGCGCCGCTCTCAAAGAGCTGTACGAGAGCATTGGTGCCGTCGATCTCGAGAACACGGCAGCGGCGCTTCTCGCCATTTGCCAGTTCGATCTCGCCGAGCTCGTTATAGCTGACATCCGTGACACCACGGACCATCATCAGCGGTCCTGCGACTTCGCTTATGGTACGGTACTCTTTTGCCATATCTTAATCCTCCTTGTTCAGCAGCTCGGACAGTTCGAAGGCCAGCTGCGCACCGATGGATACGAATTCATTCTCTGCATCATCCTCGGTGATGTATTTGAAACGTCCAATCTTCTCACGAACCGGGAGTGCCACGAGCGCTTCGATGTCGGCACCCATCTCAAGGGCACCGGATGCTTTGTCATAGAAGTCCAGGATCAGCTTCATCATGTAGTCCTGTTTCTTCAGGGAAGTATGTGTATCTACTTCGTGGAACGCGAGCTGATGGAGGAAGTCCTCACGGATCGATCTTGCGACTTCCATCTTCAGACGGTCAGTGGAAGAGAGCGCGTCCATACCGACGAGCTTAACGATCTCTTCGAGTTCTGCTTCTTCCTGCAGGATGAGCATCATTCTCGCACGGTTACTGTTCCACTCCGGAGAAACATTCTCTTCGAACCAGGAAGCCAGAGAATCTGTGTAGAGAGAATAACTTGTCAGCCAGTTGATGGCAGGGAAGTGACGCTTATACGCAAGACCTGCATCCAGACCCCAGAATACCTTAACGATACGGAGGGTCGCCTGGGATACCGGCTCGGAAATATCACCACCCGGAGGAGATACGGCGCCGATCGCGGAGAGGGAGCCCTCGAGGCCTTCGGAACCGAGTGTCGTTACACGGCCGGCACGCTCATAGAACTGTGCCAGACGTGAACCGAGGTACGCCGGGTAACCTTCTTCACCAGGCATCTCTTCGAGTCGGCCGGACATCTCACGGAGCGCCTCTGCCCAACGGGAAGTGGAGTCCGCCATAAGAGCTACGGAGTAGCCCATGTCACGGAAATATTCAGCGATCGTGATACCTGTATAGATGGAAGCCTCACGGGCGGCAACCGGCATATCCGAGGTGTTCGCGATAAGCACGGTACGCTTCATCAGGCTCTCGCCGGTATATGGGTCGATGAGTTCCGGGAACTCATTCAGTACGTCGGTCATCTCGTTACCACGTTCACCGCAGCCGATATAAACGACGATATCTGCCTGTGCCCACTTCGCGAGCTGATGCTGGGTAACTGTCTTTCCTGATCCGAAAGGACCCGGGATCGCTGCGACACCACCTTTGGCGATCGGGAACATGCAGTCGATGACACGCTGTCCTGTAACGAGCGGCATCGTCGGAGCATGTTTCTTGACATACGGGCGGCTTTTTCTTACCGGCCAGCGCTGATAGAGCATCAGGTCGATCTCTTCGCCCTTGTCGGTTCGAAGTTTTCCGACAGGCTCTTCGAGCTTATAGCTGCCGCTGCTGATCGATACGATCGTACCGCTTACCTTCGGCGGGATAAGGATCTTATGTTTAACGGTCTCGCTTTCCTGAACAAAGCCGATGGAGTCACCGCCGATCACTTTGTCGCCGGCTTTCTTTTCCGCTTCGAATTTCCAGACTGCGTCACGGGAGAGGGAAGGAACCTCGATACCGCGTGAAAGGTTATTGCCGACCTTTTCCATGATGGATTCCAGAGGCCTCTGGATACCGTCGAAGATACCGCCGATCAGGCCGGGGCCGAGTTCAACGGAGAGAGGAGCACCTGTAGATTCCACAGGCTCGCCGGCCTTAAGACCTGCCGTTTCCTCGTAAACCTGGATGGAAGCGCGGTCACCATGCATCTCGATGATCTCTCCGATCAAGCGCTCGTTACTAACACGCACAACGTCGAAAAGGTTGGCATCACGCATTCCTTCTGCAACTACCAGTGGTCCGGAGACCTTCACGATCGACCCTTTGCTCATTTTGCTTACTCCTTTAAACGTTACTTACTGTTCTTTTAATATGTCTGATCCGACCGCTTTCTCCACAGACTTGGAGATCGCCTTCATGCCCATGCCCTCGTTTCCGGTAACTCCCGGGATCGGAAGGATGACAGGCAGAGGCCGGTCGCTGTATTTATCTATTTCTGCTTCCAGAGTCTGAGCTAAAGACTCTGTGATAAGGATCACGGCATAGTCGCCCTCGGCCAGGTTGTGAAGTGTCGTAGCCGGGTTATCCATACGGTCGAGCGGAAAGATATCCAGACCGATGGAGGCAAAGCCGTATATACTGTCACGATCGCCCATAGCGGCAATTTTCTTACTCATACAGCCTCCTTGCTCTTGTGGCTACTACATCTACCGGCAGTCCGTTCTGCTTGGCAGAAAGGATGATCCTTGCATTCTTAATTTCCGCTTCCTTGCCCAGGTAGAAGCCGATCATCGGCTCTGGTCCCAGAGGACTGTTTTTGTAAGGAATAGGAAGGGAGATCATCTTATCATCGACCCATTTCTCGAATTCCGCCGGGGAGGAGGACAAATATTTCGTCCCCGAACTATAGGACGTCGTAGAAAGATAGGTTATCAGTTCTTCCATCTTATTCTCGGCTCCGGCACAGGCGATGAGCTTGTCCCGGGAGATCGAGGTGTTCCCTGTGGAGAGTGCTTTTTCCAAGAAAGCACCGTCCTTTCCGGTCTTGATGGCACGGAAAGCGGCCTTGATATTGGCGGTTGCCGTAAAGATCTCTATTTCTTCCTTCATAAGACCGATGCCGCTTGCATGCGCCGAGCGGATAAGCTCGGAAAGACAGCAGTTGTCGATCATGACATCCGCCATCTGACCGTCGCCGGTGCGGACAAGAAGGTCATACACATCTGCCGCCAGTTTGGCAAACGGGGAGGGAAGTTTAGCGAACTCATGCGATTCGATCGCATCCTTCATGAGCGTGCGATCGACCGTAGAGGGTCCGATAAAATGGAGATCCACATCAAAGTCACTCAGCAGGCACTTGATGCCGGCTTTGAGATTATGAAAGTCGTTTCGGAGGATCAGGGCGTGGAAGACCTTCGGATCCGGAGCGGACTCCAGTATCCATCCCCAGGCACGGGCAAGCTCCATATCGAGGATCTTACCGATGTCCCTGGTGTCTTCAGGCATGCTCCAGCCGTGATCCGAGAGCACCGCTACCGCCGCTTCATACGAAGGGGCGGACAGGAGCTTATCCAGGTCGTGTTTACGTAAGAAAGACTTCTCGTAAACATTCGCGCCGGACACGGCAAATGCATATTTGCTATCACTTACACCCATGAACCTTTAAAGTTCCTTTCCATTTACTTTGAAAAAAGCACCCGGTTGATCTCGTCACGGATCTCTTCCTTGCGGTCGGCAACCAGCGCATCCAGCGTCCCGTTATACTCGCATTCCCCGCAGATGAGGATGCATCCGGTATCAAAAGACCCGGCGTTTTCGGACAGCGTGATCGTGGAACCGGTCGCCTTCGACAGCTCAGTAAGGAAATCTGAAGGAAGTTCCGCTTTATCCTTACTGCTTAAGACCAGGACGCCATCCTCGCCTTCGCTGTTCTTGGTGACGAAATTTCTGATCATATCCAGATGGTCAGAAACAGGCAGTGCGCGGATCCGCTTCTTGGCTTCTTCCACGATCTCATCGATCATGGCGACGCGCTCGGAAAGAAGACGCCGCTGCGACTTCGTATTCTGAGTCGCACGGTTCTGTCTGGCCTGCGCATCGATCACAGCCTGCGCTTCAGAGAGCATCTTTGCCTCTTCTTCCTTGGCCTGTTCCTTCTTCTTCGCGATCAGTTTTTCTGCATCGCTCTCGGCACGGGCCACGCGGGCATCGGCGCTCTCTCTAGCTTCTGTTAAGATCCGCTCGATGATGGAATCTATACCAGCCATACCTGCTCCTTATATTAAAAACCGAGTTTGCTGACGTTCATGACCATCAGGAGAGAGGTAACCAGGCTCAGAAGAGCATAGAGCTCAACGAGGGAAGCGGAGGTAACCGCTTTACCGGAATCCTGAGGTCTCTTGGAGATGAGGTTTACACCTGTCAGAGCTACGCGAGCCTGATACAGAGCGGAAACCAGACCACCGATGGCCATCGGCAGGCAGGAGATGAAGTACAGAAGGCCGGTGGAAAGTGTCGTAACAGGTGTTCCGCCGAGAATACCGATCTGTGTCAGTGTCAGGATGGCGATAACGAGTCCGTACAGTCCCTGAGAACCCGGAAGAAGCATGAGGATCAGAAGCTTACTGAACTTGCTGGAATCCTCCGCGATAACCGGAGAAGAAGCCTCCGCTACCATACCTACACCCTTGGACGAGCCGAAACAATTCGTCGTAACTGCCAGTCCTGCTCCGAATAATGCCAGTAACATACCCCAATTCATTTAATTGTCCTCCTTAATTTTGAAGTGTTTGGTGTTACCAGTAAAGGGGTGGAACATCGTTCCGCCGCCTTCGTAGAATTTCGCGAAAAATTCTACATACTGAAGTCTATTAACATGGACATATGCGCCGAGAGCGCTGATGCCCAGATTAATCGCATGGAAGAACAGGAATACCGGGATGAAGATCAGAAGCTTCACCACGCCTGTTCCGAAGAGTGTGCCGATCATGTTGGCAACACTGCCGATGATACCCGTAACGAGGCCCAGGGCCATGAGACGGGAATAAGAGAGAAGGTCACTGAAATAACCGGTGACGCCGTAGATCTTGCCGATACCGCCGATCACCTTGCCGAAACCCTTGGCTTTTCTGCCGCCGGTAAGGACCAGGCCGCAAACTCCGGCAATTGCTATATATTTACCGATGTTTGCGATAAGCTCGGAATTGATGATCTCGACCGGAGCCATCATCGGTGCGACCATCGGGAACAGGAAGACCGCAAGACCGGCAAAGGTCAGGATCCAGAAGCCCGAATCACAGATCGCATCACCCTTTTCGCCGTTTTTCCAGGATTTGTACATATTGGCCGAAAGACCCAGACAGATATGGATAAATCCTAAAATAAAGCTCAGGATCAGGAGCTTCATCGGGTCATTACTCGGGTCGAACCACAAAGGCGGAAGAGAGACGGAACCGTCGAAGAATCCCTTGGAGACGGCACCGACGAGATCGCCGAAGAAACTGCCGTACATGATTCCCCAGAAGATGGTGGCCAGACCGCAGTAGAAGAACTTCATCATATTCTTCTTTGCGTTGCCTTCCGGCTTTCTCTTCTTAAGAACGAAGAGCGTTCCGAGGCAGAGAAGAATACCGTAACCTGCATCGGAGAGCATCATACCGAAGAAGAAATAGTAGAAGAACGCCATGACCGGATTCGGGTCGATATCTCCCTTGGCCGGTGCGCTGTAGGATTCCACGATATCTTCCACAGGAGAAACGAACGGGCCGTTTTTAAACTTCGCCGGGACTTCTTCGTCCGGGAGCGGGTCACGGCTTTCGAAGACCAGATCAAATTTCGATGTTAACCTTTTTTCTACCTTTTCGAGATCCTCCGCTGCGACAAAACCGTCAAGGATGAACGTTTTCTTGGAAAAGAGCAACTGGCCGAGCATCTTATACTTTTCCTGACGAGTAATCAGATAATCTGAGAGAAAATACATATCATCGAGATATTTTGTATATTCGGAGAGTTTCTCACGAGACGCAGCGATCGTATCTGTCGCTTCCTGGATACGATTCTTAAGTCTCGTGATACGGACCTCCGGCGGATGTTTGGTCGGATCGGAAGGAGAGATGAAGGACATACGGCGGAGTGTCGCCATTACGTCTTCATAATCCTTCTTATGTGTCATGATGCACATGCAGGTCTGATCGCCTGCAGAGTAAACAACTTCGGTATAAAGCGGCGGGATCACCAGTTCTTCGGTCTTGAGGCTGCCGCCCTTAAGCGCCGCTTCGGATTCTTTCATCGAGGAGTACTGTGCACAGAAAGCCTCGTAGAAAGTATCTTCGTTATATGGTTCGGAGAACTGTCCGACGATGCAGGAGGTCTTCTGGGATCCGGCGTACTGCATCGGAATATCCAGTTTCTCCCACGGAAGGACTGCATCAAGCTGACGCTGGGTATGTGTGCGGACGGTCGTCTCCGAAGCGATCTTGCGGTCGAGCGCTTCGATGTCATAGACGATCTTCATGGTCTCGTCATTTTTATCCATCCGCTGATTGAATTCTTCTTCGGAAAGTTCTTTTCTTCCGGCAAATCCGGACAGGAACGGCTTCTTCTCGGTGGAATAATCTTCTACAAGAGAGATGGCATGCGCCACGGTCTGGGCATTTTTCTCCAGCTGGGCAAGGCTCTTCGCTGTCGGGAAGAGGGAGAGGTCATCGGTCACATCCGAGGGGTCCCGCTCGGTGACATCCACGGTGCCGAGGCGCTGCAGCTGTTCGACGATCTTCTGAGCGTCTTCCTGCATCGCGATGATCTCTATATGCTTCATGGGAAGTATAGCCATAGACTGTCAGTTCCTTCCCATCAGTATGTTCATAGTTGCGGTGATAGCTGCTTCGCGGCGGGGCTCGGCATCATCACGGAGTTTCTCTGCGGCTTTTTCCGCAGCGGAATCACTCGCGGAATTCTCATCGGAACCGTCTGACTTATGTTTCTCATACAGATCGGCTACGTGCTTCCTGGCGGCGGAAAGTGCGTCCTGATATTCTTTCTGGGCCTGTTTCTGTGCATTTGCGAGGATCTCATCCGCCTTGACTCGTGCTTCGTGCTCGAATCCGGCGGCCTTCTTTTCCGCTTCGACAATGCGATTCACCTGCTCTGATGCCATAGATGCTTCCTTTCCGAAAACCCAATTTTCCACATATAAATTATTGTTCCTATTTTCACATAGGAATACATAGAAATCAAGTGGATATTTGTGCAAGATGTTCAAAATCCTCACAACAGTTTTCATTGTACTGCCAGACGGGGAAAACCGATATAGTCAAAACGACACAAATGACTGAAAGTAAACATATTCTGAGAAAAGAATATGCTAGAATGACCGCAGAATTTAACATTTCTTTATAAATGCTTTGCGATTGGTTGGGGATTTATTCCTAAAATGAAATCAGGCAAGAAGAAATGGCGTGCCCGGCGGGATCGTCTCAAGCGATGTCGGGCACGAATCATGCTAAGAGAGTATTATTGGAGGATAAGACAATGCTGAATATCTATCACTTGACGAAAACATACCCGGGCGGAAAAGTCGGCGTGGACGACCTGTCACTGGAGGTAAAGGCAGGAGAGATATACGGCTTTATCGGACATAACGGCGCAGGTAAGACAACGACCATCAAGGCGATCGCCGGACTTCACGACTTTGAACAGGGCTCGATCACGATCGACGGGATCTCTATTAAAGAAGATCCGCTCAAGGCCAAGAGCATCCTCGCATATATCCCGGATAATCCGGAACTTTACGATAACCTTTCCGGACTTCAGTTCCTGAATTTCATCGGAGATATTTTCCGTGTGCCGAAAGAGGTGAGAAAAGAGCGTATCGAGAAGTACGCGGCTGACCTGGAGCTCCTTGGTGCTCTGAATAACCAGATCGCGTCCTACTCTCACGGAATGAAGCAGAAACTGGCGATCATCGCTGCATTTCTCCACGCTCCGAAACTCCTGATCATGGACGAACCCTTTGTCGGACTCGATCCGAAGGCGGCATTTATCGTCAAGAAGATGATGCGTGAGTTCTGCGATAACGGCAACGCGATCTTCTTTTCCACCCATGTTCTCGAGGTGGCAGAGAAACTCTGCGACAAGATCGCGATCATCAAGAACGGTCACCTGATCTCTTCCGGCACGATGGAAGAAGTAAAGGGCGATGCTTCTCTCGAAGAAGTCTTCCTGGAACTGACAGAGGAGGCCTGATTCATGCGTACGTTATTTATTTTGCTGCGCACGGAGTTTCTCTCCCTGGTCAACAGCATGAATAGAAAAGGAAAGACACCGTTTATCGTCGCGGCGATCGGACTTGCGATCCTGGGACTCTTTATGATTGCAATGTTCGGATTCATCGGCGCTGCGACAGCAGATGTTCTGGTGAAGAAGGGCCTTTCCGAGTTCGCGGTCTTTGTTTCTCTGTCCCTGAGTATGATTATCGCGCTGATGTTTGGTGTGATGAACTCGACAAGAGATGCGAGATCTAGTGACACAGATATGCTTCTTTCGATGCCGATCCCGAAGTCGAGCATCGTTGTGTCCAAGCTCCTCGGCATGTATCTGCTCGACGTGCTCTGCGCAGCGGTCATGATCCTGCCGAGTACGGCTATCGTCTGTCTGCGGGGCCCCGGTTCCTCTGCACTCTTCCTGAGATCTGTGCTGATCGTGTTCCTCGTTCCGGCGATCCCGCTTTTCATATCGCTTCTTATCGGCTCCTTTATCTCTTTTCTCAGAAAAGTAACCAAGTTCGGCCAGCTCGCAGCGACGGTCCTCTCGTTTGCCGTGCTTATGGTCTATATGATCGTGGTTCCGAATCTCTCCGATTATGCGGAAAAACTGGATATCACACCGGCAGAAGCACTAAGTAAGATGAAGAAGATCCCGCCCTTTTACTGGATCACGGAGGCGGTCTTCAGCGGAGATGTGCTGTGCCTTCTTCTGACCCTGCTGATCACTCTGATCCCGATGACGCTGGCCGTAATTATCCATGCCAGAGGCCTGAACGGCGTGGACTTCCATGCGGATAATTCGAAGAAAGCACGCACATATAAGCTGGCCTCTCCAAGAAAAGCAGTCATCTCCATGGAGTTTAGGAGATACTTTTCCTCTACGAACTACATCATGAACACGCTGATCGGCTCTCTCTTCATGGTTGCAGCGACAGTCTTCCTTCTGATCAAGGGAATGCCGACGATCACTGTCCATGAAACTGTCGAGATGGGAGAGAAAACGGTCGATATCGCGTCAAAGTTTTCCGGCGCCGCATGGGCGCTGGTGTGGGCGATCCTGATCAATTTCTTTGCGTCGATCACTTATACCACGCCGCCGTCCGTCTCTCTGGAAGGAAAGAGGATCTGGCTGAATAAGTCGCTCCCGATCAGAACGAAAGATATCCTTCTTTCGAAACTCGTGGTAAGCGTCATGATCTTCCAGCCGGTCTCGATCATCTGTAGTATCGTCCTGTCGATCATTTCCGGATGCGGGATCGCCGGGTGCATCGCCCTGATCGTACTGACATCACTGTCCCATCTGCTGTTCTCAATGATCGGCCTGATCTTCGGTCTGATATTCGTCCGTCTGGACTGGACCAATGAGGCGCAGGTCATCAAGAGCGGCATGGCGCTGATCTTGACCATGATCATCAATTTTTTCCTCGCGCTGATCCTTTCCGCCGGCCTTGCTGTAGGCATCCTTATCGGCGGTAACGTGGCGATCTTCGGAGCATTCGCGGGAGAAATCATCCTCGTCGGAGGACTTTGCCTCGGTGCATATGCTATAATTACTCACTACGGGGTGAAAAAATACGAATCGCTGAACGGCTGATCCTTCTCGCAAAAGCACTTGGACGTGACAGACCTGATCGTCTTGATTCTTTAGGCACCCCTATGAAGGAGTACTAGATGGACCTTTTTCGTCGGGCACAGGAACCGGAAAACCGGGAGCTAACCTGGATCAAGCCATTCGATAACCGGATGGATGAGATCCTGCGGCTCAAGGAGAAATCCGAGACCTGTCCCAAGGAGATGAAAAAGGTCTTTCTGACGGCATGGGCAGAGCTGGCATCGCAGGTGAAACTTCACCAGAAGGTCGCCTCCCAGATCGTAAAGACCGCGCTGCCTTTGACCGTCTATTATAATCTGACTATAAAAACGGATATGACTTCCGGGACGATCGATTTCCTGATCATCTCCGACGAGCTGATCGTGGTAGTGCTTTTCAAGACGAAAGAGCATATCGAGTGGGACCGCTATGACACAAGATTTGCCAGGCTTCCGGAGATGAAGGAAGAGATCGCGGCCGAGGAGAAGGCCTGCATGCTCGCGGACTGGCTTTCCGTGAACCGCGCTCTCTCGTCAAAAGAACTGGCGCGTGTGGTTCCGGTGCTCATCGATGAAGAACAGGATGAGCTCAGCGCAAGCGCACACCCGATCGAGAGAAGTGAAGTCTTTACGGGCATCAGCAAAGCTCTTGCGATCCAGCCGGATGTCTTCGGAAAGTGGCTTCTTGAGAACTGCGAAGAATCCGAATTCCCCGTCTTCGTCGGTCCGCGTCTCCGTAAGATCACGGATGCGGTAGATCAAGCGGTCATCTGAAAACTTCACAATTACCTCAAAACAAAAAATGGACAGAAGTATAGCAAAATACAGTGTTTACGGCCTGTTGTTTACAAATCGGTCATAAAAAAGACGTAATATAGTCCGTTTGTTTTCTTGATTTCAATAAAATATTCATTTGTTCCCTGCATAATGTAACCATAAGGTCGAGACAAGGAGACCGTAATTCCTAACGAGGGGGACAAGAGGATGACTCAGTATCTAGTTACCGGTGCCACCGGACAAATCGGCAACACCATCGTGAGAATGCTGCTGGATAACAACAAGCCTGTGCGCGTTCTCGTACACCCTGAAGAGGATACGACTCCTCTGGCAGGACTTCCCGTAGAAGTCAAATATGGCGACATCCTGGTAAAGGATTCCCTGAAAGATTTCTTTGATCTGGAAGATCCGCGTGATGCGATCCTGATCCATGCACATGAGAGAAATGTGATCTCCGAGAAGCAGGACCTGATGGTCCGAAAAGTGAATGTGCACGGCACGATGAACATCACAGACATCTGCGTAAAGAAAAAGATCGGCAAACTCATCTACATCGGATCCGCAAGAGCGATCCCGCTGTCAGACGATAAGAGCAAGCCGGTAAAAGACGTAGAGTTCTTCGATAGAAACAAAGTAGTCGGCGACTACGCAAAGTCCAAAGCGGAAGCGACCCAGTACATCCTGGACAAGGTTACACTAAACAACTTAAATGCAGTGATCCTTCTTCCGTCGCTGGTATTGGGACCTTATGAATACGGTAATTCAGACATCATCTCGCTGATCCGGGATTACCTATCCGGTGACCTCAAGGTCAGTATCCCGGGCGGCGTAGATTTTACTGACGTTCGTGACGTAGCTTCCGGTGTTCTGGAAGCAGCGGAAAACAGTAAGAAAGGAAAATGCTACATCCTTTCGAACACCTACGTAAGTACCCAGGATTTCCTGCATAACCTGCATGAGATCACGGGAAGAGATGAAGTAACGAAGACAGTTCCGAATTGGCTTCTGAACGGCAAGGGCATCGCCCAGCTGTACTACAAGATCACGAAGAAGGCCAATCCGAAAGACAAATACGGACCGTTCATCTCGCCGGAACCGCTCTATGAGAGTGAACGCGCGAATACGGATCTGCACTACTCCCCGAGAGATCTCAGAGCTTCGCTCGAAGATACGATCGACTGGGTAGAGAAAAATCCGCCGGCAGATAAAGATGCCGGGAAAGCGAAGGCCAGCAATGGCTGATTAACATAGAAGGACCTTCCTAAATATATACCTCTACTTCCTTGTTTCCAGAGGCTGTCCCATTACCCAACGGGGCAGCCTCGACCCTTT
>DFFH01000106.1 GCA_002368805.1 Mageeibacillus sp. UBA3781 | reverse complement strand
TTCGGCAGGAACTCCTTTCCGACGGGTATTCATTCGCCTCGGATTCCGACTGCGAAGTGCTTCTTCCTTTATATGAGAAATACGGCGTAGAGATGTTCAGCAAACTCGATGCGGAGTTCGCCCTCATCCTCTACGATACAGATACAAAAGAACTCATCGCCGCAAGAGATCCGATCGGTATCCGTCCTCTCTACTACGGCTACGATGAGGATGGTCACATCATCTTCGCCAGCGAAGCAAAGAACATCGTCCCCTACAGCAAGAAGGTATTACCTTTCCCGCCCGGACATTACTATAAGGATGGGAAGTTCACCTGCTACTGCGATATCACAAAAGTTGACGAGGTCATCACAGATGATCTCGAGACCATCTGTAGCAACATCCACGACAAGCTCGTTGAAGGAATCAGAAAACGTCTCGTCAGTGATTCCAAGGTCGGATTCCTTCTTTCCGGTGGTCTCGATTCTTCTCTCGTATGTGCGGTCGCACAGCACATGGAGGATCACCCGATCAAGACATTTGCCATCGGTATGAGCGAGGATGCCATCGACCTCAAGTATGCTAAGCAGGTCGCAGACTATATCGGATCCGATCACACGGAAGTCATCATCACGAAAGAGGATGTCATCTCCTCTCTTCCGGAAGTCATCGAGATCCTCGGAACCTACGATATTACAACGATCCGTGCATCGATGGGTATGTACCTTCTCTGCAAGAAGATCCACGAGATCTCCGATGTAAGAGTTCTTCTCACCGGTGAGATCTCCGACGAGCTCTTCGGATATAAATACACGGACTTCGCACCGTCGGCGAGTGCTTTTCAGGAGGAAGCCGTCAAGCGTATCCACGAGATCCACATGTACGATGTACTCCGTGCCGACCGCTGCATCTCCAGTAACTCTCTCGAAGCGCGTGTACCGTTCGGCGATCTCGATTTCGTCAAGTACGTCATGGCGATCGATCCGGAGAAGAAACTCAACACCTACGGCAAAGGAAAGTATCTCCTTCGAAAAGCCTTTGAGGGGGACCTTCTGCCGCACGATATCCTCTTCCGTGAGAAGGCGGCTTTCTCCGATGCGGTCGGTCACTCCATGGTCGATCACCTGAAAGAATATGCCGCATCCTGCTACACTGACGAAGCTTACGAAGAAGGAAAAAAGAAATACTCTTTCGCCACCCCTTTTACCAAAGAATCTCTCCTCTACCGGGAGATCTTCGAGAAGTATTACGAGGGTCAGGCAGAGATGGTCGTTGACTTCTGGATGCCGAACAAGTCGTGGGAGGGCTGTGACGTAGATGACCCTTCGGCGCGCGTCCTGAAAAACTATGGCGACAGCGGAAAATAAGAAGTGTCCGTGTCTCATCAGCGAAAGAAAGTGAGGATGATAAAATGACTAAATATATATTCGTAACAGGTGGTGTCGTATCCGGACTCGGAAAAGGTATTACTGCCGCATCTCTCGGCCGTCTTCTGAAAATGAGAGGCCTTAAGGTCGCATCGCAGAAACTCGACCCGTACATCAACGTGGACCCCGGTACGATGAGTCCCTATCAGCACGGCGAGGTTTTCGTCACGGAAGATGGCGCGGAAACAGATCTCGACCTCGGTCACTATGAGCGGTTCATCGACGAAGATCTAAATAAATTCTCGAACCTTACAACCGGTAAAGTATATTCCTCGGTACTCGCCAAAGAACGCCGCGGCGAATATCTGGGTTCTACCGTACAGACGATCCCGCACATCACCAATGAGATCAAAGAATTCATCTATAACGTCGGCCTGGAATCCGAGGCGGATGTCGTCATCACCGAGATCGGCGGTACGATCGGTGACATCGAAGGCCAGCCTTTTATCGAAGCGATCCGTCAGGTCGGTCGTGAAGTCGGTCCGCATAACGCGCTTTATATCCATGTCGTACTCGTCCCTTATCTCAAGGCTTCCGGCGAGCACAAATCCAAGCCCGCCCAGCACTCGGTAAAAGAACTCCAGGGCATGGGTGTTTCTCCGGACATCATCATCCTTCGAACCGACGAGCCGATCGAAGATGAATCGATCTTCAAGAAGATCGCGATGTTCTGTAATGTATCTCCCGATTGCGTTATCGAAAACACGACGATCCCGATCCTCTACGAAGCGCCGCTCATGCTCGAAAAGAGCGGTTTCTCCGATGTGGTCTGCCGCGAACTCCAACTGGAAACACAGCCCTGCGATCTGTCTTCCTGGGCATCTATGGTCGAGCGCATCAAGAGCTGTGATAAGACATGCACTATCGCACTCGTCGGTAAATACACCCACTTCCACGATTGCTATCTTTCCGTCGCAGAAGCACTGCACCATGCAGGCTATAAGTATCATTCGAACGTGAAGATCCTGTGGAACGACTCCGAGGATCTGACTCCCGAGAACTACGAATCTATCCTCTCTGAAGCAGACGGTATTCTCGTTCCGGGCGGCTTTGGCGACCGCGGTATCGAGGGAATGGTACTTGCCGCAAAGTATGCCCGCGAGAAGAATATCCCGTACTTAGGAATATGCCTCGGCATGCAGATCGCCGTCATCGAATACGCCAGAGATGTACTCGGTTATAAGGATGCAAACTCCAGAGAATTCGACGAAGAATCCGAGCATCTGGTCATCGACTTCATGCCCGGACAGAATGATGAGATCGAAAAGGGCGGCACTCTCCGTCTCGGATCTTACCCTTGCAAGATCCTGCCCGGCACCATGATGGAGCAGTGCTATCAATCTGAGAATATCAGTGAGAGACACCGTCACAGATATGAATTCAATAACATTTACAGAGATCAGATGAAGGACATCATCAGCGGTCTTTCGCCGGATAATCTTCTCGTCGAAGCTGTCGAGATAAAAGGGCATCCGTTTTTCGTCGGCGTACAGTTCCACCCCGAATTCAAGAGCCGTCCCGATAAACCGCACCCGCTCTTCCTCGGCCTTGTGAAGAACAGCATTAGACTTTGAACCTATTTTCTCTATTTTCCTACTAACGTCAGCAGCCGCCCGGCATTCGTGTCAGGCGGCTGCTGATTATATCTCTGAAAACATAGAATAAAGTACAGCGATCAGAATCACATACTGGCGCGGTAGATCTGAAGCATCGCCTGCTCATCGAGGACCTTCGCGGAGCCCTTCTCACCGCCTACACCGATCGCACATTTTTTTGCCATCAGAACGAGTTCTTCTTCGGTCGGGTTTACACCGAGCTCACGGAGATTTGTCGGCATATTGATGGAACGGTAGAAATCTTCCATCGCCTCGATACCGGCAAGCGCGATCTCTTCATCTGTTCCCTTATCCGGAACTTCCATGACATTCAGTGCGAACTTCTTAAATCTCGGAAGGCAGTTCTTATAGACATATCTTGCCCAGGTTCCCCAGATCGCCGCAAGACCGGCACCATGTGCCACATCGTAAAGGCCGCCGAGCTCATGCTCAAGCTTATGGGTCATCCAGTCACCGCCGTCATTGCCGCAGCCGGTCAGGCCATTGTGCGAAAGAGAACCTGCCCACATTACCTCGGCTCTGGCGTCATAGTTCTTCGGATCATCACGAAGGATCACGGCATTCTTTTTCACCGTGCGGAGAAGTCCCTCAGCAAGTGAATCAGTAATCTCCATATTGCCGCCCTGCGTGAAGTATCTCTCCATCGTATGCATCATGATATCCGTGCATCCGCAGGCTGTCTGATAATCCGGAAGTGTCATCGTCAGTTCAGGATTCAGGATCGCGAATCTCGGACGGCCATAATCACTGCTGTATCCGCGCTTCACAAGTCCTTCCTCTTTCGTGATAACAGAAGAATCACTCATCTCACTTCCCGTAGCTGCGATGGTCAGGATAACACCCAGCGGGAGGCATCCTTTTACCTGACGCTTATAGTCATAGTAATCCCATACATCGCCTTCATTCGCGACACCATATCCGATCGCTTTGGCCGAGTCGATCGCGCTTCCGCCACCGACACCGAGAAGGAAATCCACACCTTCTTTTTTGCAGAGTTCGATTCCTTCATATACCAGTCCGAGATGCGGATTCGGGACCGCACCGCCGAGTGTCACATAAGCAATCCCCGCCTGATCGAGCGTATCTGTTACGCGCTTCAGAAGCCCGGAGCGCACGACACTTCCTCCACCATAATGAATAAGGACTTTCGTTCCACCGAATTCACGGATCAGTTCGGCAACCTTCGTCTCTGTATTCTTCCCGAAAAGCACTTTTGTCGGGGTATAGTATTTGAAATCAAACATGTCACACACTCCTTTTTCCCGCAGTTTTATATCCAATTCTCTTCTATCGTACCATGAAGCAGCATAGCAGGAAAGCAGAAACATGGTGGAAAGTATCGCGATTATGCCGCGTCTTCAAGTGCTTTTCGGGCGGTATGATATAATGCTCTTATCACTTGGGAAAAAGGGTATGGGTGTATTATTATGAAAAAGATGTTGTCACTGGCTCTTACGGTCGCCATGATCCTCGGAGTCACCTCAGGTTGCAAAAAGAAAATACCGAAGTTCGAACTTGAAGTCGGAGATATTATTACCATGGGTAAGTACGAAGACGAAGATATCGAATGGGAAGTCATGCACAGGAACTTCGTCATTGGCGAGGACAAGGTCATCGTCGAGCTGCAGAGTACCTGTGCTATCGAGTGCCTGCCGTTTAACGAAGACGGAGAATCTTCCTGGGAGGACTGCACTCTCAGAGAATGGCTGAACAATGATTTCTTCGAGGAAGCATTTACCAAATCAGAAAAGAAAAGCATCATCGACACTTCCTACAGCATGTACACCGGTGATGCGCGCTGGCTGACGGATAAAGTATTTCTTCCGGAGTATTTAAAATACCGTATGAATCCGCAGGATGCTACGTGTGAGCCGACAGACCACACAGAAGATCTGGGGATCCAGATGGAAAACGGCAGCTGCAAATTCTGGACGCGTGATGTGAACCTAATGCGTTCGGCCGGCGGTGGTACGTCCGTGGGAAGCTTCGTATTTTGTCTCGGAACAAAGAGAAATAATTCCGGTCACGGTCCGGATGGCCTGTTTTCCGCAGAAGACGTCGGCGTTCGTCCGGTGATCTCCGTCGAGTGTGAAGGCACATTTGAGATGAAAGATATCGATGTTGCAGACCGTATTACCTTCGGAACATACAGCGAAGAGCCCATCACCTGGGTCGTCTTCGACAAAGACAAAAACGGCATCACCGTCGTAAGCAAGTATGCTCTGGAAAAGATGAGAATGAATAAGAAAGACGTGGTAGATTTCGCAGACACGTCTCTTCATGACTGGCTGAACGAAGAGTTCTATGAGGACGCGTTTACCGACAAACAAAAGAAACTGATCGTGGCAGATGAAGACGATGACAGTGTGACCCTTCCTGAGAAGGTCACAGTCAAAGACTTTGAAAGAGAATTCCTCTACGAGATGTTGACCGGCTATTCCAAGTCCTTCTGCGAGGAAAATGATGTGGCCGAGGGAGATTCTCTGGCAGCTTCCTGGTGTAAAGGCCGTTCAAAAAACAACAAAGCTTTTCTGACTCTCGATCTGGCAAGAGGAGGCAGAGCCGCCAATGCTGATCAGGAAATAGGTGTCCGCCCGATGATCACGATCAAGTTCTGATCCGGAGCCGGATGCAAATACAAAACACTATATAATTCACGGGGGAGTCTCATAGCAACGAGGCTCCCTCTCTTTATCAGTGTCTATATGTCTAGATCCATGAGTTGCAAATTCAGACATAACTTGAGATTAAGGATTTATGTCTGTAATGCGTTTACTAACTTTTAGACATATCAAATCTGCAGTTTTCTATGTCTCAAATATCAGCGAGTAGATCCAGACATAAAAATCTCTTCGAGAAATATGTCTGGATCATCAAACGCACTAAAAGAGACATACTTTTGAGTGCTTTTCGTATGTCTGCAATTTGATTAATGCAATTCAGACATATAAACCGGAAACTAAGTTATGTCTATTCATGGAATGCCTCATTTTAGACATATATAATCGCCCACATAGGACTTCGTCTCTCACTTGCCGTCCGGGAAACTCGTGAAGGATCCGCGCTCGATCTCCGGATATCCATACTTCTCCTTGGCATCTGCAAAGGCCCTGATCATGAAGCTCATATTTCTGGCCAGATTCCGCATCGTCTGCAGGCCCTCAAGATCCTTCTTCACATCTTCTGCCGTAAAGCCGTGCACCTGGTTCCAGTAAGTGGACGGAGCTACCGGCATATTGCTAATCGTAAAGTACTTATTCAGCACGTCAAAGGTCGCTGTGTTTCCGCCCCTGCGGCAGCTGACTACCGCGGCACCGACTTTCATCTGTTTCGAAAAAGATGTGCTGTAGAAGAGTCTATCCAGGAAGGAAAGAATGTTGCCGTTAGGAGATGCATAATATACCGGACTTCCGACAACGAGTCCGTCCGCTTCTTCGAATTTCGGAGCAACTTCATTTACCAGATCATCAAAGACACACTTCCCCTTTGCACTGCAGGTTCCGCAGGAGATGCATCCGCGGATATCTTTGTTTCCGACCTGGATCAGTTCCGTCTCGATCCCTTCCTCCTGAAACACTTTGATCATCTCATCGAGCGCCGTTGCCGTGCATCCATGCGCGTGCGCACTGCCGTTTAATAGGATCACCTTTGCCATAAATAACTCCTTCTTCTGCGGGGGTTCCCCCGTTTATTACCTAAATCTGTGCGGGAGATCCCGCCTTCTTCTATTTTATACCCATTCTTTATTGATTCGGATGTAGATCGCTTTTAGGATCTGCGCGAGGATCATGTACGCCGCCATCAGGACCAGAAGCCAGATCGCAAAGGACGGGATCATGACCGGAAGGTCGAAGAATCCGGCGATCGCTGTAAATCCGAGCTCCTGTTTCGATCACCCGAACAGAAGCATGGTATCGTTTTAACAATTCTTTATAGATGCTGAATGTTCCCTATTTATTTTTGAACTTTCCGCTGTTCATGTCCCTGTATTTCTTCGGAGTCATTCCGCACTTGCCCTTAAATACATTGGTAAAAGCACTCTGCGAGGAATATCCGAGTGATACGGAAATGTCGAAGATGCTGTACTCCGAGTGGCAGAGCATATTCTGTGCAGTTTTGATCTTCGCTTCCGTGATGAAATCTCCGACCGTTTTTCCGGTCTCGCTCAGGAAAAGGCGGGAGAAATAGCTGGGGTTCAGCTTTTCTCTCTCAGCAAGTTCTTTTACCGTAAGGGCCTTATTGAGATTATTATATATAAAGTCGATCGATCTTCTGACATGGAGGTTAACGACATTTTTCTGATTGATCGCGCGCATACGTGTCGCGTAGTCGATCTGCATCTCGGCGATAAGATCCATGACTTCATCGACGGACTCTGCTTCGTCCGCCTTGTTGATATAGATATCACTTAGTGAGTATGCGGTGTTCATATCCATGCCGCCATCGATGCACATTCTGCTGATTACGGCAGCAGATGCGACCAGGTGGTAGATGATGTTCCGGAGAGGATCTTTCGAGAGTACGCCGCGGCCTTCAAAGAAAGTAAGACGTGCGATCTTGAACCGGTCGCGCACGCCTTCCACGTCTCCGCTTTTGATCTTATTATATTGTCTGAATTCCGCGTGAAGATCCGCGCGGATAAATTCTTCCGCTCTCTGAATATAAAGCCTGTAGTCCAGTATTTTATTCGTGTCCATAGTTGTCTCTTCCGAGCAGTATGCTCTTTTATTCTGTCGGGGCTTTTGCTAGGTGCTGTTTGTCAAATTACTGTTTATGCAGATGCTTTTTCATTTTTCATGGAAATTATACCATGTCTGCTAACATGAAAAATAGACTGTCCTGCAATTTGAGACAGTCTATTTTAGAAACGATGCTAACTTACCGGAAAAGGCAGATACGATCTAAAATTGCCTCTTAGGCATTGATCGTGCTGATTCCCGGGATCGTCTCCTCGAGAACATCGAGAAGGATCTTAACGGTATCAAGCGATGTAAAGATCGTTACACCATTCTGGATCGCACAGCGGCGGATCGCTACACCATCTTCGTAGTGGACACCGGAGAGGATCGCTCTGGTGTTGATGATATAGCTGACATATCCGGCGCGGATGGAATCGAGGATCTCGGTGCTTCCTTCGCTGAGCTTGCCGCGGACTCTCGTACGGATGCCGTGATTCTTCAGGAAGTTTGCCGTACCGATCGTGGCCTCGATATTGAAACCGAGCTCGTAGAAACGGCGGATCAAAGGAAGTGCTTCTTCCTTATCTTCGTCCGCGAGGGTAACGATAACGGTACCATAGTCCTTCATCTTGATGCCGGATGCCTGAAGCGCCTTAAAGAACGCACGGTTCAGGCTCTTATCGTAGCCGATCGCCTCGCCGGTGGACTTCATCTCCGGAGAGAGATAGGCATCCATACCGTCGAGTTTCTGGAAGGAGAATG
>DFFH01000049.1:587-16835 GCA_002368805.1 Mageeibacillus sp. UBA3781 | reverse complement strand
GTCACTTCGTGCATTTTTCAGTGTGCTATCACATATAGTCCCATCACGAGGATCTTGTCGCGGATCCGGCGCGAGGTCTTCCAGAGGCGCTTCTTATCGATCTTCTTTCCGTATCCGTATTTCCAGAAACGGAGCTTATAGATCATGTGCAGGTATCTCTTTGTGAGATTCCCCTCGATGATCTCCTTCAGCGGGTCGCCCGCGAGCACCCGGTCGTAGTAATCATACAGCGAAGTATAGACATAGAGAAGCGCTTCCACATTTTTCTTCAGGTCCTTTTTCACCGGGTTCGTGATCGAGCCTCTGCGGACGCGGTACCTGTAGATCTTCTCCGGAATATAGTGGACGGTCTTTGCCGCCAGCAGGACCTTCGGCACCCACAGTTCATCTTCGTAGATCAGGCCCTTTTCGAAAAAAAGATCATTTTCAAGCAGGAATTCTCTTCTGTATGCGCCGAGCCAGACCGTCGCGATGAAGCCCTTTCCCTCCCGGATCAGTATCTCCATGATCTCTTTTCCCGAGTATGTCAGTTCCTTCTTCGGAAGCCCGTAATGCGCGAAATATTCCTCGTCTTTTTTTGCCAGGAGATCCTTCATGTCATAGACGATCTCGCTGTCCCACATGAACATATCTTCCGTGCTTTCCTCCGCCAGTTTTATCACCTTTCCGAAAAGCACCGGTACGACCATATCGTCTGCGTCGCAAAAAAAGATATACTCGCCGCAGGCCTTCTGTATCCCGAGATTTCTCGTGGCGGATGGACCTTCGTTCTCTTTCCTGATCACATGGATATTGGTGTTTTCTTTCTCGTATTTTTCGAGGACTTCCGCAGAGCCATCGGACGATCCGTCATCGATCAGGAGGATCTCCGTCTTCTCTATCCCTTCCGTCTGGAGGAGGGAGTCAAGGCAGAACGGAAGATACTTCTCCGCGTTATAGACAGGTATGATGATCGATAGGTTCGTCTTTCTTTCCATATCTTCTGACCTCAGGGCAAGAGCGTATCCACTATCTTCGACAATCTTTCACAGAACTCTGCATTATGCGGCTGCAGAGATGACATATCCATGTCTTTTATCAGCTCATCGTACCGGTCGATATATGATGCGAGTTCTTCGATATTTTCGACCAGAAGGATGGTATTATAGCGTTTCTTATACTCCCGGCCGATCTCGATCTGATGGTCATCGTACTGCTCGCCGAGCTTATGGCATCTCGGGACGACGATCGGAAACTTCCCGCATCTTTGGACCTCGGTATAGCAGGCCGGGCCACCGTGCGTGATGACGATCCTTGCTTTTCTGATCTGTCCGAGCATCTCATCCCGGGTAAGGAAATCCTTTGTTTTCGCATTCTTTGCGGCATACTTCGTATAGCCGCACTGAATGAATACTTCTTCAGCGTGTTCCCCCGCCCATCTGTCCATATATTCGACCAGCCGCCGGAATGACTGTTCATGTGTTCCTACAGTAACAAAAATCATACTCAGTAGATGCTCCCCAGACAAACAGCTTTCGGATAGACCTTCTTCATCTCTTCCCACTGGACGATAAATACATCAGCCACTTTATAGCACCATTTTCCTGTCAGGGAACGTGTGTGCACGCGGTCGAAGGGCTCGATGTAGATGAGCTTCTTCCGCATCAGTTTGCCGATATAAAAGAAAGGGACCGCCGGTGCGGCACCGGAAGAAATAATAAGATCGGGCTTTTCTTTTCGAAGGATCTTGATCGCGCGGAAAGTGTTGATGAAAAGAGCTTTGACCGATCGGTTCGATGGAAAATACACCGGATAGATCTTCTCTCCGGCAAGAAGGCTTCTCGAGTCTTCTTTATCAAATGTTGCCCAGAACCGCTCCTTATCTTCCCAGAACGGTTTCAGCATATATAGATGATTCAGATGCCCGCCGGAAGATCCGACCAGGCACACCTTGATCCTATTATCACTCATATCCCCATTATCCGGCAGAAGATCGGAGCTTCAATCCGATTAGATCCGCCTTGTCTCCTCAAGTGTCATTCACAGTTATTATACACCCGGCGGGCGTGGCTTATATACTGTGAATACGGCGAAATATCCGCCGTTTTAAAGCCTGGTTTATGTTCTTTTACAGTTCTTCCGGATCTGCCTGGCTTGCGTTCTTCTCCAGTTTTGCCGCGATCTCGGCAAGTGTATTCGACATTTTGTTTTACACTCCACCCATAGTTGTCGAACGATATGTCGAATAGCACCTTTTCCTGCTCGAAAAGCACTCGTCCGGCAACGTACCGGGCTGATACTCACTCTCCACACTTTTGCCGGACAATGTGTAAAACGAGGCCGCCTCAAAGTGATTTCTCACCTCGGGGGCGGCCTTGCCATCTCGTCTTCATCGACGACGCATCGTCAGCGAACTGCTTGACCGATGCCTGTTTTGTTCTTTGTCGTTCGCCGAAGCTTCACAGCGGCCTCGTCAGCGAACTGCTTCTGTTAGTCCTTCAGCGGCGCGTCGATCACTTCTGCCGACGCTTTGGTGGTTACAGATTCTTTTCCGCCGGCGATATTCGCGACTTCCTTGGAAACCGTCTCCGCCTTCTTACCTTTGATCGGATCTGCGACTGCGGAGACGAGCTTCTTAACTGTCTCGGCGAGGTCTTCACCATTCAGCGCCTCGTTCTGCATGTCCGCCTTCGCGAAGACCTGCGGGATCCTGCCGAGAATACCGGTCAGGAGATCTCCGCCGCCTTCCTGCTTCGCACCGCCGCCAAAGTCGTAGAACTTCGCATTCTTGCCGACTTCCGCCATAACGGTCGCGATATTGGTGGCCACCTGTACTCTGGTGTTCTGCTCGATCTCGATCCTCTTGAGCTCGAAGTTGACCTTGTCGTTTGCAGCCTGTGCATCAGAGAGAGCACGTGCTGCTTCTGCTTCCGCTTTACCTTTCGCTTCGATCGCTTCCGCCTCCGCCTTACCCTTGGCCTCGATAGCCTCCGCCTCGGCTTTACCCTTGGCGATCGTTGCTGTAGCTTCTGCTTCCGCCTGTACTTTTACCGCTTCTGCCTCGGCTGCAGCCTCGGTCTTTCTAGCCGTTGCCGCGCCGTCCGCCTCGGTCTTTCTTGCCTCTGCGGCACCATCGGCTTCAAGCTTTCTGGCCTCTGCTTCTGCAGCTGCTTCTTTCGTCTTTCTGACTGCGGCGGCTTCTGCTTCACCGGCTGCGGTCAGTTTCTGTGCCTCGGCATTACCTGCTGCGGATACTTTCTTCGCCTCTGCTTCACCGGCAGCTTCCGCCTTCTTTCTCTCAGCCTCGGCCTGTGCATTGATGACCGTGGTCTTCTTCTGTGTCTCTGCTCTGGTGATCTCGACTTCCTGCTGCTTCAGTGCGGCACGGTTTGCCTGCTCCGCCTTCGTTACAAGGACGGTACCCTGCTTCTCGGCAAGCTGCTGATTGATCGTTTCCTGCTCGAGGTCGGCCGCCATCTGCGACTTGACCTGCTCACGTGCGGTCTCCGCCATAAACTGCGCTCTCTTGACGTCTGTGTCACGCTGACGCTCTGCAACAGCTACCTGCGCGTCGAGTTCTTTTTCCTGAGCGATACGGTCTGTCTCGGCTCTTTTCTCACGCATGGACTGCTCGGCCTCTGCGGAGATATTTGCCGCGTCACGGCGTCTGGTCTCTCTGTCTCTTGCGGCCAAGTCCTTGTAATAGGTGCTGCCCGCTGCGTCCTCGACCTCATGGATCGACAGGATCGTGTTAAATCCGAGATCCTTCATCTGTGCGGAGATCGATTCCTTGACCTGATCGTCGAGCTTGTCTTTTCCGTTCATGACCTCTTCCGGAGTCATCTTCGCGATTACTGCACGTACACCGCCGGACACGACGTCCAGGATGACTCTCTCGAGTTCCTTGTCATTCTTGTCAAGGAAGTTGCAGACCGCTCTCTGCAGGCTCTCATTTGAAGATACATCCGGATTGTAAGCTACTGCCCAGTCGATCTGGATCGGCACACCGGTCTGTGTCTTGGTGACGTCGCCCTCGACTTTCGCCGTTCTTACGCAGAGATCGAAGTACTTCGCTTTCTGAATGAACGGGATGACGACGCGTCCGCCTGCTCTCTTGATCTTCGGATTGCCGTACTTGTCGGTCGCGCCGACACCGGATACGACCAGTGCCTCGTTACCTTTGGCCGTCTTGATCATCGCGAACAGAATAACCGTGATCAGGATGATTCCTCCGACGATCGCTGCAATTAAAATAATAATATCCCTTGGCATAATCCCTACCTCCCTACCGTCAAAGTTATTGATTGATTATGCTGCGCGAAGCTCTTTCCTTTATCCTGAAAGCTCACCTCACGCTTAAATATATTCTAGATGGGAACCTGCCCGGAATAAATGGATGTCCGATATCCGCGGGATCGCGTATTTTTACCGTCCGATGCAAATATGATGCGTTATTTTGCCGCGGAAAGATCCCGGTTCAGCAGGTCCACTGCCGGCGCGAAAATCTCCCCGGTCCATCACTCGACAATGTCATATATATTTGTTATTTAGATTTCTGTAGTATAATGGAACGGTATGATTTTTCTTTCTTCCGCGCCAAAAGCACTGTCAGCGGAAGGAAGCATAAAATCGAGGGGGATTATTTTTTATGTCACAAACGTACTATATCAATCCGGATGCAGTTCCGGTCCAGCAAGCCGCGTCAAATGGCAGCAGCCTGAGCGTGACCATCTTCGATGGTATCCGGACACCGGTCACCTATCTTCTTAGCAGTTTCGGAAAAGCACAGATCACCTTCGGACGAGCTCCGGGAAACGATCTCATGCTTTATTCGCCGATCGTATCGTCACTTCACGGACGTTTTATTTTCCAGAACGGACAGTGGTATATCGAAGACCGCGCCGCTTTTGGCGGGACGCCGAGTAAGAACGGACTGATCTACAATAACTCCTATCTCGATTCGCGTGTCATCAGCGAAGGTGACTTCGTCCGAATCGACGATGGCGTCCAGACGATCGCCGATGGTGTACTGTTCATGTTCTCTTCCAATGAGCAGGAAAAGAGATGGAACATGATGCCGCTCGCGGGTGTCAATGAAGTCCGGATCGGCCGTGATCCGAACAGCCAGATCTACTTCCAGCACATCAGTGTGTCGAGACTTCATGCCAGGATCGTAAGAACGCAGCAGGGTTTCTTCCTCTACGATAACTCCAGTAAAAACGGCGTCGTCGTCAATAACCAGAGAGTGAAAGGTTCGGTCCGTCTGAATGAAAAAGACGTGATCATGATCTCCAACAACAAGATCATCTTCACATCGAATCTTCTGTTCTTCGCAAGCTTTAATTCCGGTATTTCCGTCGATGCGGAGAACATCCTCATCTCCAGAGGTTCCGGCAAAAATGCTTTTGCCACGCCGTATCCGATCGACATCAACATCCGTCCGGGCGAGCTGATCGCTGTCGTCGGATGCTCCGGTGCAGGTAAGTCCACGATCATGAACTGCATGTCCGGTTATCTGCAGCCGACGCAGGGTCATGTCAGCATCAACGGCACCGACCTCTATGAGAACTTCGACTCCTTGAAGGAGATCATCGGATATGTCCCGCAGGCAGATATCGTATATGACAACCTGACTGTCTTTGACATGCTGATGTACACGGCGAAGATGCGTCTGGCAAAAGAACTCACACTCGAAGAGCGGAGAGCAGCCGTCGAGCGCGCGATCCGGATGGTCGATCTGCAGGAGCACCAGCAGCGCCTGATCAAGAAGCTCAGCGGCGGCCAGAAAAAGAGAGCCAGCATCGCGGTCGAGCTTCTGTCCGACCCGAGTCTTCTCTTCCTCGATGAGCCGGCTTCCGGTCTCGATCCGGGAACGGAAAAGATGCTGATGGAGTCGCTCCGTAAGATGGCAGACGGCGGTAAGACCGTCATCCTCGTCACCCACAGTGTGCTTCAGCTGCAGATGTGCGACCGTATCATCTTCATGGGTAAGGGCGGACGTCTCTGCTTCTTCGGAAGCTACCAGGAAGCGATGGCTTTCTTCAATATTACCGATATCGTCGATGTATATAACATCCTGGCCAATGATCCGGAAAACTGCGCCAGAAGATTTATGGCGTCCCGACCGAAGGTCCGTGCAAGGATCCAGAGCACCGGACGCACGAACATCCCGAAGAGACAGAAGCAGTCCGAAATACCGGTGCTTTTCTCAAGGTATTTGAAGCTGCTGTTTAATGACCGGCAGCGCGCGGCGATCGTATTCCTGCAGGCCCCGGTCCTCGCAGTCCTCATCGCGCTCGTTAAGAAAGGAAGTCCTTTTGAAGAAGGAACAGGAGCATCGACACTGCTGTTCGCCCTTTCCTGTGCCGCGTTCTTCATGGGCATGTATAACTCGATCCAGGAAGTCTGTAAGGAACGTAACATTGTTAAACGCGAATTCATGACCGGTATGTCGCTGAATTCCTACCTCCTTTCGAAGGTCTTCGCACTGGCCACCATCTGCGGAGTCCAGAGCCTGCTTCTTGCCGGAACATTCTGCATGTTCGTCGGCTGCCCGAGCCAGGGTGTCATGCTTCCCGGATTTATGGAGATACTCTTCACCACTTATCTGACATGTCTTGCGGCAAGTGCGATCGGCCTTCTGCTCTCGGCGCTGTTCACCAATCCGGACCGTGCGCTGACTGTCGCACCGCTTCCGATCCTCGTGCAGATCCTCTTCTCCGGACTGATCTTCGATCTGAGCGGCGCAACGGAGGTCCTCTCATGGATCGTTGTCTGCCGCTGGAGTATGGAGGGCTTCGGCACCACCGCCAACCTCAATCAGTTCACCTTCGGCAAGGAGAACTCCAGCTACGATTTCACCAGCGGACACATGCTTCTGGTGTGGTTCATCATCATCTGCATCATCGCAGCTTCGCTGTTCATCACACAAAGAGCTCTGTCTTCACTGTCAAAGGATAATAAGTCGTAATATGGAAAATGAAGAAAAAAAGAAAAAGAAAATGCGTACCAGAACGAAGGTCATCATCGCGGCCTCCGCGGTGCTGGCCGTCCTGATCGCGGTCGCTGTCGGAATATTTATGCACATCAAGGCGTCTCCGGAATGGGCGCTGAAAGAGATCATCTCGGATGTCAAATCTGACGGTATCGACGGGCTGAGAGCGCACTCCACCGAAGCCTTCTGCGAGAAGATCGATAAGGTCGAGAACTACGCGAAGGAAAAGGGTATCGGCAATGGCGGAAGCGGATCAGGTGATGATCAGAACAGCAAGAGCCGTCTGGATATGCTCAAAGAATCCGCCGAAGAGTATATCGCTGCGGAACTGCTTTCGAAGATAAAAGATATGGACTGGGGACTCGAAGATGTCAAGCGCAGCAAGAATTCTGCGGACGTCGTCATATCTTTCGATGACAGTAAAAAACTAAAAGGGACCTTCGAGATCAATATGGTAAAAGAAGGCGGCGAATGGAAGATCGATAATGTCGATCTTTCCAAGTGCATCCAAAGCGCGCTCAAGGACCTTCTATTTGCCGCATTCTGATTTCCCGCGGACATGCATGGCGGATCAGCGCCTGCTCCGCAGAAAAATTCTCAAACATCTATATCTCCATTTATTCATTCTTTAGTTGTTCTTCTTATAGCTGTTACAGGCATATGCATCAGCTATGGGCGGGTCACTGATATCTGCCGCAAAGATCAGAGAGTTCCCTGCAGGCAGCAAGATAATCACCGTTCAATACTCGCAGGCGGTTGGAAATATGCTTGAGGATCGCCTCCACCTTCTCCGGAGACTCTTCCATCATTTTCTCGAGATCCTCCGGACGGATGATCTCAACGCAGGTATCTTCCGTTTCCGCGATGGCGGTGGCGGATCTCAGATCGTCCGATACCATGCCCATCTCACCGAAATACGAGCCCGGATGCAGTATCGTCAGAAGCAGCTGCTCATCTGTCCCGTATTTACTGTATATCCCGACAGAACCGCTATAGATCAAATACATACATCTGGCATATTCTCCCTGCTTAAAGATCACCGTGCCCTGTCTGTATATCTCGATATTTGCCGGCCGGTCCTTATTGATCACAGCTGAGACTTCGCGCTGTGATTCAACGGACTGCACGTCCGCATAATTCGTTTTATTTGCACTTTCCGCCTTATTCCCTGAAGATGGGAAAAACGCGGAAGAGTAAAGGGCAAGTGCTTTTCGCACCTTGGAAAGAAGCGGTTCCTCCGCCCTACGCTCTGCATTTTTCACGGCCTTCAGTTCATTTTTTACTTCGTTATAGTCTTCCGTCATCGTCCTGATGCGGCTGCCGAGCTGCTTGATGATCTTAAGGATCATCTCCGGCCTTTCCTTAAAGTATGACATGAGATCTTCCTGTGTGATCTCCAAAAGGCGGACATCCTCTTTCGCAATGATGGTGGAGCTTCGCGGATAATCCTCCACAACGGCCATCTCTCCGAAGATCTTTCCTACGCCGAGAACGGCCAGGGGAAACTCATCTTCTTCAGCATAATTCGCTATAACCTGTACAGATCCTTCGATGATCTGGAATAGGCTTTTCCCTTCATCGCCCTCCTTGAAGATCACTTCGCCCCTGGAAAAACGTCTCTCTGTTTTCATTGGTTCGAGCCTCCTTGCTTATAATCAATCATATTTTACAACACAGGATAATAGAAAAATACCGCTTCATCGCAAAGTTAATACATTGTTCAATTTATTACGGCTCATACAAATGACAAATTCGTCACTGTCACGTCATGTCACAGTCATTTGCGAAAAATAAAATGGACTTAACAAATCACCTGAAAGCTATTTCCAGTTGACACAATGGGAGGACATCTATGAAGAGAACAACTCGCACCTTAATCGCCATGGCGCTTGCCGCGCAGATGACGGTCTCACTTACAGCCTGCGGTTCAAAGAAGAAAGACGATGGTTCCGCTTCCGCAGCGGGCGGCTCGGCCGGCAGTGGCAGCGGCGCGCAGGCAGGAGACAGCACGGACGGCGCAAAATCTACTGCATCCGGTTCCGGAAGGATCGTCAAAGAGAGCGACCCTTATTACCTGGTAAACGCCGCAAAACTGCAGGCAAACATCAATAAGGAAAAACAAGTCCGGTACAGCGATCAGAATACGCATTATATCGCGGGCGACCTTGTCATCTCGGAAGTAATCGTCGATTATAAGATGCCGGATGATGTTCAGAAAGAACTCGACAGCCTGAATCTCAACGATGACAAACAGCTCGAAAAGTACAACAAAACTTTTGACGATTACTTCGAGAGAAGTCTGCAGATCTTTAACATGAACGGTGAATTCCTCTCCTCTCTTCCTCTGGATGACAGTACGGAATTCATCGGTGCGTATCCCGGATCAAATGACGAGATCCTGATCGTCTGCAGCAAGATGAACCCGGCAGACTGTTCTGCCAAACCAGTGCTTTTCGTAATATCAAAAACCGGTGAAAAGCTGCGCGACATCAATGTAACAGTTGAGGGCGATCTTGTCGGACTTTCCATCCATGCACTGGAAAACGGAAATTACATCCTGTCAGGTATCGGATGCATCTATTTAGTTAATGCCGAGGGTAAACAGATCGCCAAGGTTGAGGACCCGAATTTAACCGGAATTGTTTTGTGTTCAGGCGGCAAGTGGTATGCAGTAACTTTCAAAATGACCGCTGACGGAGAAAGCGCGCAGATCCAGGAATTCGATGCCGATCAGGGGAAACTTGTCGGAAAACCGGTAGAAACAAACAGTGACGTTTTTTATGTCAATCAGGGAAGACAGGACTGCTTCGTCATGGACTCCAATGGCGTCAATAAGCTCGACCTCGCCAACAATACAAAAACACAGGTAATGGCCTGGAAGGACACGGATATCAACTTCATGACAATCGATATCACCGGCGGACAGATCATTTCTGAAAACGAAATGATGTTCTTCCAAAGAAAATATGTCGAAGATAACGGCCGTGATTCCATGGATCGGAAAGCCAGCGGCGCAGCTGAGGTTTCCGTCGTAAAGCTCACCAGGGCAGACAAAAATCCTCACGCAGGAAAAACGATACTCAAACTCGGAATGAACGGAGAAATCTCTTCAGATTTCGTCGAAAAAGTTCTCCAGTACAACCAGGATGAGTTAAAAGCAGCAAGGATCGAGATCACAGACTATGACACCGATACAAGCGATCTCTCTTTTGATTGGAGCGGTAATCCTGCGGTCGATTCCAAGAACGCCGCTCAGCTTCAGCTCGATATGTTAAGCGGCGAAGGCCCGGACATTATCGTCGGATTCTCCGGTGCTTCGCAGTTCAACGATCCGTCGATGCTCCTTGACCTGAATACATATCTGGATAACGACAGCTCTATCAACAGGGAAAACTACTACGATAATATTTTCCGCGCCTTTGAAACCGACGGGAAGCTCTATACGATCCCTCTCACCTACAGCATCGAGGGCCTTGCAGCCAACGGAAAGTATAACGGAGTGAAAGAAAAATGGACATATGCGGACTTCGATCAGATGGCATCTTCCCTGCCGAGTACCGTGATGCCGCTAAGTTCAGACTCTTATGATAGACTTCTGCGTGCGTGGATGATGCACCAGTCCTCTCTTTTCATCGATTATTCGAATAAGAAAGTAAACTTCGAATCTGACGAATTCAAGCAGCTCCTGGAAACCATCAAGAAATATGGTGAGGTAAAGCAAAAGAATGCGGGAGACCCGAACGATCCAATGACTGAACGCTATTTTCGTGCAAATGACGACGTAGGTTTTCATGATGATACGATTGCAGCATGCGGTGTTTCACTGAATGATCTGGAGCAGTATTGCATGCTCCTTATGCAACCAGACAACAAAGTCATCTTTACCGGTATCCCATCTTCTTCCGGAATGGGAATGACTGCACGCGGACATCTCACGATGTCGATCGCAGCGGATTGCGGAAATCCTGATGCAGCCTGGAACTTCATATCTTCTTTCCTTGCGGAAGATGTCCAGCAGCAGTTGAGTTTCAATAGTGACCTGTTACCGATAAACAAGAATGCATTTAAGACAAATTGCAAAACATCGATCGAGGTCAATCAGGCAGAGCTGAAACAGCTGCGTGAAGATGCCAGGAATCTCCCGCCGGAGAAGGTCGGCGATCTTTCCAAGGCAGTCGAGCTCACACAGGAAAAAGCGGATGGTTTCGAGGCCCTGATCAGTACTGTAGATCATGCACAGTCCTCTGATACGGATGTAATGGATATCATCCTTGAAGAGGCCGCCGGATTCTTCGCAGGACAGCGCTCCATCGATGATGTATGCAAGAACATCCAGAACCGTGCATCTCTCGTAGTACAGGAAAGATAAGGAGGTATTTCAATTCTGAGGCGGCCGCTCCGGAAGATCCGGATGCTCCGGATGCTTCAGATGCTCCGGATCATGGCAGCAAAGAGGCTCGGATGAGCACGGGCAGCCGCCGGGAAAGTGCTTTTGGAAAATAAGAAATAAAGCTGTTGGGAATGGGAAGGACTTGCAATTCTTCCCATTTTCATATAGGCTTTCTCTTGACGATATCGATATATTAAGGAGATAAAAGATGGATGTAGTTTGCCTGGACATGGAAGGTGTGCTGGTTCCGGAGATCTGGATCGCGTTTGCGGAGGCGTCGGGTATCCCCGAGCTGCGCAGGACGACACGCGATGAGCCCGATTATGATAAGCTCATGAAGTGGAGACTTCAGATCCTCAAGGAGCACGGTCTCGGACTCAAGGAGATCCAGGAGGTTATTGCGACCATCGATCCGCTCCCGGGTGCAAAGCAGTTTCTCGACTCGCTCCGTGCCGAGGCGCAGGTCATCATCCTGAGTGATACATTTACGCAGTTCGCTATGCCGCTGATGGCCAAGCTCGGTTATCCGACGCTCTTCTGCAATACTCTCGAGGTCGCTGAGGACGGCGAGATCACCGGATTCAAGATGCGTATCGAGAACAGCAAGCTGACGACGGTGAAGCATCTGCAGGCGATGGGCTTTGATACGATCGCGGCGGGTGACAGTTTCAACGATCTGGCGATGATCCAGGCGAGCCGCGCAGGCTTCCTCTTCCGCTCGACGGATGCGATCAAGAAAGCATATCCTGATCTGCCTGCATATGAGGAGTTCGATGAGTTCCTCGAAGCGATCAGAGGCGCGCTGAGAAGCTGAGAGGCTGAAATGTTGAGAGTCAGAAAAGCTGCGAGGCTGAGCGCTTGAGAAGTCCGGCTAAACCTCAGGTGCAAGTGCTTTTCGAGAAGTAATAAATGAAACTAATAAAGACGGAATCGAAGATGCGGTTCCGTCTTTTTCTTCGTCCAAAGCGAGCTATAGCATCAATATATGTCTAATTTCAACTTTTAGCTTTTTAGACATACGGATAACAGGAAGAAATATGTCTAGATTAGAAGAATTCAAAATCAGACATATGAAAAAGCAATAAAAATATGTCTGGTTGGGAGAAAATGAAATCCAGACATATATTTCTCTTCTTATGATATGTCTGGATCAACAAATTAGAAATACAGACATAGAATACTGACAAAATCATATGTCTGGATTTGCAGAAATAGATTTCAGACATATAACACGAAATTCCAGTTATGTCTATAATCACAGATCTTCATTTCAGACATATAATTGTCCGTAAGAATATGTCTATACAGCAACAACTCCATTCTAGACATACATCATTTCTCTATTCCAAGAAGATTTCCCGCGCCTCGTTACGAAATCTTTCAGGATCAAACGGATACTCCTCGCTTTCAAATGTTACGATAAGATTTTTCCCGATAAAGATTCCATTTTTCTGATACTCTCGCAGTTTCCACATTTGTTCTGCAACGTATTCAGGCTTGTCCATTCTGCCAAGATGTTCATGATACATAATTCTACGGTGATTAATATCCAGAATGGTGAAGTCCGGGTGAATCAATACATTGGACTTTAATGTCAGCGCACATTCATAACGATACGGAATCCCCAAATCAAGATATGTATTTGCGATGAAAGCTTCAGATTTTGAGCGTACCATTTCGCCACGTCTTGTTTTAAACCGAAGGTGTTCCGGATGATTCGTTGAGCGCTCATATGGTTGAGAATTCCATTTCGAAATTGATGTATCTTTATCAAGTAGAATCGGGGCTACTAAGTTCTTTCTGGTATCATTCAGTTTTGAGTACTCCATATCTGCATTCCCACACTGAATCATAGACATATACCTATCAATTTCTCGAAGCTCTTTCTGTGCTTTTTCAAGAACCTTCTCCGCATACTCTTTATTAGCCAGTTTCGTGATAACTTCTGCATTATCTTTCGTAATATAAACTTTCTTGGTTTTCTCATCCTGCATATGAAAGAATCTTGTTATTCCTTTACTCGCATCTATGCGAAGCGATCCCTCCGGCGCAGCGCTGATTACATCGACTGCCTTCTCAATTGCTTTTTCCAGAGATTGTCTTCTTGCCAGGAGTTCCCGTTTCAAACTATCCATCTCATCGCTCCTTTCTTCTTGTTTATTCTTCGCGAAAAGCACTCGTCCTGCAGCTTCGTGTTCCTATTGAACATCACAGCTTTTTTGAGAAGCAATATTTTATATGAGTAGTTTTGTAAACTTTTCAGAAAAAAACTCCCGGGGTCCGCTTCGTTTCTGCGGAGACCCGGGAGTCTTCAGTTCTTTTTCCTATTATACGAGAAGCACCTGCCATGAAGCGCTTTTCTTTCAAAGTGTCCCCCTCTAACGAAGCGGACTCTTCACGATCACCCGCGCATCCATCGCGCGGACTTGAAATCTGCAAATCACGCAGACTTAAACTGTGATCACTCGTTAACGATCTTCTCCTGATTGAAGAGATAGCTGACGAGCATCAGGCAGAGCACACCAAATACGACGTTGATCACACAGGTGACAAGCATCTCTGTCATAGTAAATCCTGAAAGAAGAATGTTCTTCGTTAGATATGTCGCATTCCACATCGGAATCAGGAAATGCTTGAATCCGAAGCTCGCCAGAACACTTTCCATACTTGCGTTACTTGTGAGCATGGATCCTAAGAAAAGGACCATGACAGGAAATACGGCAAGTGTCTGAGCGGAACGTGCAGTCTTCGCCACTGTGGAGATCACGAGGATCAGTCCTACGAGAGCGAAGGTTACACAGATGATCGCCAGGAATACGAAGAAGTAATCACTCATTGCATAGCTGACTGCGTACTCGCCCATCATCTTCTGGAAGTCTTTCATCAGGAACGACAGTCCGACAAAAGAAGAGACGGAAGAAATGCCTGCAGCAGTCATTACGGCAAGTGCCTTACCGAGAGCGACACTGGTTCGGGATACCGGAGTGATGAGCACGGTGTTGAGGAAGCCTGTTTCCTTATCACCGGCGATGATGTTGCCTGCAAGAGCCATAATGCCATACACGATGGTGATCAGGAGAAGTCCCGGCACCATGCTGGCGATGACATTTTTCGCCTGATAATCTTCATCACCGAGGTCGTATGTTTTTTCTGCATTTGCATTGATAGTGAAAACGACGGGCCGGAGTGTATCGAGGAACGTGGACAGCTGTTCGCGGATTCTCAGCGAGTCATTGTTTGAAGAATTGTAGTACACTTCGATGTCTGAAACAGCACCGGTCTCAGAAGATGCGATCTTAAAGTCTTCCGGAAAAACGACGAGCATATCCGCATTCTTATTCTTGATATCTTCGATGCACTTATCAGCATCTGCTGCATCACCTTTAAATCCGATCGACAGAAGACCGTCTTTTATATCTTCCGGCGCATTGATAAAATACGCGTCGTATGTCTTCTGTCTCGCATTTTCTTCGCTGTCACCCATTGCTGTCATGAGCTTGCCTTCACCAAACATAAAGATGAAAGGAAGAAGCACACACATGAACAGCACAGTCTTATCCTTGAGGATCGATTTGATCTCTTTTTTATAAACAGTCAATGTATCTCTAAACATTTTTCATTCATCCTTTCGCCTTACTGTCCCTTGTACTGCTGGTAGATCTCATAGAACGAATCCTCGAGGGACTTGCCGTTCATGAGATTCGGCAGTGTGTCGTTGACTACGATCTTACCGTCCACGATCATCGCGGCGCGGTCACAGATCTTCTCAACGAGGTCGAAAAGATGCGTCGAAAGAATGATGCATTTTCCTTCTGCTTTCATGCGCAGGATAAACTCGCGCACTTCTCTTGAAGCGATGATGTCGAGTCCGTTTGTCGGCTCATCGAAGATGATGAAATCCGGGTCATGAATAACAGAGATAACAAGTGAAACTTTCTGTCTCTGGCCCTGGGAAAGTTTGCTGATCTTCTGCTCGGCAAAAGGCTTGATGTTGAATGTATCGAAAAGTTTGTCTTTTCTCTCGGCGATCTCTGTCTTCGGTACGTGATGAAGTCCGGCAAAATACTCGAACATGTCATTAGCAGTGGACTTCTTATCCAGCTGAAGATCGGTCGTCAGAAATGCGAATCTGCTCTTGATCTCGATGGGCTTTTCTTTGATGCTGACACCGTCATACAGAACATCTCCTCTGTCCGGTTTGATGAGTGTCGCGAGCATTCGCATGGTCGTTGTTTTACCGGCGCCGTTCGGTCCAAGAAGACCGAAGATCTCTCCGGCATTGGCAGTAAAACTAATGTCATCTACTGCCACTTTTTTTCTATCTTTCAGATCCAGTGAACGGCGCTGTGCTTCGCTGATCTTGAAAGACTTGCACAGATTTTTTGCTTCGATAGTATGCATGATAATCCTCCCACTTCCTTGCTTACGTTATCATTCTATCTTTCGAGAGTTAAGAAATCGCTAATGCAGTGTCTCATATTACTAAGAATTGGTAAAGTTTTCCCATGTCATTATTGTTGATTTCATGACATATCATTTCCGCACACAAAAAAAACGGCTGCCATTTCTGACAGCCGTCTCAAAATAAGCTTTATAACAAACAAGAATCAGAAGAGTTCTACAGCGTTTCCGTTTGTGTCGAAGATCTTCTTCTCAGCAGTTACTACATAAACGTCGCCACCGAGCTTTGCAGCCTTCTTCTCGATTGCCTTGATGTCGATCTGCTGACCATCGATCTCGATGATGATCTTGCCGAGCTTCTTTGCAGCAGGCTTCTTAGCAGCCGCTTTCTTTGCAGGAGCTTTCTTGGCAGCAGCCTTCTTTGCCGGAGCTTTCTTAGCAGCAGCCTTCGGAGCAGCGGCCTTCTTTGCAGCAGGCTTCTTAG
>DFFH01000049.1:0-515 GCA_002368805.1 Mageeibacillus sp. UBA3781 | reverse complement strand
TTGCAGCAGGCTTCTTAGCAGCAGCCTTCGGAGCAGCAGCTACTTTCTTTTCTTCTTTCTTCGCAGCATCAGCCGGCTTAACCTCAGCAACAACAGCCTTTACTGCCTCTTTGTTTGCACTCTCTTTTACCATTTTGAGAATCCTCCATTTGATGTAATTATGATTAAAAATCACGCAACCAATTCGTGCATCGGTTTCCTGATGCGACTTCATTATAGCATAGTAATATTTTTTTAACTATGTACAATATGCCGATTATTCACGGTATGTTCGCGTTATTTGTGAAGTATATTCAACTATTTCCGCACCGATTTCAGCCTCTTACAACACGCTCTAATTCAGACGATGTTAATAGTACACATGATGGATCGTTGATTTTTTTCACGCAGAAAATGTATAAAACAGAGAGAAAATAATCTGCCGTTTTTTCTGCATTTCCTTTGGCAAAAGAACCATCTTTCTGTCCTTCTTTTATGATGTTTTTCATCATCAGGAAAAGCGCATCTTCATCGTG
>DFFH01000052.1:2507-2802 GCA_002368805.1 Mageeibacillus sp. UBA3781 | reverse complement strand
GCATGCGGCGGAGCACCGTAGCAGAAAGCGTTATACATGGCAGGGAACTTCGCCTTAACATCTTCTTCACCGAGGCGGACCATCTCAAATGCCTTGATCATGATCTCCGGATCGTGGTTTCTGACTGCACCGGAAGAAAGCTCGACACCGTTAACGACGAGGTCGTACTGATCCGCGGTGATCGCCAGAGGATCGATCTCTCCGGATTCTGCTTTTAACAATGTTTCAAGACCGCCGGACGGCATGGAGAAGGGGTTGTGGCAGAATTCGAGCTCGCCGGATTCCTCGCCGATCT
>DFFH01000052.1:0-2450 GCA_002368805.1 Mageeibacillus sp. UBA3781 | reverse complement strand
GATCTCGTACATCGGGAAGTCAACGATCCAGCAGAAAGCGTACTGCTCTTTATCCATGTGACCAGGAACGGTGGCACCGAATGTCTTGACGATGACGCCTGCTGTCTTCTGTGCCTGGGTGAGCTTACCGCAGGACATAACGACGAGGTCACCCGGCTTTACGCCGAGAGCGGAAACAACAGCATCCTTGATCGGGGTGACGAACTTCGCGATACCACCGACGATCTCGCCGTTCTCATCCATTCTGAACCAGCAGGACTTGTTGCCGGACTGAACTTCGATATCGGCGATGTTCTTATCGATGAATTTTCTGGACTCCTTGAAGTCGGAGATAACGACGGCCTTGATACGAACGTCGGTGTCCGCACCATCTTCGGTCTTACCGGCAAACGGCGGGAAGCCGCAGTCCTTGAGAACGTCGGTAGCATCCTGGACGGTCAGGTCGATACGGAGGTCCGGCTTATCTGTGCCGTACTTCTCCATCGCCTCGAGGTAAGGGATACGGGCGAACGGTGCGCCGGATGCACGGTTATATGTGCCGTACTCGGCAAAGATCGGAGGAAGTACATCTTCGATGATAGAGAAGACATCTTCCTGAGTTGCAAAAGCCATCTCCATATCGAGCTGGTAGAACTCTCCCGGAGATCTGTCGCCTCTGGCATCCTCATCACGGAAGCAAGGAGCGATCTGGAAATATCTGTCGAAGCCGGAGGTCATCAGGAGCTGCTTGAACTGCTGAGGAGCCTGCGGAAGTGCGTAGAACTTACCCGGGTGCTTTCTGGCCGGAACGAGATAGTCACGAGCGCCTTCCGGAGAAGAAGCGGTGAGGATCGGTGTGGTGATCTCCATGAAGTCATGCTCCATCATAGCCTTACGGAGTGCAGCAACGACGTTGCAGCGAAGAATGATGTTCTTCTTAACTTCCGGATTACGAAGGTCGAGATAACGGTACTTCAGACGTGCATTCTCATCTGCCTCGCGGGAGTGGTTGATCTCGAAAGGAAGTTCGTTATAGCGGCAGCGGCCGAGTACTTTTACCTCGGAAGGAACGACCTCGATGTCGCCGGTTGCCTGATTCGGGTTCTTCGAAGAACGCTCACGGACTACACCGGTCACCTGGATCGTGGACTCCTTATTGATCGCTTTGAGTTCTTTTACCTTATCTTCGGTCTCCAGAACGATCTGTGTCGTTCCGTAGAAGTCGCGGAGGACAACGAAGCCGAGATTGCTTCCGACCTCACGCATATTTTCCATCCAGCCGGCAAGCGTTACTGTCTTTCCCGCGTCGGAAAGACGGAGCTGGCCGCAGTTATGTGTCCTTGATTGGATCATGTTCATTACCCCGTTTCTTAATTCTTAAGTCGATTTCCGTAATATTCTATACCCTAAAAGGGGAGTTGTCGATAATGTAATGTGTAGTGTGATATAATACCTGTATTATGGGGCATAATGTATGTTCCACTAAATGTGACGAACTGGTAGAGGATGGGTATGGATACTAGTAATCTTTGTTATGGATGTTTTGGTGAACATAGTGGCGTGGGACCGTGCCCGCGCTGCGGTTATGACGCTGCCACGGCGAAGCACCCGGCGATCGCGCTGCCGATCGGAACGATCCTGAACGGACGTTATCTGACGGGAAGAGTACTGGGTGTAGGTGGATTTGGCGTGACATATCTGGCGATGGATATGACGCTCGAGACGCCCGTTGCCGTAAAAGAGTATCTGCCGTCCGGTATTGCGATCCGTGATAACGACCACTACACGATGACGGTCAGCTCCCAGGAGGAGCAGGCACAGTTTGATTCCGGTGCGACGAAGTTCCTCGACGAGGCCAGGATCCTTGCCAAACTCCGTAAGATCCCGAATATCGTCACTGTACATGATTTCTTCAGAGAAAACGGCACCGCGTACTTCGTCATGGAGTATATCGATGGTGTCGATCTCATGAGATATACCGCTTCCAAGGGCGGCAAGCTCTCCTTCGAGGAGACCAGAGACCTTCTGCTTCCGGTGATGAAATCCCTCGCGGTCGTGCATGACAACAATCTTCTGCACCGCGATATCAGCCCGGACAATATCCTCGTCACGAAGACCGGAACAACACATCTTCTCGACTTCGGCGCGGCCCGTCTTTCCGTCGATTCGGTCAAGAGCCGCTCGATCATCTTAAAGCACGGATTCGCTCCGGAGGAGCAGTATAGAAAGCATGGCAACCAGGGCCCGTGGTCTGATGAATATGCACTGGCTGCGACGATGTATCTGGTCATCACAGGCGTGATGCCGCCGGATGCGATCGAGCGTGTCCACGAAGATACACTTAAGTCCCCGGCTGAGCTTGGGATCGCTATTCCTTCCTATGCCAATGATGCTTTGATGAAAGCACTCTCCGTGCAGGCTTCCGGCCGTTTCCCGGATATGAAGTCCTTCGCGGATGCCATCATGGGAAA
>DFFH01000141.1 GCA_002368805.1 Mageeibacillus sp. UBA3781 | reverse complement strand
ATCTATATCCTTGACCTTCAGCGGATTCGGGCGCACGGTGACCTTCGGGATCGAAAGAAATGCTTCCATGATGAGCTCTGCTTTTTCTCTTCCGTACCACTTGATCAGACAGCCGGAGATCTCACTTTTCAGGGAATAGCGGATATTCGCTTTCTTCGGAGAGATCTTCGAGAGCATCAGAGGTCCTTCCTTTGCCACTTTACGAAGAACGGCATTAACCATTGTTTCCGCACCCTTCGGACAGACTTCCCTTGCAAGATCGACCGTTGCGGATACTGCCGCATATTCTTTTACTCCATATGCGAAAAGCACCTGCCACGCGCCCATGCGGAGACATGTGCGTACAGGTGCATCCAGTTTACCGATTTCTTTCTTAAGATATGGCGAAAGCAGCGCATCGATCGTATAGACGCGTGTGATCGTGCCATAGACCATCGCCGTGACGAAGGACCGGTCCTGAGAGGAAAGATCCGCACCGGATAGTTCCTGTTTCAGCACAAGATTAGAGTAGCCCTCGTTTTCCAGGACTTCCATCAAACAGCGGTATGCCGTTTTTCTGGCATCGTCCGGAGAAAGGGTCATTCCGCTTCGTCCTCCATCTTTGCGCCGACTTCAAAGTTATGGGCGCAGTCGATCGCCTTCATGCGTTTGCCGGATGCCGGCTGGATCTCTAAGAGCAGCAGCGGCTTATCCTGGCACATAACGGCGAGTGTTCCTTTTCGGGCATAAAGTACCGTACCCGGAAGCGGATCGCCATGTTGTGCCTTATAGTTGGAAAGAATCGCCTCATCTTCCGACGGAACGGCATCATATATCTTCAGTTTGCCGCCCTTCCACATTGTGGAAGCACCCGGCCAGGAAGAAAGAGCGCGTACCTGAGCTGCAATAGAGGAACACTTCTTATTCCAGGAGATTTTCCCCTGTTCCTTTAAGATCGGAGGAGACATCGTCGCATCCTCTTCCTTCTGGGGAACGGGCTTGATCGATCCGTCCACATAGCCCGGGATCGTACGGATAAGAAGATCAGCACCCACTTTTGCAAGATTCTCCATCAGTTCCGGTGTGTGTACTCTGGGATCGATAGTTACTTCCTCCTGTGTAAGGATATCTCCTGTATCCATTCCGGCATCCATCTTCATGATCGTGATACCGGTCTTCTCATCTTCATTTAAGATCGCCCACTGAACCGGAGCCGCGCCTCTGTATTTCGGGAGAAGCGATCCATGTACATTCAGACAGCCATACTTAGGCGTATCAAGCATCGCCTGCGGGAGGATCTTTCCGTATGCGGCAGTAATGATCATATCCGGTTTATAGGATGCGATCTTTGAAAGCGCTTCTTCACTTCGGAGAGAATTCGGCTGCCAGACTTCGATCCCGTTCTTTTCAGCTTCCACTTTGGCCGGTGGTGCGGTAAGGATCATCTTTCTGCCTACAGGCTTATCCGGCTGTGTCACACAGAGTACTACGTCGTACTTTTCTTCCACAAGCCGGTGAAGTACAGTCGCCGCCAGTTCCGGCGTTCCCATAAAAATGACACGCATAATTACTCTTCTTCTCCGTCTTCGAGTTCTTCCTCTTCCACCTCTACCACTTTATCGATGAAGAGGATGCCGTCGAGATGATCATATTCGTGGCAGATACATACAGCGAGAAGGTCTGTCGCTTCCATATCGAACCATTCACCGTTTCTGTTCTGCGCACGTACGCGGATCTTCTCCGGTCTTTCGACATATCCGTTTTTCCCCGGGCAGGACAGGCATCCTTCCAGGTAAAGCTGTGTTCCTTCTCTCTCATAGATCTCCGGATTGATGAACTCGAGTTTTCCGTTTTCATCTCCGACATCAACAACAAAGATACGTCTCAGGATGCCGACCTGTACGGCAGCGATTCCGATACCTCTGTTCTCAAAATACATAGTTTCCGCCATATCATCCAGAAGAGTGGCGAGTTTCTCATCAAATTTCTCAACGGGACGGGACTTTTTCCGAAGGATCGGATCTCCATCCACTACGATCTCACGCATTGCCATGCTTCTTTCACCTCATGAATTATGATTATACATTTTACCACATCGCGTCGATATCCGTAGAGATAGAAATTCCATATCCCGCATAGGATTGCTGGAGTTTGGTAAACCCGTCGGAAAGGAGCCCTTTATTCTTCGCCCGCACGACGATCTGATAGCGGTATCTGTTCATTAGTCTCGGAATTCCTGCCGGACAGGGGCCGAGAATCATCATATCGTCCCCGAGGTTTACGGCCATCTCACGAAGTGTCCCCGCAACCATATTTGCCTGCATACTGCAGGCTTCCTCATTCTCATGCGTGATCATGATCCCTCCGATCGCACGAAAAGGCGGGTAAGACAGCTGTTCCCTGTATTTGATCTCGCTCTCGAAGAACTTCTCATAGTCCTGGGAAGCGGCATATGTGTATATCTCGGAATCCGGGCAAAGCGTCTGGATAAAGACACGTCCCGGCACATCGCCTCTTCCCGCTCTTCCGCTGATCTGTGCCAGTAATTGAAAAGCTCTCTCCCTCGCTCTATAGTCGCTCTGCCACAGCACACTGTCCGCCCCGAGGATACCGACGACCGATACCTTCGGGAAATCGTGGCCTTTGGCGATCATCTGCGTTCCGACAAGGATATCCGCTTCATGGTTCTTAAATGCCGTCAGGATCTTCTCATGGGCACCCCGGTAAGATGTCGTATCCTGATCCATTCGAAGGACTCGTGCACCGGGGAAGTCCTGCTCTGCCCAGTCTTCCAGCTTCTGGACCCCGTCTCCCCTGATCGCCAGATACTCACTGGAACAGTAGGGACATGTATCCGGCTTCGGAATGACCTTACCGCAATAATGGCAGATCAGGAGTTTATGTCTTCCCATGGTCTTGGTATGAAGTGTCATCGGAACATCACAGTCCGGACAGCGGATCATGGAACGGCAGGACGTGCAGTAGATATTCTGGGAAAAGCCTCTGCGGTTTAAAAGGAGCATGACCTGTTCTCCGCGGGATAGCGCCTCTTTCATCGCTGTATATAGCTTTCTGCTGAACATCGAGCGGTTGTTCCCTTCGAGTTCTTTTTGCATATCGACGATATCGACCTTCGGAAGTACGGCACCGCTGACGGCCCTGTTCTTCAAGGTCAGCATCTTCATATATCCGAGCTTTGCCGCATAGAATGTCTCGACAGACGGCGTGGCCGAGCCGAGGAGAAGCTTGATCCCCGCTTTTCTTGCACGATATCTGGCGACATCCCGTGCGGAGTAGCGGAGCAGCGTATCCGCCTTATACGAGGAATCGTGCTCCTCATCGAGTATGATCAGTTTGAGATTCTGTACCGGTGCAAAGACAGCCGATCTCGCCCCGACAACGATATTGACCTCTCCCTTCTGGATCATCTTCCAGGAATCATATCTTTCTTTCGCTGTCATCCTGCTGTGAAGCACGGCTATCCTTGTCGGGAAATGCGAGCGGATCCTCGCGACAGTCTGCGGTGTCAGCGAGATCTCGGGAACAAGATACAGCACGCTTCCGCCTTCACTTAGGATCATCTCGGTAATACGCAGATATACTTCCGTCTTTCCGCTTCCGGTCACGCCGAAAAGCAGGAATTCTTTTTTTCCTTCTTCGGAAAGCACTGTTTCGACAGCTGCCTGCTGCTCCGCATTAAGATCGATCTCTTCTTTCGGAACAGCGGGGAGTTCTTCTTCAGTGCTTTCTTTCTTCTGCAGTTCCTCCGCCGAGAACTTGACGGAACGGATCTTTACCAGACCGTTTTTCGCAAGCGTATCGATGGGAGATCTGCTGATCGATAGTTCCTGCATCAGGTCAGCAAGAGTCATTTCCTCCACTTCCAGCAGCCACTCCAGCGCGCGGATCTGCTGGATCGATCCGACAGCTTCGCTTTCCAGCGCCTGCCTTGCTTTCTCCTGCGACTCAAGTGAAACGACCAGCTGTGATCTTCCGGTCCTCTTCGTCACCAGGGCAGGCACCATCTGATGCATGGCTGAACCATATGTGCATGAATACCTCTTCACCACAAAACGCAGAAGCTCCAGCTGCTCTTCGTTCAGGACCGGCTCTTCTTCCACAAGCGAATCGACTGATTTCAGTTTATAGTTTGAATCGGAAGTTTCTTTCAGATTCAGGACAAGCGCGACCTCCGCACGGTTTCCTTTTCCGAAAAGCACCCGTACATACTGACCTTTCCGGATCTTGCCGAGGAGTTCTTCCGGGACCAGATAGTCATAGATCTTATTTGTCTGCCATACACAGTCGCGAAGGACTACTTGAGCGATCATGGCCTCTCCTTTCGAAAGATCATCTTCCTTACGGATCTCTTCTTACAAAAGATCGAACAGATCCATCTGACGGGTTCTCGGGAACTGGGAAATAAGTCCCTCTTCCTCGAGTTTTTTCATTGCTGAAGGTCCGAGATGAGCACGTTCCTGCAGGTCTTCCTGGGTTGTGAACGGACGTTCATTCCTTGCCTGGACGATGCCCTCCGCCATCGATGTACTGATCGACGGGATGACATTAAACGGCGGCAGGATCTTTCCTTTTTCCACCTTTATAAACTTCACTGCGTCCGACTTCGTAAGATCATACGGCACAAATGAGATACCGCGCAGATACATCTCTTCTACAAGTTCACAGAGATAGTACAGTGCTTTTTCATTCGGCTTACGTCTCTGAAGACCATTGTCCAGTTCTTTACGCTTGGCCGTGACATACTCGATGCCCTTGCAGAGAAGATCACCGTCAAATTCATCTGCACGGATCGTAAAGAATGCGCAGTAATACTCTTCCGGATAGTTGACCTTGAACCATGCGATACGAAGCGCAGAGATCGCATACGCGGCGGCGTGCGCCTTCGGGAACAT
>DFFH01000076.1 GCA_002368805.1 Mageeibacillus sp. UBA3781 | reverse complement strand
TCCAAAGATCACCGAAGTCAGCTACTGCAGCGTAGCCCTTTTCCTTCAGCTGAGCAGCAGCCTTCTTGAATGTATCCCAAGAACCGGATCCGCCGCCAACAGCCTTCTTAACCTCTGCCGGATCATCAGAACCGAAAACTTCCTTAGCGATGGAAGCAGAGTAGATCATAGCACCACCAGTGCACTGATAGCAAAGAGCAACCAGCTTACCGTCTGTGTTTGTACCAAGATCGATTGTGTACTGAGCGATCTGAGCATCCTTCAGCTTACCATCAACGTTGTCGATGAAGTCAGCGTACGGAGCTGCGAGAGAAGAAAGGTCACCCTGTGTGTAAGGCAGAATGTAGTCAGCCTCTGCTACGTAGATGTCTGGAGCACCGTCACCGCCAGCTGTCAGAGCAGCATTCAGCTTTGTAACGTAAGCGCCGTTTGTGTTAGCAGATACCATAGCTGTTACCTTGTACTTGGAAGCCATGTCCGGGTTATCAGCCATGAAACGCTTAACCATGCCAGGAACCTCAGGGCTCATCGCGAACATGTTGATCTCGATGGAACCAGTACCATAGCTCTCAATAGCTGTGGTAACTTCTGTTGTGGTGTCCTCACTGGAAGCCTCAGTCTCGCTGCTGTCAGCAGCAGACTCAGAGCTCTCAGCAGAAGAAGAGCCTTCTGTTGCAGAAGCTGTTGTGTCGCCGTTGCCGGAAGCTGTAGTAGCAGACTCTTTTTTGTCGTCCTTGCCCTTACAGCCAGCAAACATTCCAGCGCACATTGTGAAGCAAAGAATACTTGCAATTACTTTTTTCATATCGTCCTCCTGATATTTGTAGATTTCCGACGAAAATTTCGCCCGATTCTTGTAACTACAGGTACATAATAACCATTGCTCCAACTTCTTTCTTTACATTCCTTGCGAATTGTACCTTGTTTTAACAACGTTTATTGCCATTTCTACCGCGAAACGTTTCGCGATATCACATTCTTTGCTTTCTTGGTATAATCATTGTGTGATGAATCCCGGAGATTATATTCTCCGTTTTGAGGTGTACATAATGAACGAATCTACTTTTAATTCGAATAACCCGGCGATGAGGTTCCTGACGAATCTTTTTAATATATTCTGGGTAAATCTTCTTTTCTTCTTCACATGCATTCCGATCATCACCATCGGCCCTTCTCTGTGCGCTCTTTACCGCGTCTGCCTGAAGATAATCTCCGGTGAGGACCCGATGGTCTATCATGAATATTTCCGTGAATTTAAGAACAGCTTCAAGAAAGGGACCCTGCTTTGGATCCTGGTCCTTCTCTTCGGCGGCATTTTCGGATTCGAACTGTATGGCATCTATTTCCGCGACGATCTGATCAGCAGCAGTCTCTCCTGGCTCCAGTATCCTGTCTGGGTGATGCTCCTGATCGTTGTACAGATCTTCCTCTATGGATTCGCACTTCTTGCCGTGTTCGAGAACTCCTTTAAGAATACTATCATCAATTCTATCCTTCTAAGTATCAAGCACATTCCCGTCACGATCCTTCTGATTGCGATCTGGCTCTTCACTCCTCTTCTGGTCAACACATTCCCCCAGACCTTTTACGGTGTCGTCGGTTGCGAGATCTTCTTTAATCTTGCACTACGTGTTTATATCTGTTCCGTATTCCTTCATAAGGCATTCGATCTTAAGAAAATCAAAATCACCAAGGGCGGTGTCGCTTACGAAGAGTCTTACGATGACCTGATCGAATATATCGATGACAAGGAAAAAGACAGTGATGCGGATTCCTCTGAAGAGGATGACGAATATGATGAAGACGATGAGGAATACGAACCGGATGAGCTAGACGACGCCGATGAGGAAGAAGACTCTGATGAAGACGATTCTGATGATGACGAGGAAGAGTTCGACGAGGATGAGGATGAGGACGGCGAAGAGGGAGAAGATGAAGAATCCTCTTCAGAAAAGTCCGAAGAGGATTGATCGAAAAAGCTTAATCAGATTTTCAGGAGAAGAAGAGATACTCTATCAGGAGTCTCTCTTCTTCTGTTTTAGAAGAAAACTTCGAGAGCATCAGGTAGTGCTTCTCTTCTGATCCGTTATATGCCGGATAGAAGAAATCCATATCCGTTACATTGATCCCCGCCGGGAATCTCCTCCCTCCGTCAAGTTCCAGATAGAATAGGATGCCGCGCTTTTCCAGATCCTCCAGCTGGTCTTTCGAAAGTACCTCACTGAGATCACGCACACCCGCTTCTCCATACTCTTTGATCGCACGGGAGTTGGTAACGACGATATCGATGACTTCACTTTGCATCAGCGATACCAGTTTCTGAACACTATTGGTCATGTCCTGGCTCAAATAGGAGGAGTCCTCATTCGTCGGGAAATGATAGGTGCAGTCCACACTTATCGTCTGCCCGATCGACTTGGCATATTCATCGAAGATATGATTGGACTCGTATCTGGCATTTACGCAGGCGATCGAAAGATATTCCTTTTTCGTAGCTTTCAGATAAGAGTTCACAAAGGAGATAATGATGGCGATGACGACCACCGGAATGATCAGCCACCACTTATAATATGTCCACAGGTGGATGACAGATTTCTTGAATCCCATCTTTTTAAGATTCAGTTTCGGTTTTTCAAGACTCGGATCCGGCATGTCTTCTCTCCTCTTCTTTTTGCTACCGATATGATAGCAGAATCCTCAAAAAGTGCAAATAACGGCGTAAAAACGCGAAACCGTTTTCGATTTCGCGTTTTCTATATAATACATATTATTATATATAGGAAGTTTGTAAAATAATTTGATAATTGAAACCGGTTAAGTTCTCACTCTTTATTCGGCAGGATCGCGAACTTGATGATGCAGTCACATGCCACTTCATCTCCGACAGATGCCACACCATGACCCATACCGACCGGACCACGAAGTGCCGTGATCTCTGTCTTCAGTGTAAGGACATCACCCGGAACTACCGGACGCTTGAACTTACACTTATCGATGCCGGCAAATACAGCGATGCGGCCCTTGAACTCTTCCTTGCAGAGGATCGCGACCGCACCGGTCTGCGCAAGCGCTTCCACCTGAAGGACACCCGGCATGATCGGCATCTCCGGGAAATGTCCCTGGAAATAAGGCTCATCGTAGGTGATGCATTTTCTGCCGATGGCGTACTCGCCTTCTTTATAATCTTCGATCGCGTCCACCAGTAAGAACGGGGAGCGATGCGGAAGAATATCCATGATTTCTCTTGTGGTAAGTGCTTTTGCCATAGTATTAACCTCGTATTACTCTTCGAAATGCTTCATGATGATGGAAGCATTGTGTCCGCCAAAACCGAGCGAGTTGCTCATCGCATATTTTACATCCTGCTCATAGGATCTGCCAAAGCAGTAGTTCAGATCCATCTCGTCCTCGGTCTCCTCTGAACCCATGGTCTGGTGGATAAAGCCTTCCTGTACGGACTTCGCGAGAACGATCGCCTCGATCGCGCCGGCCGCACCGAGAAGGTGTCCGGTCATGGACTTGGTGGAGTTGATCTTTACATCCTTCGCGCTATCTCCGAGCGCTGTCTTGATCGCACGGGTCTCGAAGAGGTCATTGTGGTGGGTGGATGTACCATGAGCGTTGATATAGTCGATTTCAGAAGGCTCGATGCCTGCATCTGCGATCGCTGCCATCATGGCATGCGCTGCACCGATACCGGACTCCTCCGGAGATGTGATGTGATATGCATCGCAGGAAGCGCCGTAGCCGACCATCTCGGCATAGATCTTCGCGCCTCTGGCCTTCGCATGCTCATACTCTTCGAGAACGAGAACACCTGCGCCCTCACCGAGAACGAAACCATCTCTGTTCTTATCAAACGGGATCGACGCCTTCATAGGATCTTCGTTGAAGGACAGTGCTTTTAGCGCACAGAAACCGGCAACGCCCATCGGGCAGATCGCCGCCTCAGTACCGCCGGCAAGGATCACATCCGCCTCATTGTGCTGAATGCTTCTATATGCCTCACCGATGGAGTTCGTACCGGAAGCACAAGCGGTAACAACATCGATATTCTTACCCTTGAAGCCGGTAACGATCGCGATGTTACCCGCTGCCATATTGGAGATCATGAGAGGAATATAGAGAGGTCCGATCTTATTCGGTCCGAAGTCCAGGAGTCTCTTGTGCTCGCGCTCGGTCGCCTGCATGGAACCGACACCGGAACCGACGATAACGCCACAGCGGTAAGCATCTTCCTTCTCGATATCGATACCGGAATCCTTAACAGCCATCAGAGCGGAAGCGGCGGCATACTGGGAGAAAAGCTCCATTCTCTTTGCCGTCTTAAAATCCATGTATTCGTCTGCCTTGAAGTCCTTCACTTCACCGGCGACCTTGGCTCTGTAGTCCGTGACATCGAACTTCGTGATCGGTCCGATACCGACTTTTCCGGCCTTGATATTCGACCAGAATTCCTCGACGGTGTTACCCAGCGGTGTGACCGCACCCATTCCTGTTACTACAACTCTTCTCATGTTTCTTTACCTTCCTTTGTTTCAGGTTTTATCAGGAGCGCGGGCCTTTCACGGCCGCGCTTACTCTCACTATCACATGCACATGCCGCCATCGACGGTCAGTACCTGTCCTGTAATATAATCTGCTTTTTCCGAAGCGAGGAATCCGATCGCATTAGCGATGTCTTCCGGCTTCGCGACGCGCTTCAGCGGAACCATATTGAGGAAAGCTTCCTTCACCTTATCGCTCAGCACATCCGTCATATCTGTCTCAACAAAGCCCGGTGCAACCGCATTCACAGTAATGCCGCGGGAGCCGAGTTCTTTTGCCAGAGACTTCGTAAAGCCGATGATACCGGCCTTGGAAGCTGCATAGTTCGCCTGACCGGCATTGCCCTGAAGGCCGACGATCGAAGCGATGTTGATGATCTTTCCGGATCTCTGCTTCATCATGATTGCCGCGCAGGCTTTACTGAAAAGGAAGCACCCCTTGAGGTTCGTATCCACTACCGCATCGAAATCCTCTTCGCTCATGCGGAGAAGAAGTCCGTCCTTTGTCACGCCGGCATTATTCACCAGAACATCTATGGAACCGAAAGTCTCGATCACGTTCTGAACCGCTACGCCGACCTCATCCATGGATTTGACGTCACACTTTATCGCGATTGCCTCGACACCGTTTGCCTTGCAGGCATCGACAGTCTCGTCAGCTTTTGCCTGGTTGCCGTGGTAGATGACAGCCACGTTCATGCCCATTTTACTAAGTTCGATGGCGGTCGCACGGCCAATGCCGCGGGACCCTCCGGTAACGATCGCAGTCTTGCTCATGCCTGTTCCTCCGCCTTTTCCTTGATGCGTGCCGCTACAGCCTTCACATCTTCGAGTGTCTCGACGTTGAGGATCTCAACATCAGACAGTGTCTTCTTCTCAAAACCGGAGATGGTCTTACCCGGACCGATCTCGATAAATGTATCTACACCGGCTTTTGCCAGAGCTTCGATATCCTGCTGCATACGGACAGATCCGCTGACCTGCTTCTCCAGGAGTTCCGGGATCTCTTTTGAATCCTTGACGAGATCGCCTGTGAGGTTGGCAGCATACGGAACTTTCAGTTCAGAAAACTCAACTTCATCAATATAAGCACGGAGCTTCTCACCGGCCGGCTTCATGATCGGGGAGTGGAACGGACCGCTGCACTTGAGCGGAATAACTCTCTTCGCGCCCTTTTCTTTCAAGACTTCGCCGGCTTTCTCGACCGCTTCTTTATAACCTGTGATAACGATCTGACCCGGGCAGTTGAAGTTTGCAACATACACACCGTCGATACCATCGATAGCTGCACGGAGATCCTCTTCACCCATGCCGATGACAGCGCTCATGCCGCCGATATCCGGAGCTGCTTCCTCCATGATCTTGCCTCTTTCGGTGACGAGCTTGATCGCATCTTCAAAAGACATGGCACCGGAAGCTACCAGTGCGGTATATTCACCAAGGGAGAGTCCGCATGTTGCGTCCGGCTCGACACCCTCTGCGCGGAGCGTCTCTGTTGCTGCCATACAAGCTGTCAGCAGGCAGACCTGTGTGTACTTGGTCTGGTTCAGTTCTTCTTTCTCATGGAAGCAGAGATCCGGGATATCGTAGCCGCTGATCGAAGAAGCCTTGTTAAAAAGGTCTCTTGCCTCTGCGCACTGCTCGTAGAAATCCTGCATCATTCCGTTTTTCTGGGCGCCCTGGCCCGGGTACATAAATGCGATTTTCATTACTTTTTACCTCCTAAGAGTGATTCTGCCTGATCCATCATGGATACGATTCTTTCTTTTACTGTGACCTGTTCCTTCAGAAGACCGGAGATCTGGCCCGCCATGAAGGAGCCCATGTCCTTGTCGCCATCGAGAACGGCTTTTCTAAGAGAACCGAGCGAGAGCTGCTCGAGCTCGTCAAGTGTCGCGCCTTCCGCTTCCTTCTTCAGATAGAGCTTGGTCAGCTGGTTTCTGATCGTTCTTACCGGATGGCCGGTCGATCTTCCGGTGACCTTGGTATCGATATCACTGGCCTTGATGACCAGATCCTTATAGTTCTGATGAATGTTCGTCTCCTCACACGGGATGAAGCAGGTGCCGCACTGTACACCTTCCGCACCGAGCATAAATGCTGCCGCGATTCCTCTGCCGTCCGCGATACCGCCTGCGGCAACGACCGGGATGGAGAGTGCATCGACGACCTGCGGAACGAGTGTCATGGTGGTCAGTTCACCGATATGTCCGCCGGACTCTGTACCCTCGGCAACGACTGCATCAACACCGAGCTTTTCCATTCTCTTGGCAAGACCTACGGAAGCAACGACCGGGATGATCTTGATGCCGGCTTCCTGCCATTTCTTAAGATATCTTTCCGGAGATCCTGCACCGGTGGTGATAACTGCTACTTTCTCCTCCGCGAGAACATCTGCGATCTCCGGAGCATGCGGGTTCATCAGCATAACGTTTACACCGAAAGGTTTGTCTGTCAGTTCACGGCAGCACTTGACCTGGTTTCTTACCCAGTCCGCGTCTGCTCCGCCGGAACCGATGATGCCCAGGCCGCCGGCATTACTGACCGCTGCCGCGAGATGATAATCCGCGACCCAGGCCATACCGCCCTGCATGATCGGATATTCAATATTCAGAAGTTCGGTAAGTCTCGTTTTCATTTCATGATCTCCTTAACGTATATAAATCAGAGCTCGGTCTGTACAGCGCCCCAGAGGAGGCCGGCACCGAAGCTGGACATAACAACTTTCTTCTTTCCTTCGCCGAGAGCGCCTTCCTTCTTCATCGAATCAAGAAGGATCGGGATGCTCGCAGAGGATGTGTTACCTGTCTTTTCTATGTTCATCGGGAACTTTTCGATCGGCTGCTTGAGGCGCTTGGCCACCGACTCGATGATGCGGCGGTTTGCCTGATGCAGGATGTAATAATCGATCTCATCCGGATCCGTGCCGGTTCTGGCGAGAAGATCCTCGATGATCTTCGGCACTTCAGTAACTGCAAACTTAAACACTGTCTGGCCGTCCATCTGAATGTAGTTGGACTTTAAGAATTCAGGGGTCTTCTCTTTCCCCTTCTGCATATAGGACTCGCAATGCATGCACTCACCGCGTTTTCCGGCGGCACGCATGATCGCGTCGTATTTAAGATTCTCATCAGATGTGATCACACAGGCTCCGGCACCATCTCCGAAGAGGATGCATGTGCCTCTATCTGTGAAATCCATATAGTTGCTGAGGTTCTCCGTTCCGATGACCAGTGCTGTCTTTACCATGCCGGAACGCAGATAGTTCTGGGCAGTAACAAATGCAGTCAGGAAACCCGGGCATGCGGCATTTGTATCGAAGCACATAGCATTATCCGCATCGATCGCGGCCTGCACGCTCGCACTCAGTACCGGGAAAAGAACATTCGGTGTGGTGGACGCAACGATGATGAGTCCGATCTCCATCGGATCGATGCCGGCATCAGCGACCGCTCTCTTCGCAGCTTCGACCGCCATGCTTTCGGATGTATCCTTCTCCGGATCAGAGATATGGCGCTCCTTGATACCGGTGCGCTCTGTGATCCAGGCATCATTCGTATCCACGATCTTCGCAAGATCGTCGTTCGTCATAATTCTGTCAGGCAGATAGCTGCCAATACCAATCACCCGGCCGAAACCTCCAGCCATTTCAGTGGATGAATTTGAGTTGCTCATAAATTACTTTGCCTTTCAAACTATTTTACATTCAAAATATATTCCTTATATAAGATAATGTCAATACGAGTTTCTTGATATTTGGGCGCGGAAAGGGTTTCCGGGGGTGATACGGGAGCCGCGGACAAGTGCTTTTCGAGAGGAAAAAGAGTGGGATGACCTGCCCGAAAAAATGTGTGAAAGATCATCGAAAAAAGGTGTTGACATAACCCCTGCCCGCGCATATAATATTCACGTTGACTTCAAAACGCGGGATTAACTCAGTGGTAGAGTGTCACCTTGCCAAGGTGAAAGTCGCGAGTTCGAATCTCGTATCCCGCTCCACTTCAAAAGCCGTCTCAGATGAGGCGGCTTTTTTTGCT
>DFFH01000109.1 GCA_002368805.1 Mageeibacillus sp. UBA3781 | reverse complement strand
AAAAGAATAATGTTCATGTGCTTCTTGACGAAGTGGCGGAGATCGGTGACGACTACTATATCGTCGGAAGAAAAGATAAGAGTGTGGACAGAAAAACGATAAGCGAACTGACGGCAGATCTTGATAAGTCGAGATACATCATCGCGCTGGATCATCAGCCGAACGACTATACCGCGGAAAAAGAAGCCGGCTGTGATCTGGTCCTCAGTGGTCACACCCATGGCGGACAGATGATCCCGATCCGTCCACTGGGAGAACTCTTCGGTGTGAATGACTCCACCTACGGAAAGAAGACCAGAGGCGAAACGACCTTTATCGTTTCTTCCGGAATTGCCAGCTGGGCAGTGCCGTATAAGACCGGAACGATCTCCGAGTACTGCATCATCGATATAGAGAAGCAGTTGTGAAACTTTAGTCACTTTCCCAAATACATGTTGACACGTGTGGTTTATCCGAGTAAACTACAGACAAATGGTTTATCCGGATAAACCATTTCGCGCGAAAAGAAAACGAGATTGCGGACATGGTTAACGTTATGTGATCCGCAATCAGGAAACAGGAGATCAACATGCAGGATATGGAACTGGGCGCAGTGCAGCTGCGCTTCGCAGATATTGTATGGGAACATGAACCGGTCGCTTCCGGCGATCTGGTCAAGATATGTGAGAAAGAACTTTCCTGGAAGAAGCCGACGACCTATACGGTTTTAAGAAAGCTCTGTGAAAAGGGACTTCTTCAGAATCAGGACGGTATCGTAACCACCCTGATCCCGAAAGAAGAATTCTATTCCGCGCGATCCGAGCAGATCGTGGAGGACTCGTATCAGGGTTCACTTCCTGCGTTTGTCGCATCCTTCATCTCAAGGAAAAAACTTACCTCCGAGGAGGCAGAAGAGATCCAGAAGATGATCGATGCTTTTAAGAAAGGATAATACGAATGAATACACTGTTTATCCGTTTGCTGAATCTGAGTATCGCAGCCACGTGGATCATTCTTGCCGTCTTACTGGTTCGTGCTCTGGCGAGAAAAGCACCGAAATGGTTTCCGTGTCTTCTCTGGGCGCTGGTCGGTATAAGACTCCTCTGCCCGGTGACGATCCAGAGCCCCTTAAGCCTGGTGCCGAGTGACGAAGCGATCCCGGAAAATATCACGGAGATGGAAGATCCCAGGATCAATACGGGGATCCCGTTTATCAACAAGGCGCTGAATCCGGCTTCTGAAAAAGCAAATGAAGAAAATGAAGAAACAGTTTCTTCCGGAAATCAGCATGTGGAAGCAAATCCGCAAGTAATTCTTCCGGAAGCAGATACGGCGTCTGCCTCATCGGAAAGCAGCAAAATGACACTGGAGCAGAAGATCACGATCGCATCGTATGTATGGATCGGAGGACTTTCGCTGATGCTGGGATATGCGCTTTTCAGTTATATCCGCCTGAGACGGAGCCTGACTGCGTGCATCTCTGTAAAGGATGGAGTGCTGGCATGTGATGAGGTAAAATCGCCCTTTATTCTCGGGGTCTTTCGTCCGAAGATCTATGTGCCATCGTCCATTAGTGAAGATGCACTGAAGCACGTCATTGCCCATGAAAAATCGCATATAAAGAGACATGACCACTGGTGGAAACCGCTGGGATTTCTGATCCTTTCCGTATACTGGTTCCATCCTCTCTGCTGGGTCGCGTATGTGCTTCTTTGCCGTGATATCGAGATGGCCTGCGATGAGAAGGTCATCCGTATGATGAAGAAAGAAGAAGCCGCGTCTTACTCCCAGACACTCCTTGATCTTAGCTCGCGGAAGACGGCGATCGCAGCATGTCCGGTTGCCTTTGGTGAAGTGGGTGTGAAGCAGAGAGTGAAAAATGTGCTCAACTATAAAAAACCCGGATTCTGGGTCATCGTCGGACTGATCATCATCAGTGTAGCAGTATCAGTGCTTTTCCTGACGAGACCGGTGAAGAAAAAAGTGTCGGCGAGCAAAGAGGTTTCAGTGGAAGCAAAGCAGGAGATCAACATGGAAGATCTGAAATCAAAGTATCCGCAGTTTTTCGGATTATCGACAAAGAATGGTCTGGTCGTATATGTTTCCCAGTTCTCTGAACACTCGTACCACTGCTACTTGAAAGAAGAAGGCGCGGGTGAGCCGACGATTGAGGAAACTATCTCAACGGATAAGCTGTCGTCTTTGGACGAGATGCGGACGATCCTCAAAGAGTATGACATCTCCCCGGAGAAGGTAAGAGTTGCTTCTTACCAGCATCCACTGTCGAGTTATCTGCAGGTAAATGATCCGAATGAAGGCGCACTGGAAAGATACGAAGCAAAAATCAGAAAACTCTTCTTCAGAAAAGATGGTGAGGAAGAGATAGAGGAAAGTGAGATTCAGAGCAGTCTGGAGAGTGTGCTGCCGATCAGTGAAGTGAGCCAGGGAAGCGACACGAGTCAACCTGGTGGAATGAGCGACGTATCCGAATCGGACACGAGTGCGGATACGTCGAATATACCTCCTGCCTTGACGACGGATGACACCGAAAGACTGGCGGGTTCCCGCGTGGCATTTGCGAAAGGGGAAGACTGGGTCGAACTTTGCGATGGAGCGCTTAATTCTGATCGCGTGTATCTGTCTCATGAGTGGAGCTTCCCGCTGTACCGCTTCGATACGAGAGAAGAACTGGATGCGTTTATCAAGAAGTATTCCGCGAAACTGACACTCGATGAAGGAGGATATGGATATCCGTCGTTTGTTGATCTGACATCGGAAAGTGCCGGCTATGACAGTACGTTCTTTGCCAAAAAATCGGTCATGGCGGTATATGTCTCCTGCGAGAATACAAGAGATTATGCTTTCTTATCTGCGCAGGGTGTAGAACAGCAAGGTGAATCCTGCGAGTATCACATGTATGTTATTACCAGACATGACTGGCCGAGGAATTACACCGTGGCAGTACAGGCAGGATACTTCCTTCTCTACGATGTTGCCGATGCGGATCTTGAAAATGTCACTTCCTACAATGCGACCTACCACGAAGATGATTACAGTGCCGCCTATGACATGAAGCGTAATTCTTATCCACAGGGAAAAGATATTACCGATCTGGCCAAGAGTTATAGCGAGAAGGAGCTTCTGTATGAGCACGGTGAGCTGATTGGATTCTCGCAGGAGGCATACTATGGCCCGGACTTAAGTCTGCGGTTTGATGGTATCCGTAATATCCGCCAGAATCTACCGACCGCGGCGATACGTCAGAGAGATGATGATAGCTACTATATGATGTTTCTGACGGAAAAAAACTATCGTCTGTATCTGTTTTTCTCGGATGCATATAACAAGTGCCGTTCGACAGCAGGATACGGACTGGTAGTCGGGAAAGTCCATTCGTATTCCGATTTTTCGAATCTGCAAGAAGGCGATTCCATTGACGATGTAATTGCTATTGATGATGTAGCTGCGCTTTATAAAGAGTACCTGCTGAAATATGTCAAATACAATCCCTATCGGGCCGGTGAGGAAGAGAAAACAGGTGCATACAGCTGCTCGCTTCACTACCTGAATGACGGGCTTCTGAAGATCGAGTACACAATGAAAGAGGAAGGGAAACTTATTATCAGAAAGATGGCGTATTACCCGGATTACATCCTGAAGGGTGCGGATAATAAAGAGGTGAACTATAAGATTCTGGATGAGGATCTTCCGAAGTAGACCATTGTTGCACCATCTCTAAAATGTGGCAGAGGTCTGTGATTTGAAAAAAGTGTCGCCCGCCGGGCGACCTTTTTTATGTTCAAAACCTGTTTAATGAGCTTGTAAGAAAGAGAAGCAGCCGCGACAAAAGAGCCGGCGAGGCAGCGGCCGATGACGCAAAATGCAATACAGGTTCAGGAGGAAAAGAACATGAAAAAGGAAAACAACAACATCAAAGAAACAAAGAACAACATCACCGAGATCGTATTCATCCTCGACAGATCCGGTTCGATGGGAGGACTGGAAGAAGATACGATCGGCGGCTTTAACTCCATGATCAAAAAGCAGAAAAAAGAAGACGGCAAGTGCTATGTCACGACAGTGCTTTTCGATTCGGTCGTGGAAACGATTCATGACAGAGTGGATCTTGAAAAGATCGGCGAGATGACGGATAAGGACTACTTCGTAAGAGGATCCACTGCGCTTCTCGATGCGATCGGAAAGACGGTCAAGCACATCGGAAACATCCATAAGTACGCAAGGGAAGAGGATGTGCCGGCGCATACGATCTTCGTGATCACGACAGACGGCATGGAGAACAGCAGCCGGGAATATTCCTCCGACAAGGTCAAGAAGATGATCGAAAAGAAGAAGGAAAAGGGCTGGGAGTTTATCTTCCTCGGCGCGAATATCGATGCGGTCGAGACGGCAAGATCTTTCGGCATTGCGAAAGAGAATGCGGTGAACTATCACAGCGATGCGAAGGGAACAGCGCTGAATTATGAGTGTGTCGGCATGGCGATCCAGAGCGTAAGAAGAAAAGGAAAGATGGACTGCGCATGGCGTGAAGCGATCGATGAGGACTTCGAAGCGAGAAAGAACTGAGCATGTGAATATTTTTTCTGAAAAGCTTAACAGAATGACAAAAACGTAATTCATTTTCACCCCCGGCTTAATATAATTTAAGTATCAGGGGTGAAAATGTTTTATGTGAGGTGTGTTATGAAAAGAATACCTATCAAGGCGATTGCGCTTCTGATGTCATGCTGTCTTCTTTTATCGCTTCCTGCCTGCGCAAAGAAGAAAGAGAAAAGTTCCGAATCTCAGGCGCATGAGGCTCCGAAATCCGGTAAGACCGTGCAGGAAAGCGATCCGTTCTACCAGACAGAGACGATTAAGATCAAATTGCCGGAGATCGATCCGGAAAAAGAGTATCAGTGCCGTGTTGTAGGGGTACCGCAGCTTCTCGATGATGCAGTAGTCTTTGAGTATATCTGCCAGTATGCCGTTCCGGCGGATCTTCAGGCGAAGGTGGATAGGTTTTACGCAAACCCCGACTCCTTCTCACCGGAGGAAGGCGAGGCACTGATGAACGAATACGCGGAATATGATAGCCAGTGCAAACTGGTATATAACCTGGATGGTTCTTACCGGTGCAAATTGGATCTGAAAGTCGGTCTTAATGATCTACCGATACTGTTTTCGGGGAATGACGGAAAACTCATGGCACTTCGCAGCAAGATGGGAGAGCCGCCGGAGTATTCCAGATCCTATTTCATCTACGAAGTGGATGCTTCCGGAAACCTGATAAACGAAAAGCCGATCGCTCTTTCAGACGGTGATACACCACATGAGTGTTTCCAGCTGTCAAATGGCAATATCGTCTGCCACGGAGGAACACGTATCAGTGTATTTGATCAAAACGGTAAAAAAATAGCGAATGATGTAACGAATGATCTTATTCAGTCCCTGATCTGCCAGGGCGACAAGATCTACTGCTATGCCCTGAAGGATACACCGGAGGAAGAAAGTTCTTTTGCCCCGGAGATCATAGAATTTGATGCAGCGGCCGGAAAGTTTAAGAGCGAATCGATTGCTCTTTCGCGAGAGGTGCCCTTTTTCTGCTCAGGAAGAAACGGTGTGTATTATGTCGTGAATAATACAGTGGAGAAACTCGATCCACAGAACAATAGTAACAGTACACTTCTCAGGTGGGACGAAACGGATATCAATCCGACCGGTGTAAGCTTATGTAATGTACTCTCGGATGATGAGATGTATGCGCTTTCCGTAGTAGAGACCTGGGACATGCATTTCAGTACCACCATCGATCCGGATATCACTTTATACCATATGACCCGGGCGGAGAAAAATCCGCACGCCGGTAAGAAAATCGTCGAGATTGCATCGTTTCAGGGAATTCCGTCTATTCTTATGGAGCAGATCGTGGACTATAACAAGGATCCTCAGAAGAAATCCAGGATCGTAGTGAAGGACTATTCGGATGAGCCTACGATCTTCCCGCAGAAGGAAGTGTCTGAAGAGAAGCGCCTCTCGGAAACCATCGATAAAGTCTATCTGGATCTCAAAGCACATACGGGTCCGGACATCCTCGTGAATTTCGGTGAATATAGTCAGTTTAACAGCGGGGAGATCCTGACAGATCTGAATACCCTGATCGATGGCGAAGGCGGAATCAAAAGAGAAGATTACTTCGATAATCTTTTCCGGGCATGTGAAAAGGACGGGAAGCTGTATCAGATCCCGATCCTCTTCTCCGCAAACGGCATGGTGCTCAATGAGAAATATGCAGACGGAAAAACTTCGTGGACGTACGAGGAGATGGTCAATACCAAGGATAAGCTTCCGGGCAATATGACACTCCTTCCGGAAACACCGAAAGCAAGACTTCTGGAAGAACTGCTCCGATCTACGGGAGACAAGTTCATCGATTATGAAAATGAGAAGGTCAGCTTTGACGATCCGCAGTTTAAGAGCATCCTGGAAGCATGCATGAGACTGGGGTCAGATCGGACGGAGAATCAGATCTTCTGGGCGGAAGATCCGAGGGACGGAGTTCTGGAACCGAAGGAAAAACTACAGCAGGGGATGGTCGCAGCCATCACCTGTAAGATCTCGGATCCGATGGATTTTGCCGAAGTGCGTGACCTGGGGGGAGGAAGTTCCGGTGTCATGATCGGAGCTCCCGGATGCGATGGAATGTCGATGCAGTATGTGACAAGTATCGCAATCCCGAAGGATTCGTCCGCAAAAGACGAGGCATGGGAGTTTATACGATTCCTTCTTCAGAAGGAGCAGCAGACACAGGGTACGATCAGCAATTATGCATTCCCGGTACATAGAGGCGCCTGTCAGGATCTGATGGAACGCTTTAAAACGAACTCCGCGAATGTGAAGACCCGTGTCGAGAAAGATCCGACCCTCGAGTACTTGCTTGCTCTTCCGGACATCGATGATACGATGGTAAAGTCCGCTACAGAAATGATCGAATCGATCCATACTGTGAGATCTCTCGACCGGACGGTATTCCTCATCGTGTCGGAAGAAGCAGCTGCTTATTTCTCCGGACAGATCTCGCTGGATACAGCTGTCAATAATATCCAGAACCGTACCGCTACTGTGGTCAAAGAGCGCGGTTAAAGAGGTGCTTCCTTCCATTCGGAAAACATTTGTCAGGGAAACAGTCAGTATCATTATCGAAAAGCACTGAAATCGTGCCGCTCCTTCGCCTATAAGTAGGCGAGGGGGCGGCTTCGTGCTATAATGAACCTACTTCAAAACGGGAAGGTATGTAAGTCATGTCAAGTGAGGGAAAACCCCTGGGAATCCGTAAAGTCGGGATCGTCGGTCTGGGCCTGATCGGAGGCTCTCTTGCCAAGGCGATCCATGGAAGGACCGATATAAAAGAGATCGTTGCGATCGATAAAGATGAGGCGTCTCTGAAGATGGCGGAAGAAGAGGGTGTGATCACCGGATCTTCCTGCGATGATGTCAGTATTCTTTCGGGCTGTGATGTCGTGATCCTGTGTGCTCCGGTCGATGTGATCAAGAATATGCAGGATGACCTCGCAAAAGTGGATATCGGCATGATTACAGACGTCGGCTCGGTCAAGCAGCCGGTCATGGATGCCATCCGTCTTCCGAACTTTGTCGGCGGTCATCCGATGGCTGGATCCGAGCGCTATGGGTATGCCTGCAGCAATGGTTCGCTCTTCGAAAATGCACTTTATGTGATCTGCCTTCCCGAGTATTCAGAAGTATCTGCAAATATGCTTCAGAGTTTTGAAGAACTGATCCGCGCGATCGGCGCGATCCCGATGCGCATGACCGCCAAAGAACATGACGAACGTGTCGCGGCGGTGTCGCATCTTCCACATATCGTCGCAAGCAGTCTGTCGCTTCTGATGGCCAACCGCGATGACGGCGCGCTATCACGAATGGCGGCGGGTGGTTTTCGCGATATCACCAGGATCGCATCGTCGAACTCCAAGCTCTGGGCGGGGATCACCTCGAACTCGAGAGAAGCACTCCTTCCGATCCTCGATGAATATATCGATACGCTGACTAAGTGGAAGACCGCGCTGGAAAATAACGACAGTGCGGAGCTCGAGAAACTCTTTGCGCAGGGTGCGATCTACAGAGATCACTTGGATATCAACCTCCGCGGTGCGCTCGAAGCATCCGCGACACTGAATGTCCACGTCGAGGATAAGCCGGGTGAACTTGCCCGCATTACTGCGATCCTCGGCAAAGGAAATATTAATATCAGAAATATCAACATCCGCAATTTCCGTACATACGAGGGCGGCCAGGTCTCGCTCCTGCTCGGTACGACGAAGGAAGCGGTAGAGGCATATGCGCTTCTGAAGGAGGCCGGCTATGTCTGCGATTAAAGCGGGTCTGATCGGCTCTCCTCTGGGACACTCGATGTCGCCCTATATCCATGAGCGCATCATGGAGGCCAGCGGCATCTCCGGAAGATATGAGCTCTACGAGATCTCTCCGGAGGAACTTCCGAAGTATGCACCGATCCTCATGAAGGAACTGACGGGATTTAACATCACGATCCCGCATAAAGTCGCGATCCTTCCTTTCCTCGATGATGTCGCTCCGATGGTGAAAGAATATGGCGCAGCCAATACCGTCTGCGGGAAGATCGGTTACAACACCGACGTGGATGGATTCCTCTCCTGTAATATCCCTCTTTCTGACCGAAAAGCACTTCTCCTCGGCGCCGGCGGAGTTGCCCGCATGATGGCGATTGAAGCACTGAAGGCGGGCGCGGATCTGACGATCTGGGCGCGCTCGATCGAAAAAGCGGAAGTCCTCGTAAAAGAGTGCAAAGAAAAAGGATTCGAAAAGGTGCGCGCAGTATCCGATGAGACGATCGGAACTGTGAGCGGAGATATAAATGACGGGGCAAGTGATTTTGCCACGATATTAAACGGAACACCATGCGGCATGTGGCCGGATGTCCACGCGACCGCGCCGCATATCGATCTTCTCAGCAAAGACGGCACATTCTTCGATACGATCTACAACCCCTGCCCGACGAAGTCCTGCATGCAGGTCAGAAGCCGCGGCGCATCGGCGGTATCCGGATTGAAGATGCTTCTCAACCAGGCGATCGCCGCTGAGAAGATCTGGGCGCCGGATGCGCACTTCGATGATGGAAGACTCTCCGAGATCCTGCCGGACGTGCGGAGAAAACTCTGGGAGAAGAATCCCGTAAAGATCATATTTACCGGCTTTATGGGCGCAGGGAAGACCTATATCGGAAGAAATCTCAGCGAAGATATGAAGATCCCGTTCCTCGATCTTGATGAGAGGATCGAGACCATCGCGGGATGCCCGATCACGGAGATCTTCAGAAAAGACGGCGAAGAGACATTCCGGAGAATGGAGCATGACGTGCTGAAGGTCGTGCTTGAGACACCCGAAGCAGAGGTCATCTCCCTCGGAGGCGGTGTGCTGACGAATCCGGAGAATGTGAAGCTCTTGAAGGAGAGCAAGGCGCTCGTGATCTATCTTCAGGCGGACGCGGATACGATCTGGGAACGCGTGAAAGACGATACCACAAGGCCGCTTCTGCAGGCGGAAGATAAGGATACGGCTTACAGGAACATGCGTGCGCGGCTGGAGAGCCGGGAAGCATCTTACCTCACCGGATCCGATGTGACGGTATCCGCGTGCGGAGAGAAAGAAGAGGTACTGAACAGGGTGAAGAATCTGTTCATACCGTGATAAAATAGAGAGAAGATGAGCCGCACTTTCTGCGGCCGGTCGTGCGAAGCGGAAAGAGCTTCCTGCACGGCAAAAATGATGAATAAAGAGAGGTACCAATTATGCCGGAGATCATGGCCAATACCAATCACGGGAAATACCCGATCCTGATCCGTACAGGGGCGCTCGCCCAGCTCGGGGAAGTGGCGGCAAAGACCGTAAGAAGCAGAAAAGCATTCATCGTGACGGACGATATCGTAGAAGGACTCTATTATTCCGCCGCGGAAAAAGCACTGGTGGCTTCCGGTTTCGAGGTGGCTCACTATACGATCCCGAATGGTGAATCCAGTAAATGTGAGAAGAATCTCTTCGAGATCTATACTGCGATGAATGAATTCGGCATGGCGAGAACAGACCTTGTGATCGCGCTCGGCGGCGGTGTTGTCGGTGATCTTGCAGGATTTGCGGCCGCGACCTATATGCGCGGATGTAACCTCATCCAGGTTCCGACCACGCTTCTTGCGCAGGTGGACTCTTCTATCGGCGGCAAGACCGGCATCGATATGCCGTTCGGCAAGAACTGTGTCGGTGCTTTTTACCAGCCGAAAGCGGTCGTTATCGATCCGGGCCTTCTGAAGTCCCTGTCGAGAGCACGTATGGCCGAGGGCATGGCGGAGGTCATCAAGTACGGATGTATCCGCGACGCGATGCTTTTCGAGGCGATCGAGAAGGGCCAGGCGGACATGGAGTGGATGATCGAGCGCTGCGTAAAGATCAAGACGACCGTTGTCCAGAATGACGAATATGATACCGGCGAGAGAATGCTTCTCAACTTCGGCCACACATGGGGCCATGCGATCGAGAAGGTCTCCGGCTACACAAGATATACCCACGGTGAGGCGGTCGCGATCGGCATGATCAAGGCGGTCGATCTCGGCGTGAAGCTCGGTGAGACACCGGAGGGCGTCAAGGAGCGTATCCTTGCTGTCCTCGAGAAGTGGCACCTGCCGACATCGACAGATCTTCCGGTCGAGGATCTCTATAAGACGATGCTCAGCGATAAGAAGAAACTGAATGGCAAGGTCTATTACGTCATGATCAATAACATCGGCGAGAGTAAGACCCGCCCGCTGTCCGAGCAGGAGCTGCACGACCTGCTGTGAGAAGATCCGGGCTGTCCCTTGAGGGAGAACAAGGCGGCCGGATCAAAAGGAGATACTTTGGAAAAAGAACAGGTAAAGAATAAACTTACGGAACTTTTTGCTTCCGGCAAACTAGGCATCGCTCCGGGGAAACTTCGAGGCGATGTCTTTGTGCCGCAGAGCAAAAGCGCCGCGCACAGAGCACTGATCATGGCTTTCTTAAGCGGTGATATTGAACTCGCGAAGATCGATGAATCCTGTGTTTCGGATGACATCAAGGCGACGAAGCGTGCGCTTCTTTCTATGGGAAAAGCACTCGATGCTTGCCGCTCCGGAAAAGATAATTCCGGATGTAGCGGCGAAAACGAGCCGATCGAGATCGACTGCAAGGAGTCCGGTTCGACGCTCCGTTTCCTGATCCCGCTTGCGGCAGTACTCGGGATCCCGACGAAGTTCGTCGGATCCGGCAGGCTCCCGCAACGTCCGGTCAAAGAATACGAAGGCGTTTTCGAAGGCTCCGGCGCGGAGATGACATATCTCGATGAGAGCGGCCTTTCCCTGCCGCTTTTGATCACGGGAAAGATGAAGGCAGGCGAGTATAAGCTTCCCGGAAATGTCAGTTCCCAGTATATCTCGGGACTTCTGATGGCTCTGTCCTATGCGGATGGCGCATCAAGACTTACGCTCACGACAGAACTTGAGTCCCGCCCGTATGTGGATCTGACCTGCGAAGTGATGCGAAGCTTCGGCGTGATAGTCGAAGAAGAAGCGACCGGATATTCTATCAGCGGAGAAAAGAAACCATCCCGCACGGATGACTTTGAAGTCGAAGCGGACTACTCGCAGGCGGCTTTCTGGCTGGTGGCAAACTATCTCGGATCGTCGGTAAATCTTAAAAATCTTCCGAAGACTACCGCGCAGGGTGACCGTGCGATCGTAGATCTTCTTTCGGGACTTTCTGAAGTGGAGAAGAGAAACGACGAAGCGGAAAAGAGAGATATAGAAGCAGGAAAGATCACCGATCCTGACAAAAGAGAAGTATTTGAGATGGATGCCAGAGATGTGCCGGATCTGGTTCCGGTATTTGCGATCGCAGCGGCCGCGACGAACTGTATCACGAAGATCGTGCATGCCGAGAGACTGCGTATCAAGGAATCAGACAGGATCGCATCTACTGCAGCGATGCTGACTGCGCTCGGTATCCGAAACGAAATCACAGAAGACGGACTTTGTATCAGTGGCCAGAGTGCGGCCGGGAAAAAGTGCTTTTCGGGCGGAACCATAGACAGCTATAAGGATCATCGTCTTGTCATGGCAGCAGCGGTGGCGGCAACCTGCGCATCAGATATGGTATGGATCAAGGACCCGGTAGCGGTCGAGAAATCCTACCCGTCATTTTTTGAAGATTATGTAAACCTGGGAGGAACGGTCAATGGGATCAACGTGGGGTAACCGCATCAAGATAAGTGTATTTGGAGAGTCGCACGGACCGGCGATCGGTGTCGTGATCGACGGGCTCCCTTCCGGTGTCAGTATCGACGAAGCGGGCATCATCAAAGAGATGCAGAGAAGAGCACCCGGATCTCAGGCCGGCTCGACACCGAGAAAAGAAGCGGATCTTCCGACGGTCCTGTCCGGTATCTATAACGGAAAGACCACAGGCACACCTCTGGCGATGGAGATCTTAAATACGAACACCCATTCGTCCGATTACGACGGATTTACCGTCACACCGAGACCGGGACATGCCGACTATACGGCAAGACTCCGCTATAAGATGAGCAACGATCCCAGAGGCGGCGGACATTTCTCCGGAAGACTCACGGCGCCTGTCCTCTTTGCAGGAGCAATCGCCAAGCAGGTCTTAAAGGCGAAGTGCGGCGCGGAAGTATATGGACATATCATCCGTATCGGCAAGATCGATGCACCGAGCTGGGAAGACGAAGAGATGCCGGTGATTCCGACGGCGGGTGCTTTTCCACAGGAAAACGCATCGCTTGCTGCCCGCATGACCTCGGAGATCGAGGCGGCGAAGTTGGAGAATGACTCTGTCGGTGGTATAGTAGAGGTAATGGCGACGGGCTTCCCGGGCGGTATCGGCTCCCCGATGTGGGACACCGTCGAGAGCAGTTTCGCCCAGCTGATGTTCGGTGTTCCTGCCGTAAAGGGAGTATCCTTCGGATCCGGCTTTACGGTCG
>DFFH01000102.1:2699-4503 GCA_002368805.1 Mageeibacillus sp. UBA3781 | reverse complement strand
ATGCTTTTTGAAAAGCACTGGTAGATAGGATTGTTATCGGGAAAAACATGTTTTTATCCTATTTCCCCGATCGGGACAGTAGGCTAAAAATGCGATTTTCGTGATTATAGCCTATCTGAAATTAAAATATACCCCCGGGGGGTATACTTCGCCACGGGACGAACTAATAGAAACCGGTCAGCCGGAAGCAAGATGATAAGTGAGAAGAAAAATTTCTGCTGATGGTCCCCCTTGACTTTCATGAACTTCGAGTGGTATTATGCAGAAAAACCGTCGAGGAAGAGTGAGTAAGCTTTGATTCCTTCCCATCCAGAGAGTTGCCGGTGGTGAGAGTGCAGCAGGGTAGAGCAGAGCCGAATGGGCTTCCGAGGGCAAGGGGAAAGTTCCACAAGGAACGAGTATCTGCGCCGGGGCAAGGTTCCCCGTCAACAACGACCAGCATATGTCGGTATGCGTGAGAGGATCTCGCGGAGTGAAAGCAAAGGGAGATCAAGCCGGGTGGCACCGCAGGAAAGAATATCGTTCCTGTCCCAGCAGAATCTAGAAGCTGGGGCGGGATTTTTGTTTTTCCGGCAGAAAAGAAGGATCTGCCCCAATAAAACGAAAGGAGACAAATTATGTCTGAGAAAATTCCTTACAAAACCTACCTTGACGAAAAGGAGATCCCAACCGCGTGGTACAACATGCGTGCGGACATGAAGAACAAGCCGGCACCGCTTCTCAACCCAGGTACACATCAGCCGATGAAGGCCGAGGAACTGAGCCCGGTATTCTGCGATGAGCTCATCAAGCAGGAGCTCGATAACGATACGGCTTATTTCCCGATCCCGGAAGAGATCCTGAAGTTCTATAAGATGTATCGTCCGTCTCCGCTGGTACGTGCTTACTTCCTTGAGAAGAAGCTCGGAACTCCGGCGAAGATCTACTATAAGTTCGAAGGTAATAACACCAGCGGTTCCCATAAACTGAACTCCGCGATCGCACAGGCTTACTACGCTAAGAAGCAGGGCCTCAAGGGTGTTACCACCGAGACAGGTGCTGGCCAGTGGGGTACAGCTCTTTCCATGGCTTGCTCTTACTTTGATCTCGATTGCAAAGTCTATATGGTTAAGGTTTCCTACGAGCAGAAGCCGTTCCGCCGTGAAGTTATGCGTACATACGGCGCATCTGTTACACCTTCTCCGTCCAATACGACGAACGTCGGACGCGCGATCCTCGAAAAGCACCCGGGTACCACAGGTTCCCTCGGCTGCGCGATCTCCGAGGCTGTTGAAGTTGCTGTAGGAACTGAAGGTTACCGCTATGTGCTCGGTTCCGTTCTGAACCAGGTACTTCTCCACCAGTCTGTGATCGGTCTGGAGACGAAGACTGCCCTTGATAAGCTCGGCGTAAAGCCCGACATCATCATCGGCTGCGCAGGCGGCGGATCCAACCTCGGCGGCCTGATCGCTCCGTTCATGGGTGAGAAACTCAGAGGTGAAGCAGATTACAGAATCATCGCTGTTGAGCCGGCATCCTGCCCGAGCTTCACACGCGGAACATTTGCTTATGACTTCTGCGATACCGGTATGGTATGTCCTCTGGCGAAGATGTACACACTGGGCTCTGACTTTATCCCGTCTGCAAACCATGCCGGCGGACTTCGCTATCACGGCATGAGCTCGACACTGTCCCAGCTCTATCATGATGGATACATGGAGGCCCGTTCCGTTAAGCAGACAGATGTATTTGAAGCAGCAGAGATGTTTGCCCGTGTCGAGGGTATCCTCCCGGCACCGGAGAGCTCCCACGCGATCCGCGCAGC
>DFFH01000102.1:2352-2565 GCA_002368805.1 Mageeibacillus sp. UBA3781 | reverse complement strand
TACTTCGACCTCGTTGCTTACCAGAAGTTCCACGACGGTGAGATGGATGACTACATCCCGACGGATGAGGAGCTTGCAAAGTACGCAGCTAATCTTCCGAAGATCGACTGATACACTCTTGATAAAGATAAAGAAAACCGGTCCTTTCTGTGAAAGCGGGGAGGACCGGTTCTTTTGTGCTGGAATTCAGTCTCATGGAATCATTGTATTTTT
>DFFH01000102.1:878-2279 GCA_002368805.1 Mageeibacillus sp. UBA3781 | reverse complement strand
TTTTTACCAGTATGACAGATTGCTTATTCTCTGACAGGCTCGCGATGGTAGAATACGTGTAATCTTATGTGTCGATAGGAGGCAAGAATAATGAAAAGACCTGAAATATCAAGAAAAATGATTGTGATATGTTGTGCCATGATGATGCTCTCCATGGCTGGATGTAAGGGCAAAGATGACAAGACTTCTGCAACTTCATCGGAAACGGAAGCTTCGACCACCATCGGATCAAGCAAGGAAGAAGATGTTGTAGTACATCCGACAACGGAATCTGTCACTGAGAATACCAGTAAGGATTCAGAGACTGAAGTGGAGATGAGCTCCTCGGAAAAGACGGTGAAGCACTCGGAAGTGAAGACCTCCGAAGGTGATGATACGAAACCTTCTGATAAGACTCCGTCCAGTGAGGGCAGTAGTGAAGATCAGCCGTCCTTGGCGACATCAAAAGAGACAAAGCCGGAAACCGGATCCGGAGCGGAAGATGAGCTTTACGCCGAGTGCGAAAAGTATATCAAGGCTTCGATCGCATTCTATAACCATCTGTACGGACAGGATCTGAAACTTATCGTTTTTGAGAGCCAGATCGAAAAGACGGACACAGGGTATTCCTTTATCGTCAGATCCCAGGCCGGAAAAGATGCAAATGTCTATGTGGCAGAAGTCAACGTAAATACTGCCACCGACGAAATGAGTGATGAGAACGGCATGTCCTGGAAACTAGGTGATTATTCGGAGGCGTGATTATCCGCTGATCCTCTGTGAGAAACAGATGCGGCGGCCGTCGATGTCTTCGATGACGAACTCCCGGTTCGTGTGGACCGTATCGGATTCTTCGAGAGCCTTTACGATCTTCACACCGGCGCCGGAGAGCTCCAGCTGGAGCATCATAGGCTCAGATACAAAAATATACAGATCATAATGAGAGGATGCGCGGGAAACCGTGGCGTCCTCTTTTTCTTTGACGAGGATGATCTCGATATTGTCGCGGCACAGGCGGATATGCGGCATCGATTCGTCATCGAGATGCGCGGCATGAAATCCGAGTTTCGTCTCATAGAAAAGAGCGGTCTTAAGAGGGTCGGCACAGGCAAAGACCGGCGCGATGCTGTTCATCAGGTGAAGATTACTGCTTTCATCTGCGGATTCACCTGAGTTTGCGGCGTTATCAGTGCTTCTTGAAGCGGAAGAGTCCGCTTTTTCTGAAGCTGTCGGAGCTGCTTTCTTTTCGGACTGGTCCTTGTTAAAAGAAAAGCCGAGAAGATTCTGGCAGAAGCTCTTTTCGCGCTCTTCCAGACTCTGATGAAGCTCGATCCGTTTTTTCAGTTCTTCCGGAGATGGCTGTGAAGGGATCTGCCCTAAGATATCGATCGCTTCGCAGTAGTCCACAAGGTTTACGAAGCG
>DFFH01000102.1:0-676 GCA_002368805.1 Mageeibacillus sp. UBA3781 | reverse complement strand
AGAAAACTCATCTCGTCAAGAGCATTGTCAGCAACATTTCCGGAAGAAAGAATCGTATGGATGTAGTCAAAGACCTGATTGATGTCGTGTTCGGGGTATTGAGCTTGCGGCATAGTGTCTCCTCAGATCCCCAGCTCGAAAGTCAGCTGCGGCTGCATCGGTTCGTAGTTCTGCATCTCGAAATCTTCGACGGCGATCGAAGAGATGTCGCAGCCCGGCTCTTTATTGAGGATCAGATTCGGAACCTTCTGTCCTTCTGAAGAAACAGGTGCCATGACGCCGGCTTCGTCTGCGCGTCGGAGAAGTTCATTGGCATTATCGATGTGACGGTCATAGATCTGCTCGTTGGCGACAAAATGCGTGAAAACACCGGCTTCATATCCGGTCGCACGGGAGACCATGAGAAGAAGGGCCGCATACTGGATCTCGTTGATGCCGCCGGCACCGGACGCGGTGAGCATGTCACCGGATCTCTGGACCATGACCATATCGAGATATTTCCCGCGGACGTTCCAGATCGTCAGAAAAGCACAGGGGGCAAGACCGGGCGTCTCGCGAAGATCGGCTTCCTGCCAGAGCGACATGATCTTTCTTCTTCCGTACGGGTCTTTCTTAATGTCGGCGATCAGATTGTTGAGAAGATCGTAGCGTTTGACGGTCGCGCCGTAACGCTGTC
>DFFH01000118.1:10157-11840 GCA_002368805.1 Mageeibacillus sp. UBA3781 | reverse complement strand
TCTGCGAGAAATACCCCTGTGTCCGTGTCGTCGATCTGAAGAAAAACTGCGGCAAAGCAAATGCTCTATATCTCGGTCTGATCGCATCCAAAGGAGAGATCCTGGTCGGCGTGGATGCCGACTCGTATCTCGACAAAGATGCGCTTCGCTATATGGTGTCCCATTTCGTTAACAAGAATAACGGCGAACGTGTCGGTGCAGTTACCGGAAACCCCCGCGTACGAAACAGAGGTTCTCTTCTCGGCAAGATCCAGCTTTGTGAGTATGCAAGTATTATCAGCCTGATCAAGCGCACTCAGCGTGTTCTCGGAAAAGTTATGACAGTTTCCGGCGTGTGTGTCGCTTATAGAAAAAGAGCGCTCCTGGACTGTGGTTTCTGGGACCGCGACATGATGACCGAGGATATCGCCGTTACATGGAAACTGGAGAAGAATTTCTGGGATGTGCGGTATGAGCCGAGAGCTCTCTGCTGGATGCTTGTTCCCGAGACGATCAAAGGCCTCTGGCGTCAGCGGAAACGCTGGGCAGAAGGAGGCCTGGAAGTTGTATTCCGGCACTGGGACATTTTCAAGAGCTGGCGAAGAAGAAGAATGACACCGATCTATCTGGAGCAGGTTGCTTCTTTCTTCTGGTCGGTCTGCTGGCTGTTCCTGACGATCCTTCTTGTTACATCGGAGATCAGGGGTGAACATCTATATACCGACCTGATCTGGAAGAGTCAGTTCCTGTCATTTGTCTGTCTGGTCCAGTTCGTGGTGGCGATGATCCTGGAATCCAAGTATGACAAGGACATTTTGAAAAGCACATGGAGCGTGATCTGGTATCCGATCCTATACTGGTATATCAATGTCTTTATAACACTTAGCGCGCTGTTTAAAACGATCCTTCCGAGAAAAAAACTGGCGACATGGAAAAGCCCGGACCGCGGCATTACCCAGACGCAAAAAGAAGAGAATAGGAAAACAAATCCCCAGCCCATACAGCTGGAGAAGTACGAATCTGCCCATAACGGGGATTCACATATCGAGTATAAGAACAACCAAAAGACCTGGAAGAAGGTCATCGGAGTTGTCCTGACGCTGATCGCATGGATCTACATGCTGGTTTATTTCTGCTACATGATCTACGGAATCATCTGCGACAAGATGCATCGTCCGGTAAAGGAATTCCTGTTTTATGACCTCAATAAGATCCACCAGACCGAGCACTTCTTTGCAGTGCTTTTCATCGCGGTACTTATTGAGATTCTTGTCCTGCTCCTGTGGAAAGAATATAACCGCAGAAGATTCGGTTCTCTTAGAAGACGAAAGTTTGCGCCGGATATTACCGATCAGGAGATCGACTCATATTTTCACCTCGATCCGCTTGTGAGCGAGGTCTTCCATAACGAAAAGTATATCGGGATCGAAGAGACACCTGTTCCGGAGGGAATCGGACAGGGCAGAAAGGGAATAAAAGAACACAAGCGCCTGATGCAGGAAGCAAGAAGACGCCGCAATGCTATATAGACCTTAAAGATCAATCCCAGCCGAGAAGATCGAACTCGTCTTTCATATTGACGACGATAACCGGAGCACCAGGTGCTTTTTCCGCACCTGCGTCTGCCTTGTCGATGAAGGAGAGGCCGGTTGTACTGATTCCCTTGACGATGTATCCTTTATCATTCTTGGCGAAGATCTCGCT